>NZ_JAAVWA010000001.1:0-482238 GCF_017355725.1 Anabaena sp. 54
CTCCCCTACATCCCTACCTCCCCTACATCCCTACCTCCCCTACATCCCTACCTCCCCTACATCCCTACCTCCCCTACCTCCCCTACATCCCTACCTCCCCCACCTCCCCTACCTCCCCTACATCCCTACCTCCCCTACCTCCCCTACTCCCTAAGCGTCTATCGCTTCCTGAATCGCCTTGTTATAAATCGCCCTGCCAGGAGTCGTATAAATGTACTGAGAAATCAAATTTCCCTGACCATCTTCCCGTACCCGGCGGAACTTATAGATTAGGGTGCGACTTGTCACCCTACCCTTAGCATCCTTGTCCTCAATCACTTCCAAAGGTTCAGTATCCGGTTCACCCGAATCAATTTCCCCATCAAAGCGCACGTAAATATAGGCATGAAGTTCCACCTGCTGCGCCTCATAAGCCATAATTACATCATCCAGAGACGAGAAATACTTACCTGCCCCCTTCGTTGCATTGGGATTTTCCGCCGTCAGATAATACGCCCCCAACACCATATCTTGGCTAGGAGTGACAATCGGTTTACCCGTTGCCGGTGACAAAATATTATTAGAAGCCAACATCAACAACCGCGCCTCCGCCTGACTCTCCAAGGACAACGGCACGTGAACCGCCATTTGGTCACCGTCAAAGTCAGCATTAAAAGCCGGACACACCAAAGGATGTAATTGAATCGCTCTTCCTTCCACCAAAATCGGTTCAAAAGCCTGAATCCCCAAGCGGTGCAGCGTCGGCGCTCGGTTTAACATCACCGGATGTCCCTCAATCACCTCCTGCAACACATCCCACACACTGGGATCATTACGAGAAATCAGCTTCTTCGCCGCCTTGATATTATTCACCATCCCCGACCGAATCAAACGATTGATTACAAAGGGCTGGAACAACTCAATCGCCATCTCTCGTGGCAGTCCACACTGGTGAATCTTCAGCTTTGGTCCGACCACAATTACCGATCGCCCTGAATAGTCCACCCGTTTCCCCAACAGGTTTTGCCGGAACCGTCCTTGTTTGCCCTCAATAATATCCGACAACGACTTCAGCGGGCGGTTATTAGCCCCCACCACCGTCCGTCCCCGGCGACCATTATCAATCAAAGCATCCACAGCCTCTTGCAGCATCCGTTTCTCGTTACGGACAATAATCTCCGGGGCGAGAATTTCCTGAAGCCTAGCCAAACGGTTGTTGCGATTAATTACCCGGCGATACAAATCATTCAAATCGCTTGTCGCAAACCGCCCCCCATCCAACTGCACCATCGGGCGCAAATCTGGGGGAATCACGGGGATAATTTCCATCACCATCCATTCTGGGTGCGAACCGGTAGCGATGAAATTATCAATCACCCGCAGCCGTTTAATTAACTTCGCCCGTTTCTGTCCCTTGGCTTTCTCAATTTCTTCCCGCAGGCTTTCCGCCTCCTGCTCCAAATTAATATCCGCCAACAACCGCAACAGAGCCTCAGCCCCAATGCCCACTTCCACACCCTCTAACTGGGAATCTTCACTGTAGATAGCATCCTCAATTTCTAGCCACTGGTCTTCACTCAACAGTTGTTTGTAACTGAGAGTATCCGCGTTACCAGGCGCTAAAACACAGTAAGAGTTGAAATAAACAATCTGCTCCACATCCCGCAGCGGCATATCCAGGAGAATCGCAATATAGCTAGGAATCCCCTTGAGATACCAAACATGAGCCACCGGGGCAGCCAACTTAATAAAACCCATCCTGTGACGACGGACGCGGGATTCTGTTACTTCTACACCACAGCGCTCGCACACAATCCCTCTATGGCGCACCCGCTTATACTTACCACAATGGCACTCCCAATCCTTAGCTGGTCCGAAAATCCGTTCACAAAACAACCCATCCATCTCAGGCTTGAGAGTCCGGTAATTAATAGTTTCTGGCTTGGTAACTTCACCTACGAGTTGTCCATTAGGCAAGGTACGCTCACCCCACTGGCGGATGCGTTCTGGCGAAGCTATACCAATTTTTACGTAGTCAAATTGATTATTTTGGGGGGATCTCATGAGAATTAAAAATTAATAAACAGAAGTCAGGAGTTGGGGGAGTGGGGGAGTGGGGGAGTGGGGGGAGTGGGGGGAGTTGGGGGAGTTGGGGGCAAGAGTAAAAATATTCTCCTCTACCTCCCCTACCTTCCTCTACCTCCCCTACCTCCCCTACCTCCCCTACCTTCCCTACCTCCCCTACCTCCCCTACCTTCCCCTACCTCCCCCTACCTCCCCTACCTCCCCTACCTCCCCTGCCTCACTAATCATCTCCTTCCAAAGATTCACGGGAAAGCGACTCATAGGTGGGTCTAGGTGGTGTCCGTCGAGCAGCTTGATCTGCCATCAGGTCTACCTCCACATCCAAAGAACTACCATCTGCTTGAGTTTCTACCTTATGCACCGCAATATCTAAGCCCAAAGACTGCAACTCGCGCATCAATACCTTGAAGGATTCAGGAGTACCAGGACGGGGAATAGCTTTGCCTTTGACAATGGCATTCAGAGCCTCATTCCGTCCCTGCATATCATCGGACTTAACTGTTAACAACTCCTGCAAGGTATAAGCAGCACCGAAAGCCTCCAATGCCCAAACTTCCATTTCTCCAAATCTTTGCCCACCCTGTTGAGCCTTACCACCCAAAGGTTGCTGAGTCACCAAAGAGTAGGGACCTGTGGAACGAGCGTGAATCTTGTCATCAACCAAATGCACGAGTTTGAGCATATAGGCAACACCGACAGTAATAGCCCGGTCAAAGGGTTCGCCCGTGCGACCGTCATAAACCATGATTTTCCCGGCATTGTCGGGGTTATAGACCCAATCCTTAGCAGTTTCGTCTCTGGCTTCTTGGAGTTTGCCGTGAACTAGGCGACGGGAAGTTTCTTCCCCGTACATTTCGTCGAAAGGAGTAATTTTGAACCTGACTCCCAAATTATGACCAGCCCAACCTAGCAAACATTCAAACACCTGACCGACGTTCATCCGGCTAGGTACACCCAAGGGATTGAGAACAATATCTACTGGTGAACCATCGGCTAAATAGGGCATATCTTCAGCAGGCAAAATCCGGGAAATGATCCCTTTGTTACCATGTCTCCCAGCCATTTTGTCACCCACTTGGATTTTGCGCTTTTGAGCTACATAAACCCGAACCACCATATTTGCCCCTGGTGGCAGTTCATCACCTTGTTCACGGGTGAATAACCGGACATCAACTACCCGACCTTTTTCACCATTGGGAACTCGCAGAGAGTTGTCGCGGACATCGCGGGCTTTTTCACCAAAGATAGCCCGGAGCAGTTTTTCTTCTGGGGGTTGGTCTGATTCACCTTTGGGAGTGACTTTACCAACGAGAATATCTCCAGCATCTACCCATGCCCCAATCCGAATAATCCCTTGTTCATCTAATTGTCTGAGGGCATCTTCACCGACGTTGGGAATTTCTCTGGTGATTTCTTCGGGTCCGAGTTTAGTTTGTCGCGCCTCGATTTCGTATTTTTCGATGTGGATTGAGGTATAAACATCTTCCTGCACCAAGCGCTCGGAAATGAGAATCGCATCTTCGTAGTTGTAACCTTCCCAAGGCATATAGGCGACAACGATGTTTTGTCCTAATGCCAGTTCTCCACCTTCTGTAGAGGAACCATCTGCCAATACCTGACCGGCAACGACTTTTTCGCCGATTCTCACCAATGGTTTCTGATTTAAGCAGGTATCTTGGTTAGAACGTTGGTATTTGGAAAGTTTGTATTTAAGTTCTTGGCCTTTTTCAATAACTTGGCTACCACTGGCTGCTGACAACTGACCACTGGCGCGGACACGAATTTCTGTGGCATCAACATAGACTACATCGCCATCGGTGCGGGAAACTATCACCATCCCGGAGTCTCTTGCCGCTTGGGCTTCTAAACCTGTTCCCACTAAGGGGCGTTCTGGTTTTAACAGGGGTACAGCTTGGCGTTGCATATTAGAACCCATCAGCGCTCGGTTAGCGTCGTCATGTTCCAAGAAAGGAATCATGCTGGTAGCTACTGAGACTATCTGTACTGGAGAAACTGCCACGTAATCCACTTGTTCAGGTCCGGTGGTTGTCCAGTCTTGGCGATAGCGAACTGGTACTTGTGGTCCTTTGATGTAACCGTTTTCATCTAGGGGAACGTCACCGGTGGCTGTGCGGAGGTCGTCTTCTTCGTCTGCTGTCATGTAGACGGGCGGAACATCGAATAAGACTTTGCCGTTTTCTACTGGTCTAAAGGGTGTTTCTAGAAAACCGTAGAGGTTAACACGGGCATGGGTAGCTAATGAACCAATGAGTCCGGCGTTTGGTCCTTCTGGTGTTTCGATGGGACAAATCCGTCCGTAGTGGCTGGGGTGAATATCTCGAACTGCAAACCCGGCTCTTTCTCTGGTTAGACCACCTGGACCCAAGGCACTGAGGCGGCGTTTATGGGTCAATTCCGCTAGGGGGTTGGTTTGATCCATGAATTGACTTAGTTGGCTTGAACCAAAGAATTCTTTGATGGCTGCTACTAAGGGTTTGGGGTTAACTAGGGATGCGGGAGTCAGAACTTCGGCATCGGATACGGTCATCCGTTCTCGAATAATTCTTTCTAGGCGGTTTAACCCTACTCTGACTTGGTTTTGCAGTAATTCCCCAACGCTTCTGACTCGGCGATTTCCGAGGTGGTCAATGTCATCAATACTACCGATATCGTATTCTAGGTTAATGAGGTAATCAATGGCAGCGAGAATGTCCCCAGGGGTAAGGACGCGCATGGTGTCGGGGGCGGAAAGACGAAGTTTTTTGTTGAGTTTATAACGACCAACTTTTCCCAGGTCATAGCGTTTAGGATCAAAGAAGCGGGAGTCTAAAAGCTGTTGTCCACCTAAAACTGTAGGTGGTTCACCGGGACGAAGTTTTCGATATAATTCCATTAGGGCTTCTTCTTCGGAAAATTGCCCTTCTTTTTCTATGGTTTTTTGGAAGTATTCTGGATGGCGCAGGGCATCAAAAATTTCGTTGTCGGATAATCCCAGTGCTTTCAGAAGTACCTGGGCTGATAGTTTCCGGGTTTTATCTATCCGTACCCAAACTAGGTCATTACGATCTGTTTCAAATTTGAGCCATGCGCCCCGGTTAGGAATTAAGCTGGCGGAATAGGTACGTCTTCCGTTTTTATCAATTTCTGATTTATAGTAAACTCCAGGCGATCGCACAATCTGATTGACAATGACACGCTCGGCTCCATTAATGATAAATGTGCCTCTATCTGTCATCAAGGGCAGATCACCAATGAATACTTCTTGTTCTTTAATGTCTCCTGTTTCTTTGTTCAGTAGACGGGTAGGAACATACATTTGCACTGCATAGGTGCTGTCTCTCCGCTTGGATTCTTCAACGCTGTATTTAGGTTCTTTGAGTTTATAGTTATTACCTAAAAAGTGCAGTTCTAATTTGCCAGTGTAGTCTGTAATTGGACTAAAAGAATTCAGTTCTTCTATTAGCCCTTCTTCTAGAAACCAGCGAAAACTAGAACGCTGAATTTCAATCAAGTCGGGTAACAGAAAGGCGGATTCCATGTATTTGTCGTCGTTAGTCATGCCTTTACCTTTATCAACCTGGTTAAACTTTAAAGGAAGCCGATAGCTTGCGTGGCGCAGCCATAGCTGCGAGTCTGCCATGAAGGCTTTGTGCTAGAATATGAGTCCAAAGGTATGAAGTCCATAAGCTTGACAATAGTTGGCTGCTAGATTTTTGACTGATAGCGCAACAGTCGCGTTAGCCCTAAAATTTCTTTCTACTTCACACTTTTTCACCTTTTACACCTCACACTTGGTCCTGGTTGTGGATTCCCAAAACTGGGGACTGAAACCGGAGTAGGATTCGATAGGGCAACGTTGTGTTTAAGGCTGCACTATGGATTTGATATTGCTATGATTGTCTGGGGTGGACAATTACTTTTAACGATTTTCTATAGGTTTGATATACCAAAGGATTGCCGTTTCTACCTTTTCAAGTTTTTTCCAGTGAAACCTTGGTTGCCAATGCTTGTGATCTATTGAGAGCATCCGTTTGTAGAGATTTAAGTGGATGGGCAGACAATGTTGGATTTTAGATCTGGGTCGCTTCGATTGATTAAGCGGGCTAAAACCACAAACTCTCAAACTGGCTAATATCGGGTTGATAACAGCACAAATTGAGCTTTAGGAATTATTATCCTTCCTTTACCATTATGGCTTGACCTAAATGTTTTGGAGGGATTAATTTTAGCACATTTTTATCCTCCGTTTGGATCTTATAAGTTAAATCATTGCTAATGCTAAAGATTTGATGATCATTTATAATGATAGACCGAATAATCTACAGGCATTTTGGGTGGTTTTCTGGGCAATTTCTTCTATTGTTTCGGCTCGTAGTTTTGCTAGTGCTTCCGCTACATAGCGAACATAGGCTGGTTCATTGCGTTTTTCACCTCGTTTAGGTACGGGTGACAGAAATGGACAATCTGTTTCTATCAGCAAGCGATCGCTGTCCACCATAGCCGCGCTCGCTTGAATAGTTTGAGCATTCTTGAAGGTAACAGTGCCGCTGAAGCTAATATAGAAACCTAAATCCAGAAACCATTGAGTTTCTTCTGGTGTCCCTCCCCAGCAGTGCATGACACCCCGTACTCTTTCTCCATGCAAGTCCCGCCATTTTTGCAGTACGTCTCTGACAGCAGGTGCAGCATCACGACAATGGATGATCACTGGTAAATTGAGTTCACAAGCGATCGCTAATTGTGATGCAAATACTTGATGTTGATGCTCATAGTTATCTGCTTTGTAGAAATCCAACCCCATTTCCCCAATGGCTACCACTTGGGAATGAGAACTGGCTAAAGACTTGATTTGGGTAGCTGTTTGCTGATCCCATTTATGAGCATCTAGAGGATGCAGCCCTACAGCAAAACTAAGTTCAGGAAACTGCTCTGCTATAGCTTGAATGCTCGCAAATTCCTGGGGGTGAACACAGGAGTGGACTAATCGCACTACTCCTGCTTCTTGCCACCGGGAACGCACGGCTGCTAAATCTGGCTGAAAGATGTCAAAGTTAATGTGTACGTGGGTATCTATAAGTTGCATGGCTTGTTGGTGAAAAATTTTAGATTTTGGATTTTAGATTTTGGATTGAGAATTTTTGGGACAAGATCCGCCATGAGAGAGCGGAATTAATCCAAAGTCACCAATCTAAAATCATCAGTCTCCACACTTGAGGGTAGAAGTAAATCCAAAATCGTAAATCCAAAATCCAAAATCTCTTGACCACTGAACTATTGACTAAGCGGTAAGGGTTTTGTGTTTATGAGCCAATCTTGACTTTTTTCTGGCTCCATTGTTGGGATGCAGCACGCCAGTTTTTACAGCTTTATCAATTTTGCTGTAAGCTTCGGACATTCTCGCTTCCACTTCCTGCTTGAGTTCTGTTGTCGGGTTGACAGCACAAGCTTCCACAGAACTAAAGTATTTTTTCATCAGCGTTCTCACGGCTGATTTATATGCTTTGTTACGCAGTCGGTTACGTTCTGCGATTTGTGCGCGTTTAAGAGCAGACTTTGTATTCGCCACAGTAATTCCAAAAAAGACTATTAATTATGTACACACACTACTAGGTTTAATAAATATAGCATTATTTTCGCTAATGTGATAGTTTCTGAAAAAAAATATTTTATTTGGGCGGAAAAGCTGATGCGTGAGCCTGAAAAAATAGATTAAAATGATTTACTGACAAAGAAACCAGATCAGTTCCCCAAATTCAGACTTCTGGGATATTAAATTTCTCAGGCTGTCTGAATTTTATAAAGTAGTATCAAAAAAATCCAGGTTAAGCTAGAGAAGAGAATTACATTCAGCTTGATCCCCTAACACGGCAAAACGGAAGTCGAAAGTTAAAAGTCAAAAGTCAAAAAGCTGATATTTTAGGCTTTTTAGCTATTTTGAATGGTTGTTCTACTAACGCGATGTTGTCGTAGCCGGTAAAAAGCCCAAGTAGTTCTTGTTTTGCGAATATTGTAAAATTTGGTATTGTCATTATTCCATGCTGCGAATTATTACTCAGCAGGCAGACGTTAGATCAGAACTTCAACGAATCTGCGATCGCACCCAGGATGAACAGGTACTTCATAAAGAAGCAACAGTCCGCGAAGTGTTGCAAGCGGTGAAGCGCCAAGGCGATAAGGCTGTACTACATTATACAGCCGAATTTGATCACCAAATTCTGAAAGCAGAAGAACTCAAGGTAACAGGATCAGAACTGGATGCAGCCTACCAACAGGTATCCAAGGATTTGCTCCAGGCGATTCGACTAGCTTGCCAAAAAATAGAGGCTTTTCACAGTCAGCGTATCCCCAAAAGCTGGGTACAATTTGGCGATGATGAAGTAGTTTTAGGCAAACGCTACACCCCGGTAGATCGAGCAGGTTTATATATACCAGGCGGTCGGGCTTGTTATCCCAGTACAGTGTTAATGAATGCCATTCCCGCAAAAGTGGCAGGTGTCCCTCGTGTAGTGATGGTGACACCAGTTAGAGGCGGTAAAATGGTGAATCCTGCGGTTTTGGTAGCGGCCCAAGAAGCAGGAGTTCAGGAAATTTACCGTGTGGGGGGCGCTCAAGCCATCGCAGCTTTAGCCTATGGCACGGAAACTATCCCCAAAGTCAATGTGATTACCGGACCTGGTAATATTTATGTCACCTTGGCTAAAAAGTTAGTTTACGGAACTGTGGGCATTGATTCTTTAGCAGGTCCTAGCGAAGTGCTGGTAATTGCTGATGAAACAGCTAATCCTGCTTATGTGGCGGCGGACTTATTAGCCCAAGCAGAACATGATCCGATGGCGGCAGCGATTTTGCTGACAACGGATGCGGGGTTGGCGAAAAAAGTGCAAATGGCGGTGGAAAGACAATTGGTAGATCACCCACGGCGGATAGATACGGAAAAGGCGATCGCCCATTATGGTTTAATTGTGGTGGTAGAATCCCTCGCAGCAGCAGCCGAACTTTCCAACGAGTTTGCACCAGAACACCTAGAATTAGAAGTTGCCGATCCTTGGGCTTTAATTAACCAGATTCGCCATGCTGGGGCAATATTCCTGGGTAGTTCCACACCTGAAGCTGTAGGCGACTATTTGGCGGGTCCTAACCATACCTTACCTACTTCTGGTGCTGCCCGTTATGCTTCCGCTTTAGGGGTAGAAACATTTTTAAAACACTCAAGTATTATTCAATACTCACAAACTGCCTTGGAAAAAGTGGCATCTGCCATTGACATCTTAGCAACTACAGAAGGTCTACCTTCCCATGCTGATTCCGTTAAACTCAGAGTAGAGGATTGACACTTTTCCGTTTAGAATACGGTCTTAAAAATTACTCCCTCGTCGTTACGCAGGCTATCGTCAACGCCCCCAGTGTACCGATAGTCCTTCAAATAAATTTAAAATGCGAACAATTGCGGAAATTAATGAGAAAATCAGCCGAAAACGGGCGGTAGTCTGGACGGTTGAAGAGTTAAAAGCGCGAGTTGCTGAAATTGGTGTTGCTAAAACCGCTAAAGAAGTAGATGTAATTACCACTGGCACATTTGAGCCGATGGAATCAAGTGGTGCAATTATTAACTTAGGACATACTGACCCACCGATTAAAATTCGGCGTTGCTGGTTGGACGGAGTTCCAGCTTATGCTGGTTTTGGGGCGGTAGATTTATACTTGGGTGCTAGTTGTCCAGTTGATTCCCTAGATGGGGAAGAAGTGCGGGAACGTGGTGGTGGTCATGTAATTGAGGATTTAATTGCCGGTAAATCTATCCAAGTTCGCGCTATGGGACAAGTTACCGATTGCTACCCTAGAGCCACATTTGAAACCACCGTTACCCGTGACACTATCAATCAGTTTTATTTATTTAATCCGCGCAATCTTTATCAAAATTTTATTGTTGGGGTGAATGGAGGCGATCGCCCACTGCATACCTACTTAGGACCATTGCAACCCCGTGTGGGGAATGCGGTCTATTCTAACCCTGGTTCACTGTCACCCCTCCTCAATGATCCCGATTTACAACTTGTGGGGATTGGGACGAGGATCTTTCTCGCAGGGGGTATTGGTTATGTAGCTTGGGAAGGGACACAACATTTTCCCTTGCAAAAGCGTTTAGAAAATCGGACACCTATTGGACCATCGGCAACTTTAGCGTTAATTGGTGATGCTAAACAAATGGACGCGCGATGGATACGAGGTTGTTATTTTAAAAGCTATGGACCATCTTTAATGATGGGTGTAGGTGTACCACTGCCAGTTTTAAATACTGGTGTGGTAGAACGCTGTGCTGTCCAAGACAAAGACTTAGTAGCACCAATTGTAGATTTTTCAATTCCTCGTCGTGTCCGTCCTACTTTCGGTTTAGTGAGTTACGCTCAACTTAAATCTGGACGTATCACTATTGAAGGCAGGACTGTACGAGTAGCCTCTTTAGCTAGTTTGTTTCTTTCCCGACAAGTAGCCCAAGAGTTAAAACAATGGATTACTGAAGGGAAATTTACTCTCACTGAACCAGTAGCCCCAATTCCTATGGAGCGTTCTTTTTTACCTCAAGACCGTTGGACGGAATTTTAAGATGAGGAGTTCAGGAGGTAGGGGCGCAGGGCCTGCGCCCATTCAGGGGTTCAGGAGTTAGAAGTCAGGAGAAAGAAAATTATCCACTGACAACTGACAACTAACAACTGACTAATTACCTAATCCCCAAGTTTAGGCTTTTTAACCGGCTTAGGAGTGGGGGTTTTTGGCACAGGTTTGGTGATGACTGTGGTGGCATCACCTGCTGTCTTTCTAATGGGACGTGGGGCTTCTCCATTGCGTCTAGGAGGGAATGGCTTTCTACCACCACCACCGGCACCACGAGGCGCTCCTTTGAAGGGTGGTCGGCGTTTTTTGGGTAAATCGGCGATCGCTTCGGCATTAACTATTACTAATGCGTCAGCCTCCCGTTTAACATTGAAGTCCCAGAACTTACCCACAGCTTTGGTGGTTAATACGCCCTTGAGTTTCAACTTAAAATATTTAGCTTTATCAGTAGGTTTACGGGGAGCTTGTTTGATTTTCACAACCAAACTCTTTTCGTCAAAGGACTGGTAAACTACCTCACCACGCACAGAAAAACCACCATCAGGAACTGCTGATGAGGGTTTTGGATTAATGCTTAACGCTACCCTACCGTTATCAGAAACTGCTGTCGAATCTGTACCAGCTTCATATAGTTCATATTTCGCCAGATTTTCTGGTTCCCAAACACCAACAATTTGCAGGTGCAATGCGTCATTTTCTTGTCTAGTGCGGGGATAAACTACCCATAGATGTTCTGTTTCTAGGTCTAAGTGATTTTTGACTAAACTCATAATCCGACCTAAGAGGACGGCATTAAGTTCAACCCCATCTTTTGTGATTAATGTTCCTTGGGTAAACTGTTCATCACTAGCATGGTAACACCCGCGAATTAACCCAATAGCTCGGTATTGAGTCGGTTCGCTAGGAGGTGGAATTGGTTGTTCTCGATTAGCCAAATGTCCATTAGAGTCAGGTTTGCTAGAGTCAGTGAGAGAACTTTCCAGTTTAGAGGATTGGTCTGCTAATGTATTAGCACTAACAGGGGGTTCAATCTCTTTTATGCCTTGGTTAGAGGCTGTGAAATTTGCGGATTCAGAAGACGGCATCAGGTCGGAATTCATAAAAACTCCTTGCGGCACAAGACATACCCCATTGTGGGATTTAATAAAGACAAAGGAAAAGAGCCAGTGTGTAGCTGATTAAAGTATATTTCTTTTTAATCTGGCTACTCCCTTAATGCTCTGTACGAAAATCAAGACGCAGAATCCCACATTTATACACTAAATGTGCAATTTAGCGGCTTTAATCCAGTTATGGCTTACGCCAAGCTACGCTATCGGAAGCATAGCATAGCGATAATTCGGACGGGTCTTCCTAAAGTCATCACTTACTTTAGCAGGATAGATATTTATTTGTTATAAAATTCACAGACAAATGACCGTATTCCGCAAAGTTTTGGAAATTTTTAACTTTGCCATTAATTTCATTACCATTGAGGAGCAGAATAATATTGTGTCTGAATCGCGTAATCGCTGGATAGTTAGGGTAGTGTTAGCTTTCGCTGTTGTTGCTTTTGTAGGGGTCTCTATTATACCCATCCTTACAGCGATTAATAAACCCCAATCATCTCCACAAAATCAGCCCACTGCTGACCCTAAAATATCTTTATCGGAGCAAAAGTCAAAACTGGAAGATCAAGTTCGGGGTTATGAATTAGTTTTACAGAAAGATACAGAAAATCAAACTGCACTCAAGGGACTTTTGCAAGCACGTCTCAGTTTGTTGAGTCAAAAAAGCCGAGGGGAAGTGAAACCAGCGGATATTCAAGCTGTGATTGAACCTTTGGAAAAACTCGCTAAACTCAATCCCCAACAGTCAGAGTATGGGGTTTTATTAGCACAAGCTAAACAACAAATTGGCGATAAGGAGGGGGCTGCTCAAACTTACCGGACTATTTTAACTACAAAACCGGGCGATTTGAAGGCTTTGCAGGGGATGGTGAATTTGCAATTAAGTGAAAAGCGTCCAGAAGCAGCTATTGGCTTATTACAAGAAAGTTTGGCTGCTGCTACCCAAGCTAATACTATTAAACCAGGAAGTGTGGATGTGGTTGCTGTCCAAGTGCTTTTGGGTAGTGTCTACGCTTTTCAAAAGAATGATGATAAAGCTATCTCTGCTTATGATCAAGCAATCAAGAAAGATTCTCAAGATTTTCGCCCCGTTTTAGCAAAGGCTATGCTGTTTAAACAACAAGGTAAGCTTGATGAAGCAAAACCTTTATTTGATAGTGCGACGGCTTTAGCACCAGCTCAGTATAAGGACGAAATCAATAGGGCTGGAGCGGTTTCTGAGCCTACTCCTACGGCATCAGCTACGCCTTCACCTACGGTCACTCCGTAAGGGTTTGCAGGGTAGAATCAGGATGAGGGCGCAGGATGAGGGCGCAGGATGAGGGCGTAGGATGAGGGTGCAGGATGAGGGCGTAGGATGAGGGCGCAGGCCCTGCGCCCCTACGGGGTTGAATTTATTTGCCTTCTATGGCGGCGACTATGCCGAAGATGATAAATAGGAAGCCGCCGATAAAGGTAATTTGCCGTTCGGAAATTTTACCTGCTATTAATCTACCACCGATGACGGCGATCGCTGCACAAATTGCGTGTCCTAATATTGCACCAGCGGTGACACCAATGGGGTTATTTCCAGCAGCTAGGGCTATGGTGGCTATTTGTGTGCGATCGCCCCATTCTGCTATAAATGTTAATACGAAGGATTTCAGTAAAATTGACCAAACACTTTTTTGCTGGGAATTATCTAAATCTGCTTTTTCCACCGCTTCTTGTGCTTCTTCTGCGACTTCTTCGGTAGCAGATATAGCCATTTTATTGGCATCATAAATTAACTTCAAACCAAAGGCAATAAAGAAAACTATTTCGGCGTAATGAATATAGTCTTTTGGCAATAAAGATGCTACCTGCCCAAACGCAACTGATAAGACAGTCATAGCCGCCAAAGCAGCTACCACACCAGCGAATACCAAGCGTCGGGGGTGGTGAATGGACAAAATCACAGCAATAAAAAATGTTTTATCACCTAGTTCGGAAAAGGTAATTAGTAGTAAACCTTGGGTAAAAGCTGTTAACACTCTCTCAAACTCCTAAAGGATTTTTTACCTGTGTGGAGTATCAATGAGAGCAATCAAACCTCACTGAACTCCACATAGTTAAATGTGTAGTCAGTGAAGGTCTCGCTTTCAAATACTTTATTTATTCGCTATCTAAACCAGGCTCATCACCAGTATGTTGACTTAGATATACTGAACAGAAAATTTTAATTTACTGTCAGCAGCTACTCCCCTTCTATTAGTCATGTATAATACTCTTTTTGACAATAAAAGTCAAGCCATAAACCCTAATTTGAGATTATGACCTATTTAGAAACCGCAGCCGAATTTTACAGCCAAGTTGCCCAAACACCAGAAATAGGTCTTTGTTGTGTCCAAAGTACGCCTTTACAACTACCAGGACTGAAAATTCCTCTAGCTATGCAGGAAATGAACTATGGTTGTGGAACTACGGTTCATCACAACGAACTCAATAATGAACCAACAGTCTTATATATTGGTGTCGGTGGCGGTTTAGAAGCTTTGCAATTTGCTTATTTTTCTCGTCGTCCTGGTGCGATTATTGCTGTCGAACCTGTGGAAGCTATGAGAGAAGCTGCAACCCGTAATTTACAACTTGCTGCAAAGGAAAACCCTTGGTTTGATCTTAGCTTTGTCGAAATTCGTCCGGGAGATGCGTTTAATTTACCTGTTGTTGATGCTTCTGTAGATGTAGTAGCGCAAAATTGCCTGTTTAATATTTTTGAACCAGCAGATTTAACTCGTGCTTTAAAGGAAGCATATCGAGTATTGAAACCAGGTGGACGCTTGCAGATGAGTGACCCGATTGCAACAAGTCCAATTCCTGCTCATTTACAACAAAATGAACATTTACGCGCTTTGTGTTTATCTGGCGCACTTACATATCAAGGGTATACTAACTTAATTATTAATGCTGGTTTTGGACAAATTGAAATTCGCGCTCGTCGTCCTTATCGCTTATTAGATAAACACAATTATCAATTAGAAGAAAATCTACTTTTAGAAAGTCTAGATTCTGTGGCTTTTAAAGTGGAAATTCCCGCGGACGGTGCTTGTATTTTTACTGGTAAAACAGCGATTTATGCAGGTAAGGAAATATTTTTTGATGATAAGAATGGGCATATTTTACAAAGAGGAATTCCCGCAGCAGTTTGTGATAAAACAGCTAGAAATTTAGCAGTTGTAAATCCTGAAGAAATTATAATTACTGATTCTACATGGTATTACGATGGTGGGGGATGTTGTTAATTTTAGATAGTTATAGCTTGCGTGACGATGCAATAATCATCCGCCACGCTATCAGCAAGTCCTAAAACTATGATTCTTGAATTTCCTTTTGTAAAGCCTGAATTTGTGCAAGAGATAATTCAGTAACTTCAGAAATTTGTTGTAAATTCATGCCAATTCGTAACAATTGCAAAGTAAACTTTTTGGTAGCTTCAGCTTTACCTTCAGCTTTACCTTCAGCCTTACCTTCTTCTAAAGCTTCTTGATAAACTCTGGTTTGTTTCAACTCACTTAAACCTAACATAGCTTCAATCTCCTCTCTGCTTTTTTTGGGTAATTTGTAGACGATAATTGTCTCAATCAGATTAATTAAATCCCGTTTAATTTTGATATCAGTTAGTTGTTGGTTTGCTTGTGCAATTAAGCGTCTTGCTAATGCTGGTGCAGCCTTCTCTGTTTCTATTACTAGTTTAACAACTCCCACCCCTAAAGAACTCTCTCTCAACTCATCTAAATAAATGCGTGTAACTCGTTCAAGTAGCAAGATTTCGCCAAATTGTAAATTCTGTTCTCTTTCTATATTACGACTAGGATAGATGATGACAGCTTGCCAAGGATGAGGAGTTTTGTATTGTCGTAGGTAGAGAAAAAGCTCTGCAAAGAGACGATAATATAAATTATCATCGGGTTGAAATTGAACCTCGACAATGTAAAATGGTTTTTTAGGATCTTTGGTGGTTGGTAAAAATAAACCGTCTAAACGAAAAGCCAGTTGTTTAACTTCACGAGAGGTAAATTCATAAACATCTGCTTCTGTGGGAGAATTATTAATTAGTTCAAAAAAGATGCTAGGAAATGCTTGAAATAAGCTATAGAAAATTGTATCGGTTTTCACGGTAATTGAGTAATTCTTCTATCTAAACTCTAGTGAATTTTATCTCTTGTAGGGTGCGTCAGAGAGGATATTTTGACAAAAAACAGATTTCTTCTATCTGACGCACCCTACTCAATAAGTTATTCCCAAACGACGCAATTTCCTCGTTCCCAGTCTCTGACTGGGAATGTCATCTTAGAGGTTCTACCTCTAGGTATAATAGAGGCAGAGCCTCTTAACTACATTCCCACGCAGAGCATGGGAACGAGATGTCTAAATAAATGCGTGTAACTCGCTCAAACAGCAAGATTTCCCCAAATTATAAATTCTCTTGCTTTTATTTCTAAGTTCAGTATGGTTTAATTTAGATGGAATAAATAATTAATTTTATTAAAATGGCTGTTTATGCCTAAACAAGATCCCGCAAAATTAAAAAAGGTATCTATTAGTCTTCCCTTTGGTATTGGTGCTGCGGAATGGGAAGCGGACACAACGGAACGGAAAGCCGCTTGGTCGTTGTATGTGGAACTGGTGACACGGGTTGCTGTGCAATCCTTAGAAGTTGACCAGGGGTTAGTGCGGGAAGCGTTGAATTCTTTGTATAGTTTATTCGGAACTACCCGCGAAGTTCTCAAAGCGGCTGGGCCTGATGTGGGTGCTTCTAAGAACTCAGTCGGGGGTATTGCTATTGCGGTGTTGAATAATGGGTTGCGACCATTTTTAGCTAAATGGCATCCTATTTTACAGGCTTGGGAAGCAAGACGGCCTATAGGGGTGAGTGCTAAAGAACATGAGGTGAGTTGGACAGAAGAAGCAAAGTTGCGAAGCGAGTTGGCTGCTTTGCGAGGTGATTTAGAAAAGTATGCGAAGGCTTTGGCGATTATTGCTGGTGTGGAGGAGTAAAATGGTAAAGGTTTTCTAAAAATAGTTAAATATTGAAATAAAAGGAGTATTTATGGGTGAATATCATGTATTTCTCAGTCATGCGTCTGAAGATAAAGAGACATTTGCTAGACCATTGTATGAAAGATTAATTGATGAAAACTATCGAGTATGGTACGACGAACAAGAAATTGAGTGGGGAGATGAATTAAATAGGAAAATTACAGAAGGTCTAAAAAAATCACAGTATGGAATGGTCGTAATTAGTCCTAGTTACTTTGCTAAACACAAAGAATGGACTTTTATGGAATTTGATAATATATTAGAAAGTGATAAAATTCTGCCTATTTTGCATGATATAGATCTGCCACAAATTAAAAGAGAGCATCCAAAAGAATACGAGAGAATAAAGAATTGGCTGTCCATTAGTAGCAACAAAGGAATTGAGTATATTGTCCAGCAAACCCAGAGAAAACTTGGATTTCCAATAAAGAAGTTTGACTTTCAAACTGCTAAGATATCAACAAATTTGCTATCAACGGTAACAAGAAATACGCCGTTAAATTACCTTTCTAAAAGTGCAGAATATTTTACACAAAACCTGCGAAATGGTGTAACTTTGGAAATGGTATCTATCCCTGGTGGAACTTTCAAAATGGGTTCTCCAGAAAATGAGGAAGGTTATAGTTCTTATCAAAGTCCACAACATCAAGTTACTGTTCCCCCATTTTTCATGGGTAAATATCCAGTTACTCAACAACAATGGCGAGTCGTGGCTGCACTAGAAAAGGTTAACATTGATTTAAAATCTGATCCATCTTATTTTAAAGCTGATGGTTCGACTTCACTCACCAACAATTTGCCTGTTGAGTGTGTATCATGGAATGATGCTCAAGAATTTTGTGCCAGACTTTCCCGAATGGCAAATAAAACCTATCGTTTACCTAGCGAAGCTGAATGGGAATATGCTTGTCGTGGAGGAACTACTACCCCGTTTTATTGTGGGGAAACAATTTCTACGGATTTAGCTAATTATAATGGTAACTACACTTACGGGCAGGGACAAAAAGGACAATATCGAGAAAAAACCACAGAGGTAGGAATTTTTCCCGCCAACCCTTTTGGTTTATATGATATGTGTGGGAATGTGCTGGAATGGTGTGAGGATGGGTGGCATGGAAACTATATAAACGCGCTTACCGATGGCAGTGCTTGGACAAGTCTAATCAGTCAACTTAAGCGGCTGCGCCGTGGTTCGTGGTACGGCAATCCTGGCTATTGCCGTTCTGCTTGTCGCGACTACTACGACCTCGATAACCTCAACGACCATCTTGGTTTTCGGGTTGTATGTAGTGGTGCGGCGAGGACTTGTTAGCACTCTACACTTTTGCTCTTTTGCGCTTTGCGCTCTTATTCTTTTCACTTCCCTAGCGTAACGGAGTGGAGCGATCAAAAATATTTTACTTAGATTTCGGGAATGATTGATGGGTTGTCTCTCTATGATATAGGAAACTTTCGATTTAGTCAAGTGGTATGTTCCAATTATCAATAGTCTGCCACTTCCCCCTGTCTCTTAGAGGTTGTTTGAAAAGTATTATATCAAACCCGTAATCTCCAAAAACCTAACCCCCCTACCCCCCTTCCCTGCAAGGGAATGGGGGTTTTAAAGCCTCTCCCCTTGCAGGGGAGAGGTTTGGAGAGGGGTCAGTCTATATATTCAAAACTTTTCAAACATCCTCTTAGGTTGAATGACCTTTAAAATATCCTCTTATAGAAATTCGTGCTAGAGATGCTTCTATGATTACACCTTTTTTTCAACAGCTAAATTCACCTTTAACAAAAAAGCAAATTAACGTTTTACAAATTAATTTGGGAAAACGTTGTAATTTAGCTTGTAACCATTGCCATGTAGAAGCTAGTCCCAAGAGAACTGAGGAATTAACACCGGAAATTTGTCAACAGTTAATTACCTTGATTGAGAAGTTTCCAGAAATCAAAATTGTTGATTTAACTGGTGGCGCTCCAGAAATGAATTATGGTTTTAAGTCATTGGTAGAAGCTGCTATAAAGGCAGGTAAACAGGTAATTGTGAGATCAAATTTGACAATCTATTTTGTGGAGGGATTTGAGGATTTGCCAGATTTTTTTGCTCAACATCAAGTCAAGATTGTGGCTTCTCTTCCCTGTTATTTGGCAGACAATGTGGATAAAATGCGGGGGAATGGTGTTTTTGATCAATCTATTCAAGCTTTGCAATGGTTAAATAAAATTGGTTATGGTGAAAACCCAAATTTAGTTTTAGATTTAGTGTACAATCCTCCATTACCAAATAGTGAAGATTTTTCTTTAACTCCCGAACAGGAAAATTTAGAAAAGGCTTATAAAACCTTTTTGATGGAAAATTTTGATATTAGATTTAATCATCTTTTCACCATTACTAATATACCTGTGGGGAGAACCAAGTTTCATTTAGAAAAAAAGCAGCTTTATTCTAGGTATTTGCATTTTTTAGAGTCTCACTTTAACCCCAACACAATTGATGGTTTAATGTGTCGTGAACAACTTTCAATTGATTATTTAGGGAATATTTTTGATTGTGATTTTAACCAAATGATGAATTTACCTGCAAAAACTAGCAATGGTGAAAAATTGACGGTGAGCAAATTATTAGAAATTGGTAGTTTAGATATAATTCAAGAAGTCCAAACTGCTGAATATTGCTATGGTTGTACTGCGGGGTGTGGTTCTAGTTGTGGTGGCGCTATAGTATAAGGTGACAAATATTAAGAATATATATATGTCATCAAAGAATTACTTTGTAAAGAAATTTGCGGTAGTTGAACTTCTAATTTTTAGATGAAGTATGATGAAGTGAGTTAAGTCTCCTCACACCACATTTTTTATTAAAGCCGTGAATTTATTTTTTCACGGTTTTTATTTTTTTATGGACAAAAAAATAATTATGACTTACGCATTGATAAAATTTTTAACGGGTGGTTTTGTTTGTGCAGGGGAACAGCCAATTAACAACCCAATGAAACTAAGAGGTTGTTTGAAAACTTTTTCGTGTGGTATCTGACACCCGCAGATCCCCCTAAATCCCCCTTGAAAAGGGGGACTTTGAGGAATTTAGCCCCCTTTTGTAAGGGGGGTTGGGGGGATCTCGATTAATTCTGATACTTTTCAAACATCCTCTTATACTGCTATTATTTTCAATATATTGTCAGTTATGGGAATGCTTCCATGAATACTCTGAAAACTCAATCAGATAATTACTTTAAGAAGAATTGGGAAACATATCAAAAAGTCTTAGCCAATAATTACATGGAACACCGAGAAATTTATGGTGTTTTGCATAAATTATTAACTGATTACTTGCCAACACCATTTTCCTTACTTGAACTTGGATGCGGTGATGCTAGTTCATCAGTTCAAGCTTTATTAAATACTACCGTTGCCTCCTATACCGGAATTGACTTATCTGCGGCTGCTTTGGAAATTGCCCAAGGCAACATGGCACAAATTAACTGTGAACAAACTTTTATTGAAGACGACATATCGAAAGTTGTTGAGGAACTAGCTGAAAACCGAAAGCAAAGCTTTGATATAGTTACGACTTCCTTTGTTTTACATCATCTAAGTTTGGCACAAAAAGATAAAGTTATTGAGCAAGTATTCCATCTTTTGAAACCCAAGGGTGTATTTGTTTTGATTGACATAGTTTGTAAAGAAGGGGAAGACCGAGAAAAATTTGTTAATCGCTACTTAGAAAATATGCGTCAAAACTGGACTGCACTCTCGTCTCAAGATATGTCCATGATTGAAAATCATATATCTACTTATGATTTGCCCGAAACTCAAACTACTTTGTACCAAATTGCACAAAAGCACAATTTTGTTCGTTTTGAATGCTTATACAAAGATACTCCTGAATCTGCACAATTTTTATGCCTATACAAGTGATTTTACACTCTCAGGGGTAAAGATACGGATCGAAACTATCATGACTTTGACACTCTTACTGGCTTTAGCCACTGAGATTCTTGGTTCAACGAGTCCACTTAGGGACTTCCAAATAAAAAAATACTCAACCACCTAACGCAAAAATCTCTCAAACCCTTATTCCTCTGTGTCCTCTGCGCCTCTGTGGTTCGTTAATCAGGATAATTTATTTCTTGGAAGTCCCTTAATTTAGACCCCTTGCGGTATTTAAGCCAGAGGTGGTTCTCTCCCCAGAAAGACAGGGCGCAGGCCCTGCGCCCCTACGATTGTTCGATGATTCCGCCAGCTAATACCATATCTTCGTCGTACCAAACCGCTGCTTGTCCAGGGGTGATGCTGAATTGTGGTTCATCAAATACTAACCGGACGCGGGAATCTGGTAGGGGAATGACTGTGACGGGTACGGGTTGGGAACGATAACGGATTTGAACTTCGGCGCGAATGGGGGCAACGGGTTCAGCTATGGAAACCCAATTTACTCGATTTATTGTACATTCTGACTGAGATCCTTTGGTGCGATCGCCTACAACTACTTTGTTATTAGCTGCATCTAATTCAATTACATACAAGGGTTCGGCTGCGGCGATGCCTAAGCCTTTTCGCTGACCAATGGTGTAATGATGAACACCATCATGTTGTCCCAAAACTTTACCAGTGGTATCCACAATATCACCAGGTCGAGGAGCTAAATATTTATCTAAAAATGCCCGCATAGAGCCATTGCTTTCTACTAAGCATAAATCTTGACTTTCTGGTTTATCGGCGGTTTTTAAGTTGTATTCAGTAGCAATTCTGCGAGTATCAGTTTTATTCAGTTCACCCAGGGGAAAAATTGTTGCCCCTAATAAGTCTTGGGATAAGTCATAGAGGAAATAAGATTGATCTTTGTTGCGGTCTACGGCTCGTAATAGTTGGTAACGGTTAGTGGTGTCATCGTAGCGGATTTGGGCATAATGACCTGTGGCGATTTTATCCGATGCCAATTTTTCCCTTGCATATTCCACCATTGGACCGAATTTCACCGTTTTGTTACATTGGGAACAAGGCAACGGCGTAATGCCTACGCTGTAACCTGTCACTAAAAAATCAATAATTTCTGTTTGAAAGACATCCCGAATATCAACAATTTCATGGGGTATACCCAATTGTTCACAAATATTAGCCGCGTCGATCATTCCTTCAGAGCAACATTGCCCTTTGCCTTTCATCAGCCAAAGAGTTAAACCAATTACATCATAGCCTTGATTATGCAGCATAGCGGCGGCTACGGAACTATCAACGCCACCGGAAAGACCAACGACAACTTTTTTCATACTTTTAGATGTGCTTGCGGCTGATTTTGACAACAAAGAGGTTTTTTATTTGACCACAAGGTGCGAGACTGTCCAATTATAGCACACATACTTATCAAGTCTGAAGAAGATGGCAAAAGGAAAGTCTCCAGATTGTCCAGATTAGTGAGAAAATAAGAACTTGCAATTATCTTTACCTTGTATTCTTGACGGACAAAAGGAATTGGAAAAAATGTGGCAAAGAATTACGTTGATCTTATTATTGGTGTTGAGCTTCAGCTTGAGTAGTGTTGGTGTGGCTAATGCGGCTGGACTAAATCGGTTTGTAGATAGTGCTGACGGTTATCAGTTTGATTATCCTAATGGTTGGTTACAAGTTAAAGTTGGTGATGGGCCTGATGTGGTGTTTCACGATTTAATTGAAGTATCAGAAAATGTGTCTGTGGTAATTAGTCCTGTTCCCTCTGGTAAAACTTTAGCGGAATTGGGAACACCAACGGAAGTTGGTTATAAATTAGGAAAGGCGGCTCTTGCTCCTGTAGGTTCTGATCGGACTGCTGAGTTAATCAATGCGGCTGCAAGGGAAGTAAATGGGAAAATTTACTACTTTCTAGAATATGCAGTTAAATTTCCGAATGGACAGGAAAGACATAATATTTCTAGTGTGGCTATCAGTCGTGGTAAGCTGTTTACGTTTAATGCTTCTGTTCCTGAGAGACGTTGGAAGAAGCTGCAACGAATGATTGATGAAGTTGTGAGTTCTTTCGCTGTTTATTAATTGGGGACTGGGGACTGGGGACTGGGGAGTGCTTACAAAAATAAGTTATTCAATTATTAATTACCAAACATTATTTATACAGAAATCTATGAAAATTCCGCAATTTGTGCTTGCTTCTGCTTCTGTTGCCCGTCGTCGGTTATTGCAAACTGTGGGAATTGAACCAATAGTTTGTCCGAGTGATTTTGATGAGTCACAAATACAACTAACTGAACCTGGGGAATTGGTGAAAACGCTGGCTAAGTGTAAGGCGGAAACTATGGTTTCCCAATTTCCAGCGGCTTTGGTGATGGGTTGTGATTCAGTTTTGGCTATGGGTAGAGGGATTTACGGTAAACCAGGGGATGCAGAGGAAGCGATCGCTCGCTGGCAATTGATGCAAGGTAATTTTGGTGACTTGTACACTGGTCATGTTTTGATTGATACTACTAAAAATCAAACTGTGGTTAAATGTCAAGTTACTAGGGTGTATTTTGCGAAAATGAGCGATCACGCTATTCTTGCCTATGTAGCTACAGGTGAACCTCTTCAATGCGCTGGAGCATTTGCTTTAGAAGGTTTTGGGAGTTTATTTGTGGAGAAAATCGAGGGTTGTCACAGTAATGTCATTGGTTTGAGTTTACCTTTATTGCGGCAGATGATCGGGGAATTGGGATATGAAGTTACAGATTTTTGGGGATAGTTAAGTAATTATTATTCCCAATTTTTAATGGATAAAATGTTAAAAAATAGGGACTCCGCAAGGCAGAAGTCAAAAGTCAAAAGCAATATTGAGCAAGATTTTTGGCAATTAAAAATGGTTGGTTTATTTACGCCGTGCTGCACTACTATCTTAATATAGAATTGGTTTAGGAAAATAAAGCATGAAACGAGATGAGGTACTGGCAACTTTAGCTGCACATAGAGAAAAGTTGCAGGAACTGGGAGTAAAATCCCTTAATTTGTTTGGTTCAGTGGCGCGGGATGAAGCTAGTTCAGATAGCGATGTAGACTTTTTAGTGGAGTTTAATCGTTCGGGTGGGTTGTTTCAACTTTTGCAAGTGCAGTATTATTTAGAAGATATTCTGGGATGTTCTGTTGATTTGGGAACGGAGGATGCTTTGAGAGAACATTTGCGAAAACCTGTATTAAAGGATGTCATTCGTGCCTTCTAGAGATTGGCGGTTTCGTATTCAAGATATTGTCTTATCTATCAGTGAAATTAAGCAAAGGACAAGGGGTGTAACGTTTGAGGAATTTACAAAAAATCAAACGCTTGTCAAAGCTGTTCTCTATGATTTCGTCGTGATTGGAGAAGCTACTAGAAATGTTCCTAATGATATTCAGTTACGCTATCCTCTTATACCTTGGCGGTTAATGGGAGGGATGCGAAATGTTGTAACTCACGAATATTTTCAAGTTGATTTGAGTAGAGTCTGGAAACAATTCAAAATGATTTATCCTCATTATTGCCACAACTACAAGAGGTTCTAGAAAGAGAAATATCAGGAGAATAGTTGATCTGGTACAAATAATTGTAAACTAGGAAATAAATTGTATTTCCTAAATAATATGTCTTCTACACCTTCTCTCCGTGAACAACAACATCCCCTGATTCATCAACTAGCTGATTGTATTGAAGCGGTTTGGCATAAACACCTAGACTTATCACCATACCATTTACCTGCGGAATTGGGATATGTAGAAGGTAAATTAGAAGGGGAAAAACTGATTATCGAAAATCGTTGTTATCAAAGTCCCCAGTTTCGCAAAATACACTTGGAACTAGCAAAGGTGGGGAATATGTTAGATATTCTGCACTGTGTGATGTTTCCTCATCCTGAATATGATCTTCCCATGTTTGGTTGTGATTTAGTCGGAGGTAGAGGTCAAATTAGTGCTGCTATTGCTGATCTTTCGCCAGTAAACTTAGATCGAATTTTACCAGATGGTTATAATTCCCAACTTAGTAAATTAACCACAGGCAATTTTTCTCAACCTCGTGATTTACCAGAATGGGGCAATATTTTTTCCGATTTTTGTCTGTTTATTCGTCCTAGTTCCCCCGAAGAAGAGACAAGTTTTTTGTCTCACGTAGAATCATTTTTAGATATTCATTGTACCCAAGCGATCGCATCTAGTCCAGTTGCACCTGAAAAAGTAGCTCAAATTATGGCTGGACAATATAATTATTGTACCAAACAACAACAAAATGATAAAACCCGTAGAGTTTTAGAAAAGGCTTTTGGGATAGATTGGGCAGAAAATTATATGACTAAAGTTTTATTCGACTTGCCAGAGTTGCCAGAATAATCTGAGAAAATATTACCAGAAGTCTCAGCAATTAAAAATTGCTATGGCAGCATCCCAATTATGCGGTAAGCATAGATGCTTAGAGACTTCAGGGAGAATAAAAGGCAAAATAGCCGAAAAGTGATGAAGAGAAAAAATGACTCCTGAAGAAACGCAGAAACTACAGCACTTCCCGGTGTTATGAGGTACAAGAACCCCACCCCCAACCCCCTCCCCGCAAGCGATGAGGGGGCTAAGATGTACCTCATAAGAGCGGAAACCGCTGTAAATGAACAATAAATTTAAATTCTGTGTTAAGTACTATACAGAATTTGGATGCTAAAAATCACAATTTAAACAAATGACCCATATTTTTTAATATTGATCAAGGATTTGGGAATTAAGAGGAAAGTCTAACATATATACAATACTCTTACTCAATTATTTGATTCTACCTGTTTAATTATCTCTAAAGGTAACTCTAACACCTCTGCAATTTGCTCATCATTTAAACCAAAATATCGTAATTTATCAATTTTTTCTATCTTAGTTTTATTCTGATTTTGTTGCTTTAATTTAGAATTACCAGAATGGCTTTTATCTGGTTTAGTTTTAGGTTGTTTAGAACCAATATTTATACAGCCAATTAAATTACTATTAATTTTACTATTATCACCCAAAGAAATATTCACATTTCCCTGTTGTTCTAGAACTGATTTAAGATTACTTTTATCAACTGGTTCATCAAAAATATCAGATAACATTTTTAAAAGTTCGTAACCTACATCCTTTGCATGACCCGCGCTACAACCACAATCTTCAGCAATATCAGCATACTTTTGATGCTTTAGTGTCCCCTGAATAACTCCACGTTGCAAGTCATTGAGACGTTTGCCTGTATTGAGATAGACAGCCTCATCCACAAGTTGTAGTAGTTCGTGAACCTGCATAGTTAAAAATGTAACGCGACACAAGTAATGATAGCAGACTTTATCCGTATATTTCCGCTATTTTCCGTCTGTTTGTAATTTTTTTTTGCAATCCGCTTTTTTCCGCTTTTCAGGTTTGAGTGTGTGGTGTAAAGTGGGTGAAGAACAAAAGGAAACTTAGTACCTTTTAACACATCTTATTTTTTGTGAACCCTCAACATTACTGGAGGTATATCAAAAAATTTGAAGATGATCTCAAAAGAACTTTAGCCTAGAGTTAAACGCATGAAACCAAGTAACGAGTGTTTTAGTTTAATTAAAAAATGGGAGGGGTTGCACAAGAAGCGCCCTGATGGTTTGATTGAAGCGTATAAAGATCCAGTTGGAATATGGACGATTGGGTTCGGTTCTATAGAACACTTGGATTTGAACAGACCCATTCAGCCCGGTGATGTTATCAATCTAACAACAGCAGAACGCTGGTTGAAGATGGAAGTTGAACAAGCAGCAGAAGATGTTGATCAGCTTTGTCGAGCAGCTTTAACACAAGGTATGTTTGATGCCTTAGTTTCCTTTGTTTATAACATTGGCATTGGAGCATTTGGTGAGTCAACACTATTACGAAAACTGAATAATGACGTAGATTACGAAGGTGCAGCCCGCGAATTTGACCGTTGGGTACATGGTACAGACAATGGTACTAGAACAGTTTTGCCAGGATTAGTCAATCGTCGTAATGACGAAGAAGCTTTGTTCCGAAGAGATGGGTTAAATCCTTCGGTGGGAAATTCTGCAAGTTCCACTTCAGTCCCAACTACAACCCCTACTACTTCATCAGTAGAAGAACGTCCCTATCACCCTGCTCCTGTACCTCTACCATTTACCAGTGCATTAATTGTCAAGGGTGATGTCGGAGATGATTGCTATATCCTCAATTGCGCTCTTGCAGGATTGGGATTCCTGCGGATGACTTCGCAGCCAAATGAGTTTAATGATATTACCAAAAGTGCTGTTGAACTGCTGCAAAGACGTGAGGCTTTAAGCAAAATTGATGGTAAGGTCGGACAAGAAACCAAAAGAGCGCTCGAAAATGCTCTAAGACGAGCGCGGGGACTTGTTCCTGCTCCTACGCCGGATAGAGGCGTTTACTGTCGCCTTACACGCACCAGTAAAGATGCGTATGAAGGCTTGAAATTGTGTAAATTGGAGTTTGTACATCCCACACGAGGTGTGGTTGAATCCCTAGAGGTAGTATCTGGCGCACCAGGAGCGCAGCGTTTCTTACTATTTAGCGATCCTGACAGTTTTCCAGGTAGTCTACAGCCAATTCCTCAAGGTAGCTATATTATCGGCGATATTGACTGGGCAGGAGGTAAAGATAATTATAACGCATCCCATCCACACTTAAACAACGGACTTGGTCCTGTATGGGTTCCGTTCGTTGGTAAGCAATCAGATGACCGTGACGCATTTGGATTTCATGCTGATTGGAACTGGATTAAAGAGGGACACAGTCCTGGTAGTGCGGGTTGCGTCTGTGTAAGTTCTATTAATGATTTAAAAGAACTGGTACGTTTATTGCGAGAGTTTGATCCGCGGTTGCTAGTTGTAGATTGGGGATTGTAGCCCACATTCCGCACTTCATTTTGTAATACACCAAGATTACCAATATCGGGCTAATAATGGTCGGATAGCGATTCCTACGGAGCACTTCGCTATCGCATTACCACCAGTTTTGTAGGGTGTGTTAGCGATCGCATAACGCACCTTTTTTGTACTGTTGCTAACCTACGCTATAGTTATAACTTCTCTCTCTGGTAGTACATTAACTGAAAATATGACATAATTGAAAATATAATTAACCTCAAAAGGATTATTAATAATGACAGTAGTTAACTTACAAATTTCCTTTGAATCATTAATTGCGGCAATTTCATCTCTCAATTTACAAGAAAAGCATCAACTTTTGGAATTTCTAGAAGAACAACTTTTAGAAGATGAAGAAGATTTAATAGAACAAAATCCCCAAATTATGTCGGAAGTTGCAGAATCTCGCAAAGCTTATCAAAATGGCGACTATCAAACAATTCAAGAATATATTGCTAATCAAAATCCTCAAATCTCATGAGCTATGAAGTTATTATCCCAAAACCAGTGCAGAAACAACTGAAAAATTTACCACCAACCATAAATGAGCGAGTTTTAGAGAAAATTTTATCTCTAGTTGAAGATCCTCGTCCATTTGGAGTTAAAAAACTCAGTGGTTTTGATAATGAATATAGAATTAGAATAGGAGATTATCGAGTACGTTATGAAATTAATGATGAAACTCTTACTGTTATAGTTCTTCATTGTCAACACCGTAAAGATATTTATAAAAAATGAACTTATGTTATCAATTTTCCCCATTTTTCATTCTCATTTTTCTTTTGAATCAGTAATTATCCTATCCTGGCAAATCTAATCTGAGTTTCAGTGACTACCACAAAACTATCTACTAACTGTTCCTTATGCTGCTCTAATACCTGTTGTAAAATATAGATTTTATTTGCAGAGCGTTCATTTTCCAAACGCAGAAGAATCACACCCCGGTGAGGGTATTTATCTCGATAAACTTTCTCGCCAAAATCTTTGTCACTAGTAATCAAAATCCAATTTTCATCAAAGGCCTTTTGAATAATTGTGTCATCATCTATTCCCATCTATTCCCCGTCCTTGTTCATAAACTGAGAAAACTTCATAATCTTGTTCACGTAACCAGCGAGCGACAGTCACACCTGTATTTTCATCTACTAAAAATCGCATCTAAGCAATCTCCGCAATTAAAGGCATGAAACTGGTACTTTCTAGAGAGCGAGATGCAAATAATAAACAAGCGCGAATATCTGCTTCTACTAAACCTTCATATTCTTCCAGAATTTCTGCGACTGTTGCACCATGTGCAAGGAGATTAAGAATATACTCGACGGTTAAGCGTGTACCCTTAATTGTCGGTTTTCCAGCCATTACTTTGGGATTTGTAGTAATACGATTCAGTATTTCTCGTTCTATCATATATTCTCAAGTGGTAAAGAACATAGCAGTTACATTTATTATATTATTTGATGCTGTAGGTTGGATCAAAATTTTACCTAAAAGGAAAATTTGCTTTCTACAGGTTCAAGATATGGTTGGCTACTCAGATATCAATCTCAGAAATTCCTGATAAAGTAACTTGTGGACGGTTAGGAAATTCAACAACAAGCTTTAAATCACCACCTAAATCAGCAATATACTTTCGCAGAATTGAAAGCATTAAATCAGTATTTTGTTCCATTTGAGAAATATTTCCTTGATCAATTTGAAGAAGTTTTGACATTTGCTCTTGAGTGAGTTTGAGTGCTAGTCTCAATTGTTGTCGTGTCATTTCTTCAGCAATGAGAAAGTTAGATTCTTCAGAAATTTTTTGCTGTCTTTCTAGTGGTAACTGTTCTAGTTTTTTCTGGCTCTTGCGTCCCTTTTATGGTGATTGAGGATTGATGATAACAAAACCCTTACGGGACAAGGGTTATAAACAATTATTTCCATATTTTCAATGAAATGCCTACACAATAGGGCTTTCAATGATTTTGAACCAGGTTTTCCATAAAAATAACCGAAGAACCTTTTTTCTTTAGAGTTTTCCTCATTGTTTATTCTCACTTTTCTTCTGATTGGGTTTTTAATTGAGTTAGAATAGATATTCTTGTAAAATTATCCGCCAAGCTTGAATATGAGATTCTTTAATTTCTGTTGAATTTCTAGCATCTTTTACTAATTCTTCGGTATATGTGTTAATAAATTCACGATAATCTTCTATAAAACGCAAGTAATATTTTAAAGTATTCACAATACCATTAGCAATAATCTCTAAACCACTTTCTCTTTTAATATTCAAAATTAATTCATTAATATATTCTTCTTCATCTTGATTAATAAAACAGTCTTTATATGTCGTCAGAATATAATACCTTTCTATTGTTGTATTGGCAGATTTTTTCACTATATCTAATATCATATTTCTATCAATAGGAACATTATGTTTTATTTCTAATATTTCAAATGGATTATTATGGTTATCTCTTATTTCTATATCACCATAACCATGTTTATCAGCAGAAGTATGAACATTTAAAGGTAGTAATATTTTATTTTCAAATCTGCGGATAGTTTTAAATAACTGTTTGTAAATAGCAAAAATTACGATAACTGGTAGCCTAGAACTTAAAGGTTCTTGAAAATGTCTTTCTACCATTTTCATCACTCTATTAATATTGATAATATTTACAGAATTAGCAACTTCTAAAGTTTCTAAAAAAACCACTTCATGATATTGGGACAGAAGATGCAACTGCGATAAAATATAAATTATGCATTGTTCAATATCAATTTTTTGATTTTCAATTTTATCAATTAGTGTTAAAAAAGGTTCAACTAAACTTTTGCTTCTCAATGGTAATTTTATTCCTTCCTCAAAATTCCAGATAATTTCTGCGCGTGTTGCTTTTGTTAAAAATGCAGTTTCCTTATTAGCGTATCGTGGAAAATTTATTTTAAAAAATGGTGTAGTTACCTTAGTATCAAGGACTCTAGCAGAATATCCATTTGGAAATTTAGCCATGTGTAACCTAATATCTTGCTCAGGTTTAATTATTTTCTTAAGTAAAGTTGTAATAATTACCTGAATTAAAGATTTATCAGTTTCTATTTTCTGAATAAAAATATCTAGGCTTACTTTTATGGCTCTTGCGTTGTTTTTATGGTAATTGAGGATTGATTATAACAAAACCCTTACGGGGCAAGGGTTATAAACAATTATGACCATATTTTCAATGAAATGCCTACACAATAAGGCTTTCAATGGTTTTGAACCAGGTTTTCCATAAAAAGAACCGAAGAACCACTTTTATTTCTTCCTGAATTTCTGATAATGCTTGATTTTCAATTAATTCAATTGCTTGCTGATAAAATTTTTCTAATATTTCTATGTCTTGATTATAATTATATTTCATATAAATAATTCCTGTTGTTTAGAATCAGGTTCTTCCATACGGTTATTAGCTAAATTTACATACTCAGGATTAATTTCAATTCCTAAATAGTTTCTATTTAAATTTCTAGCTGCTACACAACTAGTCCCACTACCACAAAAAGGATCAAGGACAAAATCACCTTCTTGAGTTAACAATTTAATAAGTTCTTGAATAATATATATAGGATAAACTGCTGGATGATGATTATTTTTAGTAATTTCTACCGGACTTTCGATGATGTCTTTTTTCATCGTGTTTCCTAAAATTCTAATAATAGTAAAACCATTATTCTTAATTTGGTTATTTCTGCCTCCATCTTGTCCACCATAGGCTAATTTATGTATTCCATGAATTTTCATTCTAAATCCTTCAATTTCTCCATTATGTACTGCCAAAATAGCTTGATTTAATGCTTTAGTAGCATTTATTTTTTGTTCTTCGCTTAAATCTGAATTTTTGATTAATTCCAGATATTTTTTACCTAATTTATCAGATGGTTTACTTTTTATGCTTTTATGAAAAGTGTCTAAGTGTTGTAAATAACTATCTAAATTAAAGTAATAATCCTTTGATTTAGCAAATATGAAAAAAGGTTCTGTAGCTTGTATTAATTTCCTTTTATCTTGACGTGGTGTAGGATTTAGTTTTGACCATGTAATTTGATTAATAAGAAAAATACTTTGATTTTGGGTGGCTTGAATTGCAAATTTATAAGGAATTAGAGATAAACTGCCATTAATATATTTATCTCCCAAATTAAAAACTATTGCTCCAGTTTTTTTCAAGACGCGCACACATTCCCAAAAAACTGTTAGTATATTTTTTAAATATTCTCCTTCAGTTGCTTCATTACCTATACCCAAATCACCATTTCCATAATCACGTTGTTGAAAATATGGTGGTGAAGTAATAATTAAATCAAAACTATCATTCTCTATTTGTTTGAGAACAGATAGATTGTCACCCAGAAGAATTTTATTTCTACAGTCTAATATTTCTTGTAATTTCATACAATTATCAATGAGTATTAATTTAAATTGTTACATTGACCTAATAATACAGGTTTTATGTCTTTTAAATCACAATTTAAACAAAAGTTAATAATCTCTATTTTTCACCCATCAATTACCCGCACATAAATAGCCCGTGCTATTTCCCGATCTATAGTCATAGATAAACCACCACATTTAATCACAAAAGTCGGAAATTGCTGTTCTACAGTAATCGTATTCCCTGTTTTAATGCCCATTAATATCAGCTTTTTTCTAATTGTCTCATCTTGACTTTGGCAAACAGTAACAATGCCACGATCTCCTGATTTCAGCAATTCTAAAGAACAACCCATAATAGTAAAAGGAGTAAACATTGTATTATCAAAATAAAAAGCGAAAATTGAAATGATGAAAGATGATAAACATCCTCCATCATTGTTAAAAATGAAAGGGTAAAGCAAAAGCTTAATGGTGTCAACTTAATCTCAAATCCCTACCACATCTCGTTCCTAGTCTCTGACTAGGAATGCAGTTGATGAGGCTCTGCCTCTAATATCATTGAAGGCAGAGCCTTCTAAAATGCGTTTCCAGTCAGAGACTGGGAACGAGATGAACGAGATGAACATTCTCCATCATTGTTAAAAATGAAAGGGTTTAGCAATGCTAAACCCCTACAAATATTGTATTAAGCAAGGTAAGGTTCTTGGTGGGTTTTGATTGTGCAGTTAGAACGAGGATAGGTAACACACAATAAAGCGAATCCTTTGCCCATTTGCTCATCATCTAGGAAAACCTGATCGTCTTGATTGACTTCACCTTCAACAATCTTACCTACACAACTAGAGCAAGAACCGGAGTGACAGGAAAAAGGTAATTCAATACCAGCTTCTTCTGCTCCTTCTAGAATTGTGGTGTCTTCGTCAATTTCAACTGTAGTGTCTAAATCTTCTTTTTTGTTGATCAATCTTACTTGATAACTTGCCATTTTCCAATTCTCCTCAAAGATTAATGAAGTGAGCTTTTGAGTTACAGCAACGGACAAGGAGGTGAGGACATCAACTAATAATAAATAAAAGACTTTTAGCACTGTCACCTGTCACCTGTTCCCTGTCACCTGCTATAGAGCTATTGTCCACAAGGTACACCTGTGGGAGTACCATCATTGGTTTTAAAAGACTTGCCACAACCGCAGGTATCAGTTGCATTGGGATTGGAAAACTTGAAACCGCTATCCATGACTCCCTCAACAAAATCAACTACCACACCTGCTAATAACGGCGCACTTTTAGCATCAACGTAAATCAACACATTTCCTTGTTGAGATACGACATCATCAGGTTGGGGCTTACTGGTAATTTCGATGCCATACTCGTAGCCGCTGCAACCACCGTCTTTAACCCAGATGCGGACACCCTTTTTAGCGTCTTCGGTTGCAGAACCTTTTAAAAATGCCCGCAGACGAAATTCAGCCTTTTCTGTTAAAGTAACAGTCATTTTGTTTCCTATTCTGTAGCGAATATTCTGATTTGGAATGTGGATTTTGAAAAAGTGGTACTTTACACTGTTGCAGTTTGAGATTGGGAATATCTCCAAGGGGCAGTATTACCGCAGACTGGACAATTGCGATCGCGGTGAGAACGGCGTTTAGCAAATTCCATTCTGTTCAAGTCAATCGTCAGCAACTCTGACAACAGCGGTTGACTAAAACCAGTAATGAGTTTGACCGCTTCCAAAGCCGTCAAACAAGCCAAAGTCCCAGAAACCGCCCCCAGCACAGAAAACCCGCGCCGATCCCAATCAGGCTTTTCTGGAAACAGACAGGATAAACAAGGCGTAACACCAGGAATAATCGTGGTGAGATAAGCCTCCATTCCATCCATAGCCGCCTCTACCATTGGCTTACGCCAGCGCACACAGGCTTCATTTAACAAATTGCGTTCCGTGAAATTATGAGCGCAATCCAAAGCCATATCCGCCGACTGCACCAACTCATCCACATTTTCAGCGGTAATGTAATCATGAATTACATCCACTTGGACATCAGGATTGATGGCTTTGAGTGTTTCTTGGGCTTTAAATACTCTAGGTTTACCCACCCAGTCATCAGTCATCAAAACCTGACGATTCATATCATCCAGCCGCAAATCACCACCCCGGACTAGGATTAGCCGCCCAACGCCCGCTACTGCTAGGTAAAGCGCCGCCGTACCGCCTAATCCACCCACACCTGACACCAAAACAGTCGCTGACTTCAGGCGCTTTTGAGCTAATTCGCCAAAATTAGGAAGCATCATTTGGCGACTATAGCGTTCCAATTCGGTAGGCGTTAGGTTGATCACTTTTTAACTCCTAATCTGAGGTGATTTCTGTCAGGGTAACTACATTTTTCCGCTTATCATTAAACACCTTGAACAGCTTTTGTTCATGAGGTGTAGATTCTATAAACACCTGATAAGCTTGTTCCAAAGCTGTGCAATATTTCTCTAATCTTTCTTCATCACTTATCTGGGGATAAGTATCATCAATTTGACTCATGAACTGAGAAAACTTTTTCAAAATATGTAAACGATTTACGTTCACAAATTTTTGGTCGTAGAACAGATTAAAAAAGATAAAAAACTCTTCTGCATCTACGAGCTTTTTAAATTCATCAATATTGGTACTCATTTAGAATTCTCCATTTTTTTGAGTTGTTGCTTGAGTCCATCTAACTGACAGTAAATTTCATAAGTTTCCGCAGCAACATCCATCAGTTTGTGGTAGTCTGTGGGCAATCCTTCCGCTAAATCATGCAGATCCATTTTCATTTGACCTGCTTTGCTATTTAGCTTTTTAATCTTGTTGGTGATTTCCTCAATTGTCATATTTTTTGTCCTTTGTCAGTTGTCCTTTGTCAGTTGTTCGTTGTTCAAATACCACTGACAACTGACTACTGACCACTGACTAATTAAAGATTGCCAACTTCGGGGAAACGTTTGGCTAAATCAATACCTTTTTCGATAAACTTTGTGCCTTCTTCGTCTAATTTCTCGAAGGAATCAAAACCAAAACGATGGGCATCACGTAAAGTTTTTACCGCTAATAATAAGCGTCCAGAAAATATTAAAGCCCAGCCGAAACCCTCATGTCCTAGTTCAACAACGACGTTGGAAATGAGTCCAGTTTCCTTTTCAATACTGGCAGCTACAGCCCGAAAAAAGGCATTGATGCGAGAAATTGTAGCGGGATCAATTTCACCTTCCACGGAAATTTCCCGTTTCTTTTTTTTAGTAACAACATAGGGTTTGAGGATTAACTCATCAGTCCAACTCCGGTAAAAACCATAGCTATCTTGCGCCCGGATTTGTTGAACTAATGATTTATGGAAAGGAGTTAAAACCACCTCTGAATTGTTACCAGTTCCATTCACATCATTTATGCTCATAATGTTGCTTCGTTTTCAAGTTCTTCAGCAAAACTAAGTTTTTTCTGCCCTAAAGCTTTCCGTAACCAAGGTGGAGGATTACCCTTGAGAGTTTTGACTAATTTGTTGAGAATATCTTCAATTTTTTCCTCTTCAGATTTAGCCTTAACTGGAGTTACGCTCTTTTTAATTAAACGAGCGGCTGCACTACCACCAATAGCGACAACATAAACAATTGTGCAATCATTCAGTGCTTGAAGTTTAGGGGTAATTTTATCTTCATTACCATCTTCCTTCAAATCACCTTCAAACTTGAGAGTTTCGATAAATTCATATCCATTATCGGAAATTTCATAAACATCAATTTCCTTAGCCCAACCAAAGTGAGCATTAACATGAATTCGGTCAGTTGTCGTAAAAGCAATTTTCACTTTCATTTGTCCTTTGTTGGTTGTCAGTTGTCAGTTGTTGGTGGTCGGTTGTCATACTAATTATTCTGAATTAAGATGAACGAACCACAGAGGCACAGAGGACACAGAGATAGAAAAAATGGTATCAGGTGTTATTTCTTGATTACTGATGACCATTGGTTCATCATTGTTGATTCTTCGTGTTCTATGAATAGGTTTCCTATCCCAAAAAGAAGCTCGATAGTACCGCGATAGCCTACTTTGGTAAATAGACCGTTTCCTAATCGGTCATAGATGGGAATACCTAAACGATAGAGAGGAATTGAGAGACGTTTAGAGATGGTATTTACGTTGGAATTACCAATTAATAAATCAGAACCTAATGCCAACTTTTCAAAATCCTCTAAATCACCAATAGTGACATTATTGATAGGAAGTAGTTCAAGTAATGGGGAACGAGTTGTTGTCACAGCATTGTGAATTTCTGCTCCCATTGATTGCAAAAATCCAACTATAGTCCACAACAAATCTGGTTCTAAAGCTAAAGATACTCGTTTGGAACTAAAATAAAAGTGAGTATCTAACATTGCGTCTTGCAATTGCCGACGTTGACGACGATATTTTTCAGGAACGGGATTTCCACTTAATAAAGATAACTTTTGCAGAAATTGATCTACAGGTTCTAATCCTGTTAAATCTCTGAATACTTGATAACTTGTTCCAAAGCGTTCCTCTAAAATTTGCGCCGCCCCTAACATACTTTCACCTAATGCTAAGGTAAACGCCGAACTACCTAAAGAACGCAATTGTTTGAGGGTTGTACCACTAGCAGTTATAGGAGTATAACCATCTTCCAAATGTCCATCTAAAGAAGCTCCCAAATCAGGAACAAAGATTGGTTCTAAACCAAAAGCTGTGACAATTTCTCGAATTTCCAGCACATCTCCGGGAGTGAGCGCAGAACCAGCTAAAATTGTGATTTGTTCTGGTTTAATTCCCCCGGCTTTGGGAATTTCTTTAACTATACTTTCTACCGCAACTGCAAAACCGTCTTGCAATGCACCTTTAAAATCAGGAGTAGGAGCAAAAATAATGGCTAAATGATTAAGTTCAGGGTGACGTTCTCGAATTTCTTTCAAGAACATTTCTATATCATCACCTCTAGTTTCTGTTAACCCAGTGGTACACAAACCAATAATTTCTGGTTGTACCTTTTCCACCAAGGTGAGAATAGCTTGCTCCACATTTTCCTCACCACCCAAAATAGTAGTAACTTCCGTCATTGCAGTAGTAGCAAGAGGAATAGCTTCCCGAAAATGTCGAACCAAAACCACTTTTGCAAACGCCGTACAACCCTGAGAACCATGAAATAAAGGCATAGTTCCCTTCAAACCCAAAAAAGCCAAAGAAGCGCCTAAAGCCTGACTTTGTTTGAGGGGGTTTACAGTCACAGACTTTTCTGGAACAATTGCGATCGCCATAAATTAATCTTTGATAAATTATAAACTTCTGAACATCTAACAATCTTGTGGGATGGGCTTCTAGCCCGTCCAAGGGCAGGCAGGATGCCTACCCCACAAGAATTAACAAGATATTTCTTCCTTTGCGCCTGGAGCGTCTCTGCGTGAGACAATTACTCCCAAGGTGCTGGCTTCCGAATTTGCTCCCAAACGGGACTATATAAAGCCTCAGTCAACTCCCGCGCCATTTCCACCATACCCACATAACCAGCATAGGGATGATGACGTTCTTGGTTAATATCTAAAAAGGGAATTCTCGCTTTCAAAGCAGTATATTGATTTCTACCGCCAGCAATAAGCATATCTGCGTTAGTTTCTTGAATTAATTTCAGGAGTTCGGAAGCGTTTCCTTTCTCCAACATGATCCCATCATTACCCAACAAATTTTTGATTTTCGCTTTATCTTCTTCTGTACTTTTGCGCGTGCTAGTCGCCACAACTTCAATTCCCAAATCCTTCGCAGCGGAAATAATTGACCAACTTTTCACACCGCCAGTATAGAGAACAATACGCTTTCCTTTCAACTTGGCTCGATAGGGAGCAAGGGCAATATCCAAAGCCGCAGTTTCTTCAGCAATAAGTTTTTCTGTGCGTTCCTGTAAATCAGGATCACCTAATTTAGCAGCTACAGTTCGCAGACAACGATTAATATCTCTAATTCCATAAAATGACTCTTCAATGTAAGGAATTCCATAACGTTCCTCCATTTTTCGCGCCATATTTAAGAGCGCTCGTGAGCAGATCATCACATTTAATTTAGCCCGGTGAGCATAACGCACTTCTTCATAACGAGCATCACCAGTAATTTTCGATAAAACCCGAATTCCTAACTTTTCAAATAAACTTAAAACCCCCCACATTTCCCCAGCAATATTGTACTCACCGATGATATTAATATCATAGGGTGTAGTATATTCCGGTTCAGCAGTACCAACTACATATTCTAGTAAAGCCTCACCACCGAAGCGATTACCTAAGTTTTTGCTGCCAATAAATCCGGGAGCAATCACAGGAATTACCGGAGTTCCAGTTTTTTCGGCTGCTACCTTACAAACAGCATCAATATCATCACCAATTAAGGCTGTAACGCAGGTGGCGTAAACAAAAACTGCCGCAGGTTTGTAATTTTCATTAACTTCTAAAATCGCCTTATAAAGCTTTTTCTCACCACCAAAAATCACATCATTTTCACCCACATCGGTAGTAAAACCTGTTTTATAAAGCATTGGACCGGAAGACAAACTTCCACGACTTCCCCAGGAATTGCCAGCGCAAGCGATCGGACCATGTACCAAGTGAGCAGCATCAGTAATAGGAACTAAAGCAATCATCGCTCCATCAAAGGCACAACCACCTTGAGCCGCGCCAGGTTGGGCTTGTTGGGTACAAGATTTATTTTTCTTTTCTCCCTGTTTCTTTTGATTGTGTTCGCATCCTGATTCACTCAGAAGTTCGTTAATTTTGCTTTGGGTGACTTTCATTTTTATTCTCGTGCTAGATGGAGTTTACTACCATGACAAATCTTGCTTAAAGTTAATCATCAAGATGATGATTTTGACGAAAATATTTTAAATTAATAAAAATTATTTGTGGAACTATTTACAACATTATCTATTTCTGGGTTTGTGTCTCTACAGAAAAGATAATAGAAAGTTGCTGTAATAGAAAATAAGTGAGAAATATCTCACAAATAATTTAGGATTACCACAGGACATAATAAATATAATAATTCTAATTCCCCAAAAATAACCAAGTTTTTATACTTAGTTTGGATTGATTTCTAGATTTTCTGCAAAATCTGATTAACTTAATATTTACACAGATAAACTTTCAAAAAAGATATGTATTTATCTGTATTTTCTAGGTGTGGGATTTTCATAACATTTGGTTTTGCAAGAGAAAATAGAAAAATTGTCAGAATCAGGTGGTTATCGAGCGATAGCCTGCGTGGCGTAGCCATAGTCGAGTTGAAGAAGGAGTCAGGAGTCAGTAGCCAGGAGTCAGAATCAATCAGTCGAGGATTCAAACCTGCGACTGATTAAAGACCACCAAATCTACGATTTGGTGGGGGTCTTAGAGACTTCCAAATAAAAAAATGTCCCAAAACTGATGCAAAAATTCTCTCTCTGTGTACTCTGTGCCTCTGTGGTTCGTTTCTTGGGATAATTTATTTCTTGGAAGTCTCTTAAACCCAGTTATTCATCCGCCACTCGCACAGAATTCATTCTGAATTCTGACTCGGTGACTCCTGAATTCTGTTCGATGATGTCCATGATTAAAGGATGAACAGGATGAAAAGGGGGATTTTATCACCAATTACCAGGAACTTATTTGAAAATTCATCCGTCAAGTAGATCAAAGGAACAAAGAGCTTATGCTAGGAATTAGAGATAGGGGATAGGATTTTAGGTAAATTACCTAAGTCCCGATCCCCTTTGTTTATTGTCGAGGGTGGGGTTTCCCCATCCTTACAGACATTTCTTAACGAATTAAGTCGTAGGAAATATCGGTCTTACCAGCAACATTGGTGGTGCGGTCAATTTCTTCAAAGACTGTGTTAACAATCCAGTTCAACAGGTTGATTATGCCTTTGTAACCAACGGTTGCATAACGGTGGTAGTGGTGACGATCCATGATAGGATAACCAATTCTGACTAAAGGTACACCACAATCGCGCCACAGGTACTTACCGTAGGAGTTACCAATCAATAGGTCTACGGGTTCTGTGAACAACAAGGAGCGTAAGTGCCACAAGTCTTTACCACCCCAGATTTTAGCGGACTTACCGAAGGCACTAGAATCTAACAATGCTTGCAATTCTTTCTCGAATACTTCGTTGGTGTTGTGAACCAAGATATGTACTGGTTCAGCGCCCATTTCTAACATGAAACCAACTACGCTATAAACTAGGTCAGGATCACCGTAGATAGCGAAACGCTTACCATGTAACCAAGCATGGGAGTCGGTCATTGCGTCAACTGCACGACCACGTTCGATTTCTAATTCTTCAGGAATAGCCTTACCAGTCATTTGGCTGAGTTTCATCAAGAACTCGTCAGTTCCCTGGATACCCCAAGGACGAGAAACACTAACGTCTTGTTTCCATTCCTTAGCAATGTATTCACGGGTCTTGGTGGTGGAGTAAGCTTGAAGAGCAATGGTAGCTTTAGCGTTGATGGAATCTGCTGCATCTTCTAGCTTAGTACCACCTGGATACATATTGTATTCACCATCACAAGGTGAATCAACATAATCACTGTTGTCAGATAACAAGGTGTAGTCAATACCCATTAAAGAAGCAATCCGCTTAATTTCGCGGTTGTTTTCTACGTAGGTATCAAAACCAGGAATGAAGTTGATTTTACCGTTGCTCTTGGCTTTCTTCTTACCTTCTGTCAAGGTAGAAAGAATTCCCTTCATCATGTTGTCGTAACCAGTGATGTGAGAACCAACGAAGCTAGGTGTGTGAGCAAAAGGGACTGGGAAATCTTGAGGAACAGAACCAGCTTCCTTAGCATTACCGATAAATGACTGTAAGTCATCACCGATAACTTCTGCCATACAGGTGGTGCAAACAGCGATCATTTTTGGCTTGTACAAGCTGTAGGAGTTAGCCAAACCATCAATCATGTTTTGTAAACCACCGAACACAGCAGCGTCTTCTGTCATGGAAGAAGAAACACCAGCAAATGGTTCTTTGTAGTGACGGGTTAAGTGGGTACGGAAGTAAGCTACGCAACCTTGAGAACCTTGAACGAAGGGAAGAGTACCTTCAAAACCCACAGCCGCAAACATAGCGCCTAAAGGTTGACAACCCTTAGCTGGGTTAACGGTTAAAGCTGTCCGTTCAAAGTTCTTTTCACGGTATTCCCAGCTTTTCGTCCATTCGGAAACCCGTTGTACTTCTTCAGGGGTGTGACCGTTTTCAAACTGTTTCTTGTTTTCAAACAGTTGTTGGTATTCTGGCTGGTGGAATAGCTCAACGTGGTCCTGAATCTTCTTTGGATCTTGAGGCATTTCTATATCTCCAAGCTTGCTGTGTATGATGTTTGCGATCGGTGGAGAGTGGGGAATGTGCCTCAAAATTCAGAATGCAAAATCCAGAACTTTGAATTTTTAATTTTGAATCTTGACTTCCCAACTCTCCTGGGGTAAAACCCCAGACTATCTTTTGTTCCCTAGACGGAAGCCTTAGCTTTAGCCTTAGCTTGAGCTTTCTTGTTCCAGGGAGCGCCGATTAATCCCCAGGTTGGGCTGTTGAGCGCCAAATCCATGTCCCGAGCGAAAATTGCGAATCCGTCGTAACCGTGATAAGGGCCGGAGTATTTATTTTGATGGTTTAATGGTTTTTAATTTTGTCTGAATCAGGATATCCAGGATTTGAGGATTTACAGGATATACACCCGGGTTTCATCTAAGTTATGTATATATCTAGTCAAGATTAATAATTTAGGATAGTAAGTACGGAAGAACCTTTTTTATAAAATCAGCGTGTGTCTATTTTATTAAAATGTTTTTGTAGTAATGGATGAATAAACCGATAACATCCGCCGTCTCTCTGTAAAAACCTTTGTTTAGTGGCATAATTTAGAAATCTAATATAATGCCAAGGCATATCTCCTTGAAAAGCAATAATGAGACGCAGGGTAAAATGCTGAATGCAAGCTAGTATTCCACCAAATAACCCACCAAACAACACTCCGACTAATCCTCCAACTAATGCAAGATGTATCGGCAAAAATTTATCAGCCTCTTGTATATTTCCTGAACTCCCAAAGTTGCCTATCAGTCCAAATAGTCCCATAAATAGTCCTAATAAGAGACCAGATATTAAGGCAATAAATAGACCATTTTTTGCCGAATTTTTAATACCCTGATTAACTATTGTTCTTTCTTCTATCTGTAGCTCAATACCTCGTAAATTACGTAAAAACTTATCAAACATTACATTAAGAGGAATTACAAAACCAAAAATTCCTTTTCCTAAAGACCAACTTACTGATATCAAATTATAAATTTTTTCAGAATTAATATTAGTAATGTTACTAATAGAAGAAATCAATGCACCTATGATTCTATCTTTTAATCCTGCTAATCTAACGGCATCTCCTATTTCTATCCAGGGTATTTTAATAGTTTCAACTGGTTTTATTTCTGTATTTAACAAACTAGTTATCAGTCCTATTATTATACTTATGAGGATACTTAATACTATCAAAAGAGGATTATTTACTGGATAATAGATAGATTTACAAAAGAAAATATATATTAATAAAAACAAGAAAATAATTATTCCAATCACTAATCCAACTATAATATGATATATTCTTTTTTTATTACTTGTTATTAACCAATCGTCAGGTTGAATTTTTTCAATTAATAAATAATTGCTAGATTCATTTTTAAACTTTATAGCTAAATTTTTAAGCCATATTTTTGCTTTTCTACTTGTAATTTGTTGATAATCTTCTAATCTTGTTTCTAATCTTGTTATATAATAATCAAATAAAATTCCTTTATCATTAGGAAAACGTGTCCATATTTCTATAATTGATTCTTTTTCAGGAATGTTTAACATCATAAATAAAAATAGGGGTTTTTCTATTAACTCTAAGATGTGGTTTTTATCTTGAATAATTTTCCATAATTTGGAATGACCTATGGCTACCAGATAGTGATTAATTTGTACTTTAGTTAAAGGATGTAAATAAATTGCTCCATTTAATTTAAGCTGAGGATTGTTTTTATATCCACCTTCGGTACTGCATACAACCAAGTAATCTATTAGAGGTTGTGTCATCGACATAAAATCATTAATAGCTTTTACACATTTATACTGTCGAGATCTATCTAGTTGATCTAGATCATCTAACAATGGTAGAAGTTGACGATTTTTGAGTAAATTAAATGCACTTTCATCGGAAATAGCATAGGACTTTACCAATTCACTTACTAGCCATTTTTCCATCTTTTGGTTATCCCAAGATGAAAGACTAAATATCACTGGAATAGGTGTATTTGAATCATTTTTAGCTTTATCAACTAAAGATTTATTTAATTCTAGTAAAGTTGTAGTTTTACCAGAGCCATGCTCACCGAGAATTAGTAAACGACCTGAGTGCTTCCAAAAAACTTCTATAATATTTTGCTCACAAGCTGGATAAGGATTATTCCTATTTGATGGAATATAATCCATATTTTTTGGCCTAATTAAATCGGGCTTTAATTGTTTTAATAGATTAATCAGTTTACCATCGGGAAAATATGGATCAAGGAAAGGATCAACTGTGTTACTTATCGTGTTTAGTAGCGTTTCCCGATTATTTGAAACTATTGTTTGGTTACTACTTACAATTTCTTTCCGAATATCTTGTAAACTTAGATTTCCAGGGTTTTCTTCATACGCAGAGGTAATTAAATCTTGAATCCATCCCCTAGCAATTGCTACCTTTACTAAATTAAAAACAATCTCTTCTAAATTAGCCCCTCCAGCAATTGTATCTAAATTTTTATCCAATGAATTTGATAACATTTGTTCTAGTAAGAATTTATTTGGAAAAGCATCAATTAAAGCTTTTCGTAGTTTTTTCTGTTGTTTATTTGATAACTTCATAATTCAATCTCCAGATAAAATTAATTTTTCTTACTCTCTTCAACAGGATTAATCAAAGGAATAGTTAAATTATACAAAATCAACAAAATTGATCCATAAACAGGATTATAAAAACTCAAAGAATCAAAAGGTTTTCCTAAAGCAAATACCCAAACAATAAAAGCTATAGTAGAAATGATCGTTTGTTTAATTGCTAGAGGCTTTTTAGATTCAAAAGTTTGATTGAGAATATAAAGAGCAGTTAGTCCAGTAAAGATAATGAATAAAATCCATAATATAGTATTTGTGGGTATGTTACTAGCACCTCTAATTAGTCCTATAATTGCAATCCAACCACCGACAATTTCAGTGGGAATATACTTAATTAATTTATCAAAATAGCCGTCTAATTTTGCTTCTTCGCCTTTAGCTTGTAGTTGACTGGTAATAATTCTCCGTCCCATATTAACTCCTTAAATTAATTTAAAAAATCTTTAATTTCTTGATAAATACTAGCAAATAAAATACCCTCTCTAATTGAGCCAAAAGTTTTCGCTTTTTGGGCATGATGTAAAGCTACTAAATACCAATTTTCATCGAAACAAGGTGAACCACTTGATCCTACGGCCGTTTTATTCACATATTGAACTAAACCGCTATTTTGATAAACTCCGGTAATACCATCTTGACTAACTGATAATTTCATTGAGTCTCCTTCAGGATGTTGTAGGACACTGATTCCCATCTTTTCCATAGGTAATTTTTGACCATCCCAACGAGCAGGTTTAATGTCTGTTGCTTGAGTAATTTTCGATTCTACTTGTAATAAAACATAATCTAAATCTTCTGTTTTACTAGAGCATAAGATTGGGTTTTCTCTATCTAATTGAAAAGATTTACCTTGTGTTTCTAAACCATTATCTGAAGTTAAGCAGCCAAATTTTAAAATGGCATTTAAAGCATTATTTTCTAGGTTATCTTCTTCACTATATTTTAAAACATGATAATTAGTTAAGACTTTATTAGGAGTAATTAAAACTCCTGTTCCCATGATGTTACGATAGAGAATTTCAATACGACAAACTGAAGATGATTGGGCGATCGCTCCTTTTAAAAATCCCACATCCCAATAATCTGGTTGAGGTTGTAGCCAACTTTGGAGTTGAATTTCATCGGTTTCTCCACGCCAGTTAATATCGGGTCCAAAGTCTGGTTTCTTGATGGCAGAATCTACAATAAACCTTTTCTTGATAACCATAGACTCATAAAATTCTTTGAGTTCAGGATTACCCGGATTAGTTTCATAAGCTGCTATAATTAGACGCGAGATTTTGCCTCTAGGAATTGCCCATTTTGTCACTAGATTAAATACTAACTGGGTGAGATTGCCACCTCCAGCGATCGCCTCTAAATTTTCTGCTAATTCAAACTGAACCATCATTGCTAAATCCTCTTGAGTGGGATAAGCACTAATGATGGCATTCACTAATTTTTTTAACTCAGTACCAGATAGATTCATAGGATTAAAGCATCTTATACTACAAAATCCTCCCCAGACAGATTTTAGCATAACCTGGGTACAGTGATTTGTGATACTTGTGATTCCATTATTAATTCTTAATATTATATTGCCGATGCCTACCCAATTTATTTAGGAGGATGTTTTAAAAGTTTTCGGCGATTAGAAATCGGGAGTTGCTGAATTGAGGTATAAAATTCCCAAATTGAACCTTTAAAACTCTTACCTTTGCGTCTTTGCGCCTTTGCGCCTTTGCGTGAGACTAAAATTCATACCCTTAATCAGCAACGCCAAATCGCTACTACACAAACAAAGTCCACCGGCGTGGAGTAATGAAAAATCAAGACTTTTGAACCCAAGTTTGCGTAGCGTTCCGAAGGAATAGGTGGGTTTCGTCACTATTTAATTTCGCTATGTTTGCAGTGAGCAATGTCAGCGATAAACTATGTTTGCAATTAACTGATTTATTTTTACTCTAAATATAGTCTGAAAGATTCAGAATAAGTCTCACGCAAAGGAAAAATTAAATTTCTCTGTGCCTCTGCGTCTCTGCGTGAAATAAATTCATATTCTTAATCAGCAACGCCAAGGATTATGAAAGAACAGCTACTATGGGAATTGGAACAGGTAAATCTGCGTTTGAAGTCTGCAAAAACCAGAGTAACAATTCGGGAATCAAACGGATGTCTGCAATTACGGGCAACTTTACCCATTAAACCGGGAGATGAGGATACAAGGGGAACGGGAAGAAAACAATACAATATCACTTTGAATATTCCTGCTAACTTTGATGGACTGAAAACTGCTGAAGAGGAAGCTTATGAATTAGGAAAGTTAATTGCTAGAAAAAGTTTTATTTGGAATGATAAATATTTGGGAAATGAGACAATTAAAAAGGAGTTAATAACTATTGGTGAGTTATTGGCAAGGTTTGAGGAGGAATATTTTAAAACCCATAAACGCACGAATAAAAGTGAACATACTTTTTTCTATTATTTTTCTCGAATTAAGCGTTATACAAATGCTGATGATTTGGCAATTGGGGAAGTTTTGATTAATGCGATTGATAAGATAGATAAGGAATGGGCTAAATATAATGCGGTGAGGGCTATTTCTGTATTTTGCCAACTTTTTAAAATAGAGATTAATTTAACTAATTATTCTAAAGTTCCTGAAAGTAATTCCCGCAATGTTCCTACAGATAAGGACATAGTTACGGGATTTTACAAGTTTGATGAATATCTAAATAATCGAGGTAAACAAGTTAATCAAGATGTGAAAGATAGTTGGCAACTTTGGCGTTGGACTTATGGAATGTTGGCGGTTTTTGGTTTACGTCCCAGAGAACTTTTTGTTAATCCTCATATTGATTGGTGGTTAAGTGATGAAAATCTAGATTTAACTTGGAAGGTTGATAAAAATTGTAAAACTGGTGAAAGAGAAGCCTTGCCTTTATATAAAGAATGGATTGATGAATTTGATTTAAGAAATCCTAAATATTTGGAAATGTTGGCGATCGCAATTAGTAAAAAAGACCAAAATAATCATGCAGAAATCACGGCTTTAATCCAAAGGGTGAGTTGGTGGTTTAGAAAAATTGGATTAGATTTTAAACCCTATGATTTACGTCATGGTTGGGCAATTCGAGCGCATATTTTGGGAGTTCCTATTAAGGCTGCGGCGGATAATTTGGGTCATAGTGTGCAGATTCATACGAAAACTTATCAACGTTGGTTTTCTTTAGATATGCGGAAGTTGGCAATTAATCAGGCTTTGAGTAAACGGAATGAGGTGGAGTTGATTAAGGATGAAAATACAGGGTTGAAAATGGAGAATGAACGGTTGAAGATTGAGGTGGAGAAGTTGAGGATGGAAATGGTTTATAAACGGAGTTAAGTTTGGTTAATTAAGAATCTCATTTTTGTGTGATGTGGTTTCATTTTTTGGCGTTGCTGAAACTAAACCAGCAACACCAAAAATAATTATATGATGTGCGATCGCTGTGTTTTTAACACATATCGCATCATCAATTAATCACCTATTATCTACTGTAATCACAGATTTGAGGAGGTTCTTTACCTGATAACAGTCCGGTAACTTCAAAAGGTTTGCTAGAATTGCTAGGATCAAAAGAGATTAAAGAAGCATCAATCACTTTAAAATCACCAGGTGCATTCAAGCGCCATAATTTCGGAGTTTTACCTACAGGAAAGGGTTGATCATAACAGTAAGCATTAGTATCACCGTGAACCAATAACACTGGTTTATCTAAATTTGCCGCCAATGTCTGCAATTGTTCACAGAATCCTTTATACGCATGATTATTTAAACATCTGCTGAAAACATCATTCGTGCTGCCATCAGGAGCAAAAGGATCTAATTGAGTCGCTACAACTACAGCCGATGTATCGCTATCTTTTGCCATTTCAAAAGCATGATTAAGCCAAATAGCATTCTCTTTATCCCGTTCATCAACTAATTGATTAACTTTGATAGGATCATCAAGAAGTATCTCAGTGCGTCCATTGTCAGTGCTGACGATATGTTGTGTTACAAAACGGACACCTTTATACCACCAAGTTTCATTTTCAGGTAAAGTGGCTTGTTCTTCATATCGCCATTCAGGATTGAGGGTTTTAGGTTTACTAAAGAACACCTTTCTAATTGCGTCTAGTCTTTCCAACTCTGATTTTCTAACAGTTAGACCTTCCCGATCGCAATCAGTCCAATCATTATCTCCTGGTGTAAAAAACACAGGTTTAACTATATCGGTTTTCCAAAATGTCTTATTCTTCTCCAACCAAGTATCATAACAAGTATCCTGGGGACGACCAAGATCACCCAAATGAATCACAAAGGATATATCTTCACGTTGGCGGAATTTAGGCGCAATATCTTGGATCAAAACTTGCTCATCAGTTCTACCATCTGCTAACTTTGCGAAATAAGGTATATCACCATAGGCTGCAAAAGTTACTTTTTCAGCAGCGGCCAAACTTTCAGAATTTATACCAGTTACGAAAACTGATAAAAATACCAAAATACTTGCAGCCAACTTAAGTATCAGGGGATGCTGAGAATTTAAGATTGTTTTCATTGACCAGATGTTGTAAAAACTAAGTTTATCAGTATTTTACTATGTCTGATCATTCACTACAACACTACGGAATATTAAATATCTATAAAGATATTTCAGAATTAACTGCCATTACCTAAAGATTAGACCTCTCCAGAAATTAGGTTTTCAGCTAGACAGATTCAGAGTTTCAGATTCTTTTTCAGAGATGTCTATTAGAGTCTTTCAGAGCATCTTAGCGCGAAATTTTCATGAAAGCACACTTTAATAAACTCAAAATAGTTGTAATTGTAGTTGTTATAATCAAAACAAAATGACAGGTGGTTGAAAATGGAGAATGAACGGTTGAAGATTGAGGTAGAGAAGTTGAGGATGGAAATGGTTTATAAACGGAGTTAAGTTTGATTAACCAAGAATATTATTTTTGTGAGGTGTGGTATAACTGGTCAATGAAGAATTATCTCAACCACCTAGCCGAAAAAATGCTATCTTTAGAATATTATTTGTCTTTAAAATATCCCATGTCTATTTATCCAGAAGAGGACGGAGGATATACAGTGATGATTCCTGACTTACCAGGTTGTATGATTCAGGGAGACAATTTAGAAGAAGCAATAGAAAATATTAATGAAGCGCGAGAGTTATGGATAGAAACTGTTTATTGTAGTGGTAAACAACAAATTCCTTTACCTTCTAAACTAATTTCTATAATTAATTCGTGAACAACCATCAAAAATTTTATCCAAACTGCTGACAACATAATCAACCAGGAGATCAGTCTATGGAAAGTATGAAAATTAAAACACACATTGGTAATGATAAAATTCTCAAAGTTGAACTTCCTGATGAATTTGCCAATGAAGAGTTAGAAATAGTAATTGTATTTCAACGTATTGCAGAAAAATCATTACAATCTGCAAGTAAAACACCAGAAGAATTAGGATATTCTCGTAGATTTTTGGAAGAAGTGATAGGTAGTTGGGAAGGTGAGCCGCTTGAACTTCCAGAACAGCTTCATTTTGAAGAACGGGAGGAAATTCAAGGTTTATAAATTTGCTACTATCAAATCTTGACACTGAGTAAAATTATACTGTAGAATTATCCTAAATCAAATTGAATGGGAATTGCTATATACATGATCAACCAACAAAATACCAGTAATAAAGTTATTCAAGAACGACAAAACAAAGTTAGTGAAAAAATCATCGCTTCATTTGATATAGTTGCACAAGATAGAAGTAATTATTTTACTAAAAATCCTTATCAAGATCAAAGACCTTCCATAGAATCAGCTAATTCAATTGTTAATGGTTATGCAAAACGGAATGGAGGGATATCAGTAGCAGCTAATTTAGTACCAGCAGGTCCATTGGGAATATTAGCAGTTGCTCCAGAAATTATCACAGTCATGCGAAACCAAATTGCCATGATTTATGATGTGGGTGTAGCTTATGATAAGCAGCAATATTTAAACAAGGAACTATTAGCTGGTGTCTTGATTTCTTCATTGGGTACAGGATTAATTACCCCCGGCATCAATGCAGTAGCAAATAGAGTTATTATTGCTCAAGGTAGTAAAATTATCACTAGAAAATTAACCCCGTCCATATTTAAACGTATAGTTCATCAATTGACAGGAAATGTAGTCAACAGTGCAACGAAATCAATTGTTAGTAAATATTTACCTGGAGTTGGTGCTACTGCTATGGGTTTATGGTCAGCCTATTCAACTAAACAAGTAGGTAATAAGGCTATTCAAATATTTGAAAAAGAAATTGAGATATTAGATGAGACTGAATCATTAAATGAATGTAGCATTGAATATACTGATAATCTTTTTCCTACATCTGACATAGAAGCAAATAATATAACAGGAGAAAGACTAGAATTATTAAAGATTAAAACCCTGATTAATTTAATGAAAGTTGATGGTAGTGTTGAGCCTCAAGAAAAAGAATATCTCAAGACGATTATTACCAATGCTAATTTAACATCGGCAGAAATTCAGGAAATCAAAAATTTATTATCCTCTCAGAGAATAGAAGTAGATTATTCATTAATAGCTAAATATCCCGATGATCCCGATGATGCTTTAGGTTTATTAATTGATTTGATCGCACTTGCAAAGCGTGATGGAGATTTTCACATAACGGAAAAAATGTACATTAAGCAAGTGGGAAAGTTAATGGGATTTTCTGAGGTAGATGTTGCAGAACTGATGTTAGCTTATTAAAACTTCAGTAAAATGGTTTAATTTATCTCCTATTTTTAGAGAGTATGTTAGAATAAATCCCTGATCAGAAAAATTAAAACTACAAATCATGAACGCCATAGAACTATTTCCCACCCTGCGAAATCTAAATCGTGCCGACAAACTAAAAGTAATGCAGTTTCTAGTTTCCGAATTATCTAGGGATGAAGAACCATCATTAGAACAGGGAGCAACCTATTCTATTTTATCACCGCTTAATTCCCATGCCGCCGCACATCAACTTGCCCAACTACTAGAAGCCGACGAACAAAAGTAAAATGACTAAAACTCAAAGATTTTCCTTTACAGAGGGATATGATACCTTTGGTGTTCCTGATGCTCTACCAAAGTTACCATTAACACTTACTTATCGTAACTCATCAGTAGACGTTTCCGGTTTATTGGATACTGGCGCAAGTGTTAACGTTCTGCCATACAGTGTAGGTATCCAGCTAGGTGCAATTTGGGAGGAACAAACTACTTCTGTGATATTGGCTGGCAATTTAGCACCAGTAGAGGCAAGAGGTTTACTGGTATCTGCCCAGATTGGATCATTTGAGCCTGTTCGCTTAGTTTTTGCGTGGTGCTTATCTGATGATGTACCTTTATTATTAGGGCGTATGAACTTCTTTTTAGAGTTTGATGTGTGTTTTTACCGTGCAGATTTGGCTTTTGAGGTACATTCAAGAAAAGGGCGTTGCTGAATTGAGGTATGAAATTCCCAAATTGAACCTTTAAAACTCAAACCTCAGTGCGTCTTTGCGCCTTTGCGTGAGACTAAAATTCATACCCTTAATCAGCAACGCCTCAAGAAAAGAATAATGCAAACCTTAAACATCAATCAAACTATCACTGCTTGGTCATCCATTGCTGAAAATGTTTTTGTCCCTCACACAGAAGCAGAATATGAATACTTGGTTAATATACTTGATACTCTCATTGATCAAGTTGGTGAAGATGAAACCCATCCTCTTGCATCGCTTATGGAAGTTATTGGTGCATTAATTGAAAACTATGAAAATGAACATATTCCTGAGTTATTGTGATCTATAAAAATATGCTAGAAAAACTAATTCTTCATAATTTCAAAAGCCATAAATCTACAGAACTCAATTTCGATAGTTCCCGATTACATGGACTCGTAGGAAAAAATAGTGCAGGTAAAACAAGTGTGTTACAAGCATTGCATAATCTAAGTAAACTTGTCAATTCTCAATTATTCATAACAACATTTATAAATGAAAATTCACCTCAATTTCTTACAAAAATTGGGGAAAAATATATGTCTTTGACTGCAAGTGGTTTTTGGAAAGATCCAAATCAAGATATTTGGGAAATCTCCTATAGCTGGAAGCAGGATAATAGTAAACGTTGGATTCCAAAAACATCATGGAAAATATGTGAAAATGAAGATAGTTTTGAAAAAGAAACATACATTACATACCCTCATATATTTCGTGAATATTTACCACCTATTGTTTACCTAAAATTAGTGGCCAACAATCTTGCAAAACCAGCTTACAGTGATGAAGTCACACCAAGAGTTGAATTTGACGGATCAGGATTAGCACCTACCTTAGATTTTCTCCGTGATGAAGCCCCAGATAAATTTCAATTAATAGAAGAAAAGCTGACTCGAATTGTCCCAAATGTCCGCAAAGTTGGCATAAAACGAGCAAAAGTTCCAGTCATTCGTCAGCGATTAATCGAAGTTAACGGTAAACCTATTTCCTATGAAGAAACTCAGGAAATGACAGGACAAGAAATTGTGCTAGATATGAATACAGGTGAACGTATTCCAGCCCATGCAATTAGCGATGGAACAATGTTAACGTTAGGATTATTAACTGTATTAATGAATCCTAATCAACCTAATTTAGTTTTATTAGATGATGTGGAACAGGGACTTCATCCTCAAGCACAACGTGAGTTAATGACAGTTTTCAAAGAAATCATTGCCGAAAATCCCAACCTGCAAATTATTTTTTCTACTCATTCCCCTTATATTATTGATGCACTTGCTCCTTCTCAAGTCCACATATTAAATAATAGTAAATCAGGTTTCACAGTTTCCAAACGTTTAGATGAATATCCTGATGTAGAATGGGCAAAAGAAACCTTAACAACAGGTGAATTTTGGGATGCTGAAGGTGAAGATTGCGTGGTAGAAGGAGAAGTCAGTGATTGAGTTTATTGTCATAGTTGAAAGTGGTGCAGATTCCAGAACAGCTACTAAATTAGCCGAGCGAGTTTTACAAGAAAAATTTGATTGGTTAGATGATGATATTCTGCAACATTGTTTTCAGTGGAGTGGGTTAGTGTGTCTGAGTGAAAACTATTATAGACCTGAGAGCGATCGCTTCGCTCGCCGTAGGCATCGCACGGCAAGCTTCACAATGGCGTAAAAGATGGCTCGAATTTAGGTTAATGGTAGACATTGCCCATTTTCTTATTTGCCTGGGTTTTATGCCTTTTTATTCAATTCAAATTTCACGCCGGTGAGTTGTTCTGATACAACCCATAGTTTTTGAGCGATCGCTCGATCTTTGGATAACTGATTTGATTCCACCTTGACTGGATAGCCACTTATCTCCATAAATCCATTGGGACCGAAATATTCCGTCCCTTTCAAACCTTCTTCAATTGCCGCCCGCAGAGTTGGTAATGCGCCCATTGTGATATCTTGAGCAAAGATACCATTGAGATATTTCATCACATCACCCGCCGTTCTCTGCAATTCAGTTGCAGTCCAACCCGGATGTGAAGCAGTTACAAGGGTGTTTATCCCTTGCTCTTTTAGTTTCCGGTCGAGTTCGTAGGTAAAATAAAGATTAGCAAGTTTGCTATCACCGTAAGCCGTCCATTGGGCATAATTTCTCTTTTCCCAATTCAAATCATCGAAATCTAGTTTGCCAAAATTATGTGCGCCGCTGGAAACATTGACAATTCGTGAACCTTGCGTGCTAATCAAAAGTTTTAAAAGTTGTCCCGTCAAAGCAAAATGTCCGAGATGATTAGTTCCAAATTGTAATTCAAAACCATCTTTTGTTTTTGAATACGGCGGAATCATCACACCCGCATTATTAATCAATAAATCCAAACGTGAATAATTTTTCTGAAAGTTTTCTGCGAAATTTTTAACCGATGCTAAATTCGCCAAATCAAGTTCCATTACCCGAACATCAGCATCTTTATTCTGTTGAATAATTTTCGCCAACGCCTTATTTCCTTTATCCAAATTACGAACCGCAATGATCACCGATGCTTGTTTATTAGCTAAAACCCGCGCCGTTTCATAACCGATACCGCTACTTGAACCTGTGACAATTACTATTCTGCCTTTTTGACTGAGAATATTTTCTGTGTTCCATTTTTCATTTTTCATCATCATAAGATAGTTAAATTAACTAATTTACACAAATAACCGTCACATTCAACTTAGTGAAAATATTTAATTTTTCAGCTTTGTTTAAGGCAACTTTATCTAAGTATAATATCCTAAACTCATTTTAAACCACTATCTGCGCCGCAAAATGTGAAAAGAATCTTAATAATTTATCGAAACTTACCTGAAAATAACTCTAATTGTAGTTGCTATAATCAAAACAAACTTAGAAAAATCCTCATATGATAGCCATTCCTCAACAACCGCAAAAAATGACCATTGAAGAATATCTTGCATGGGAACTTGACCAGGATATTCGCTATGAATATATCAATGGCGAAGTCTTTGCCATGACTGGTGGTACAATTCCCCATAATGATCTTGCTCTCAATCTTTACAGAAACCTATATCCACATCTGCGTCCTAGAGGTTGTCGAGTCAATGTATCAGATGTGAAAGTGCAAGTTACCCCTAAAAGCCCATACTTCTATCCTGATCTTATCGTTAGTTGTCACCCTGATGACCTTAATGCCCGCAAATTTATTCAAAACCCTAAATTGATTGTTGAAGTTCTTTCTCCTGGTACAAGTAATAAAGATAGAGGAGAAAAATTCAGATATTATTTAACAATGCCTAGTTTACAAGAATACATCTTGATTGATTCCGAAAAAATATCTGTTGAACGTTACTGTCGAGGAGAAGGAAGAATGTGGCTTTACTATCCCTACACTACTGGAGACATCATCACTTTATCAAGTATTGAATTTGAATTTCCCATAGAAATACTTTATGATGGTGTAGGATTGGAAATAGAAACGTAAAAATATATTTCCAACATAAGTTTGATAAATGTCAGTTAAAATTTAATCCCTTATTAAAACTATGGCCAAGCGGAAAAAAAGCAATCTTCAATGGATTAAAGAAACCCTAGAATTAAGCCCAGATCATCATTGGGAAGGTCCTGATGATTATAAGATTTTTGTAGCTGGGAGAGGCGCGGTTCGCTTCAATGTTCCCCAAAATTGGGTATTTGAACCACAAGAAAAATCTTTTAAGTTCATGGATAAAAAACCACCTGATGATGATTGTTGTTTAGAGGTATCTTACAATCATTTACCCCCGAATGACTGGACACTGTTTCCCCTTAAACACACTTTGAAGAAAATCATGGAAGATGATAGCCGTGATGTGATTGAAAGAGGAGAAGTGATTACTGTTAAGCGACAAACAGCCCGGATTATGTGGTGTGAAATTAAATTTATTGACACTCAAGCTGAACCCAGGGAAGCTTTTTCTCGGACTTGTGTGGGTTTGGGTTCAAATATTCAATGTTTAATTACCTTTGATTATTGGGCAGATCAAGCAGAACAATTAATCCCGATTTGGGATGAAGTAATGCGGAGTTTGACACTAGGATTATATATCAGAGATCCGAGAACTGGTTTAGCTTTTCCCGATTAAAATGCCGAAAAAACAACCTCAGCGTGGATTTTTGTGAATTGGACTTTAGACTAAATCTTTTTTTGTAGGCTCAACCCCTTGCTGTATAAGGGAACACCAAAAAATAAATTACCCAATTTTGTGGGATGGGCATCCTGCCCGTCCTTGATGATTAGCGGGCAATTCGTCCCGCACCACAAGAAATTTTTGGGTATTTTTTTAATTGGAAGTCCCTAAGGTTGATGACTTACAAGACGTAAAATGACTTGGAAACCCTTAAAGCCTTGCCTAGAGAGACTTTTGCGGATCAGGAGGGGAAATTAGTCTAAACTCCAGTTGTGAAGATTATTGCCAATATTTTAGGTACACTAGAAGCGACAAAACAACCCATTACAAAGATTAGTAATTCAATATTCATGGCAAATCCCACCGCAACTCTAGAAACTTCCCTTGGTACTATTACTCTTGAGCTATTTACCGATGTTATGCCCATAACGGCGGGAAATTTCATCAAATTGGCTAAAAGTGAGTTTTATGATGGTCTACATTTCCACCGTGTGATTAATAACTTCATGGTGCAGTTTGGTTGTCCTTACAGTAAAGATCCTAGCTCTCCTCGTGCGGGTACAGGTAATAGTCCTGATGGTTGCATTCAAGATGAGCATCCTGAAGATGGGAAACTTTCTAACGAACCAGGAACTTTGTCTATGGCTAATACGGGAAGACCTAATAGTGGTAGTTGCCAGTTTTTTATCAACACTGTCCACAATCACTATCTGGATTGGTTTACACCTGGTCAATCTAAACACCCTGTTTTCGGTCGAGTTACTGAAGGGATGGATGTATTGAAAGCCATTGAAACTACTCCCACGGGTGCAGGCGATCGCCCCACAACTCCAGTTAAAATGATCAAAGTGACTATCCACGAATAAAATCAAAGATGAGTGTGGAGGTTTCTCCGCACTCTTGGGGCAAAATTCCCGATTTCTCATCAAAGAACTCCACAAAAAACCAATCCGATCAAACAAATTAACCTTCTATTTCTTCTTCAGTAAAAATAGGAGGCCATAATTCAGAAACGGCTAATTCCCAACCGGGAAAAAGTTCTGGTAAAGTTAAAATATCGCCATTATTTAAAATAGTTGGTTCACCTTGATGACGATAAACTGTAACAGTTTCTTCATCAGGATCAATTAAAATTCCCATCACAGCACCTAATTCTACAAAGTTGAGAATTTTAGTAACTAAAGGTTTAATTCTATCACTTTGAGATTTAATTTCTACTACTAAATCTGGCACAAGTTCGCCAAAATAACGGGGACTTTGACGCAGACGTGCAGCCCGAACAAAAGAAACATCTGGTGCGGTGAGGTTGCTATCAGGTAAAATAAAACCACCAGCAGAATCAAATACTCTTCCTAAACGACGCGGATTTACCCAAGCAAAGAGGAAAGCAATTAAACGACTACTAATTTCACTAGATACAATATCCGATGGACCCACGATAGAAATTCTCCCGTTTGTTAATTCAACATCATAATCTAACCCTGCTTCACTAAAAGCAGTTTGGACTTGTTCTACATCTTTAATTGTCATGATTGACATAAAATTATCCTCCTAATATACAAAGTTGGGGTAATTAAAACAAACACAATTTGATTTTAGATTTCCTTAAATCGTATCTGGATCAATATTTAACTCTCTCAATTTTGCGGCTAACCTTTGAGATTTTTCATTTGATATTTTCGCTTTTTCTGCTTCCATTGCTGCTCTTGTTGTTTCCATCTCTGCGCTTTCTTCCGGTGTAGGAACTAAAACTCCTAATGATGTAAAATATCTTAATAAACCTTCATGAATTCCTAAATATAACCCCAATTCTTCACTCCATAAATGTCCTTTTTCATTAGGTTGTAAGGGTTGATATTTGCCACTGATTAAATTAAATCCTGCAAATTCCAATGTATAAGGATCAAACCAAAAATAATCAGGTGTACGGAAAGTATCTTGATAAAGTAGTTTTTTAGTTTCTCTATCAGTTTTAGCTGTGGTTGGTGAAAGAATTTCGACAATGACATGAGGATATTTGCCATTTTCTTCCCACACTACCCAACTTTTTCTAGTTTTTCGTTCTGTTCCTAAAACTACGAAAAAATCTGGACCTCTAACGTCTTCTGATTTTTTTTGATGAGGACTATAGTAAATACTCAGATTTCCGACAGCGTAAAAATCTGTTCTCTCCTTCCATAACCATTTGAGAGATTTTATTAAGAGCATTATTTGTTCGAGATGCAGTTCTGTTTCCACAGGAGGTTCATCACTATATAGGTCACTGGGTGGGAAAATGATATCTTCTGATGTGTTAGTTTGTAATTCCAGTGCTTGAGTAATCATCATGATATGATACCAAGTAATTATTGATTTATTGTAGCATTAATTGTCAATTACTTTCACCAAATTATCGCAAATTTCTTAAACATTTGCCATAGCTTTTTGCCGTCATCCACGCGATCTAAAAATTGCTCGACCAAAAGGAACTTACCTTAAGGGACTTCCAATTAAAAAAATACCCAAAAATTTCTTGTAGTGCGGGCATCTTGCCCGCAAGAATTATACAAATTAAATGCACAACACCTTAAATTAAATCATTAAATGATAGCATAGATGATTACTTATGGTAACTATTTATAGTAAATATTGGACTGATTTGGCACAAGGTTGTTAGATGTTGTGGAGACGTTTTTTAACTTCCCCTTTGATATTTCTTCTTAGTATGCATACCAACCCCTTTAAACAATTACAAGTCAGTCTTTCTGTAACCGCTGCTACTATAGCCTTGTTGGTTACTGCGCCATTGATGGCTCATGGTCAAGTTAATAGTACCACCACTAAGCCGACCTCATCAAATTCTAAGACATCAGTAGTTAATATATCCATTACTGAGGCTGAAGTCCTGGCTGCTCAAAAAGCCTGGGGTGAAGCATTGGTTTCCATCAGTACCACCTATGATGAAAAGGGGATAGCCGCTGCTAGAAAATTGGCTGACAATATAATAGATCAAGCATATGCTTATCAATCGGGATTGGTGTTGTTCAAGCCAACCTTGACAACTGGAGACCAGACCTTCCGCACGACACACAAAGGAGCTTTGTCTTATTTTGTGGGTGGTGATTCCTCCTTCCCTAAAGATACTGGTTTTGCTCTCAAAGGATGGCGAAAGGTGGAAATTCGCAACGCTGGTATTTTTATTCTTGGTAATACTGCTACCACTATGGGTAATGTTTCCATAACTGATAAAACAGGTAAAGTCACAACAGTAGATAAAACCTGGCAGTTTATTAGAGGTGGTGATGGAAAATTGCGTATTATTGTACACCATTCTTCTCTGCCCTATAGTCCAAAATAAATATGAAATAGACCCCCGACTTCTTAGAGAAGTCGGGGATATGAAATAACTCTAATCGCATTAAAATAAGGTTGTTAATTTGACGGTAATTAATTGTCTGAATCAGGATTTCCAGGATGAAGGATTCGGTGGTTAATTCGAGCGATCGCTGTGGGAATTTGTCTGAATCAGAATTTCCAGGATTTCAGGATTTCCAGGATGAGGTATTCGGTGGTTAATTCGAGCGATCGCTGTCCCTATATCCCTAGATCAGGAGCTTAACGCATCGCGCTAAACCCCTATGGGAGAATTATATTCTAAGCAAAGACAAACTGTTTAGAATCTGTCAAACTCAAGCTACTGGCTTGAATCCCAGTCAGAGTCGCTAAAGTTTGATTGTTGAAGACAATCGCAGTATCAGCACCAACTTGATTTAACTTGAGTGTGGATGTGGTAATACCTAAACTGACAGCACCTTGAATACCAATGACATCAGTACCCAGTTGGAAGTCAAGCACGGTATTAGCCGAAGAGGGTAATTCAGCATTGACAATCCAGAATTGGTCAGCGCCAGCACCACCGGAAATTAAGTTACCACCACCAAGACTAACTCTGAAGATATCTTTACCATCACCACCTAAAGCGCGGTCATTGCTACCCAAGTAGAAGGTATCATCCCCAAGACCACCGGATATGCGGTTGCCACCTTGACCATCTTTAGCATTAAAGGTGTCATTACCGTCACTACCGAAAGCGCGATCGCCTTTATTCACAAAAATTGTATCTTCACCGCTACCCAGATCAACGATATTGTTACCTGAGTTGGGAAAAACAGATACAGTGGACAGGTCTACCTCATCTTTACCTGCACCTGTAAATACAATATTGTTTTGACCATCGAATTGACTACCAGGAGTAGCAATTAATTTATCATCTCCTGGAGTTCCTACAGTTGTAGATTGGTTGTCAATGATTTTTTCGACTGCGATCGCAAAAATATCATTAGCAGATGTTCCGGCTTTATTTGTAGCGATCGCCTTAACATTCAAATTCCCTACATTATCATTAGTGGGAGTACCGCTAAAGGTGCGAGTTGTAGAATTGAAAGTTAACCAACTTGGTAAAGCATCGCCATTTTCTAATGTGGCTGAATAGGTAAGAACATCATCAGCATCAATATCTGTGAAAGTATTGGTGGGAAGTTGGAAGTTAAAGACGTTATCTTGTTTAGCGTTTTGATCTGCAATTGTATTTCCTAATGTCGGTGCATCATTAACATTTTCAACGGTAATTACAAAGATATCACTAACAGTTGCCCCGGCTTTATCTGTAGCGATCGCCTTAATATTCAAACTACCCACATTATCATTAGTGGGAGTACCGCTAAAGGTGCGAGTTGTAGAATTGAAGGTTAACCAACTTGGTAAAGCATCGCCATTTTCTAATGTGGCTGAATAGGTAAGAACATCATCAGCATCAATATCTGTGAAAGTATTGGTGGGAAGTTGGAAATTAAAGACGTTATCTTGTTTAGCGTTTTGGTCTGCAATTGCATTTGCTGTGGGAACTTCATTATTAGTAACCTCCTCATCATTCGAAATATTTCGAACAAAACTAGCATTACCCTCAATATTGGGTTGCTCGTCCAGCTGTCCTCCAGTAGAACCGGCAACATATATAGAACCATCTAATCCTGTTGTTATAGCATTGACAGAATCATCACTACTGGTTCCTAAGAGTTTTGTCCATACTTTAGTACCATCAATTGTATATTTTGTAATAAAAGCGTCAATGCCACCATTATTATTTTGCTCGTCCAGCTGTCCTCCAGTGGAACCGGCAACATATATAGAACCATCTAATCCTGTTGTTATAGCATTGACAGAATCATCACTACTGGTTCCTAAGAGTTTTGTCCATACTTTAGTACCATCAATTGTATATTTTGTAATAAAAGCGTCAATGCCACCATTATTATTTTGCTCGTCCAGCTGTCCTCCAGTGGAACCGGCAACATATATAGAACCATCTAATCCTGTTGTTATAGCATTGACAGAATCATCACTACTACCTGAGTTCGATGTAAATAAAAAGTCTAAAAGTACGTAACAGCAACAGTTCTGTCAATAAGTATTGGTTATTGAGAATTAAAGCCCACGCCAAAAAGTTCTCAAAAAATTAATTTTTTGAAATGTATTTACTATTAGGTAATATTGATATTTAATTGGTAATTAAGCTAATAAAACTGGTAAGGTTTCAATTTCATTTTCATCAAATCTTAAAGAAGGTTTTTTAGGTTGCCAAGTATAAGCTATTATTGCAGCAACAACATTAACCATGAAATTAGTAACACTTCGATGTCGAGAATGAGCAAGTTGTGAAATATTTTTGAGTTGGTCATTAACAGTTTCAATTAAAGAGCGTTTTCGGAGCATTAATTTCTCCTCCAGGGACAAGAGCTTATTCCGCATATTTTTCTTGAAAGGAGTGATTAATTTGAGTCCATTAGACCAAAGTTCAAGCCAGAGTTTTTGAGAAATATATCCTTTGTCTCCAAATATTTTCCCAAATAAGTTCTTAGTCAAAGTGGGAACAGGTTTTCGGTCATCTGTATTTCCAGGAGTAATTTGAAACGCAAGTAACTCTCCTTGATCATTAATAATCAAATGAAGTTTAAACCCAAAATACCAACAAATAGAACTTTTCCCCCAGCCAGCTAAATCTTTAAAGACCTTATTTGTCTTGGCTCTTTTAGAATGACAAATGGGAATAGAGGTACTATCAATAAAACTTATACCTGTATTGAGTCCTTTTCGTGTATTCAGATAATACATCAAGGGAATTAAAGCATTTGGCATTAATTCAACAAATCTTTGATAACTCACTAAATTGGGAAATTCACCTTGGCAATATTTGAAGATATGTTTCAGGTAATAATCTTTAAAATTGCGGTAACTAGAGCGATGAAAATACACAATTATTGTCATAATTTCACTTAGACATAATCGGCTGGGTCTAATTCTTTTTTTTATTTGGGATGGGATAAGTTGAGCTTGAAACATTGGCTCAAAATAGGTACAAAAATCATCAATTTCACAGAAAATAGTTTCTAATTCCATGAGTTATAATCATTAATTTTCTTTAATTAAACCTCTTCTATTGTCCCTAATCTGAGGTACTTTGAGTTTGTATTCAAATAGTATTCGTAATATAAATTTAGATTTTGTTATGAAAATTTACTTAAATCTAGGCTGGTTTCCTATTAATTCTCAATAATTAAGGCTTATTGAGAATATAGGCTCTTTCCAGAAAAGCCTCTAACCCTTTTGAATACTCATTTTTAGCTGGTTTTCTTACATCGAACTCAGGTACTACTAGTTCCTAAGAGCTTTGTCCATACTTTAGTACCATCAATTGTATATTTTGTAATAAAAGCGTCAATGCCACCATTATTATTTTGCTCGTCCAGCTGTCCTCCAGTGGAACCGGCAACATATATAGAACCATCTAATCCTGTTGTTATAGCATTGACAGAATCATCACTACTAGTTCCTAAGAGCTTTGTCCATACTTTAGGTTTAGTACGATCACTTGTATATTTTGTAATAAAAGCGTCAATACCACCATTATTATTTTGTCCGTCCAGCTGTCCTCCAGTCGAACCGGCAACATATATAGAACCATCTAATCCTGTTGTTATAGCATTTGGGTATTCATTTTTATTAGTTCCGTATATCGGGAAGTAAGCCACTGAAGCCACTGGATTATCAGCTTTCAATTGTGCAACAAAGACATCACTATTATCACTAATGGTACTACCGGCAAGATATATCCAACCATCAGTATTTATTGCCAGCGCCCTGGCGGATTCATCGCCTGGTGATCCTAACAGTTCTGTCGAATCTAAATTACCTTCAAGAGTGTACTTACTGATGAAAGCATCATTTTTACCATTATTAATTTTTCCATCTAGGTTTTTACTAGTAGATCCCGCAATATATATAAAAGATCCGTACGTCTTTATAGCATAAATATTTGTATTAGATAGCTGTTTTTCAAAAAGTCCGGGATTTGGATCTTCAGGAGTATCCGGGTTTTCGTCAGATTCGGGATTTGGATCTTCAGGAGTATCCGGGTTTTCGTCAGATTCGGGATTTGGATCTTCAGGAGTATCCGGGTTTTCATAAATCTTCAGTCCACGGAATTTAGCAGTGGCAGTCGGATTAGTAACATCCTGATCATTACCAAATGTTAGGTAAGAAAACCTACCGTTGAAGTGATCTTCTAATAAAATTTTGTATTTATGCCACCCCAAATTCGTTGCATATCTATCAATACCGTTAGTGATTGGATTCCATTTAAAACTTGATTCCTGTGATCCCCATATCTGAAAAGTTGTATCGTCAGTCGTTTGATCATTAAGAAGGTTTTTATCGTACACCACATTATCGTTATCAAATCCTATACTGTGAATCTCTCCTTCTTTAATACCCTGAAATTCAAATTCTAAAATTGTTTTAGGGGTGATTTTATGGTCAATCTTGACTTTTCGCCATAGACTTCCCTGAAGTTCTAATTCATTTCCATTAACTTTTACAGTTCCTTCTTGATCCGTCTGATCTTGATCTTGCTCATTTCCGTAAGCAGACAGTTGAAAGACATCTACCTTACCATTGACTTCTATTGAAATTTGATCGGATGTCATAATATTATTTACCATCAATTGTTTAATACTTTATGAGATCGGTCTTTTCGGTTAGCTTGTACTCCAATCTCTTAAACAAAATAAAAGCTTGGCTTGATAATTTTTGGGAATACTCACAAACTCCACCAGTCAAAAATCCATATCTTGTAGCAAACCCGCGCCCCAACGGGTTTTGCTTGTGTAAGTGTGACTAATCACTAGGCCAATTCCATTTGGATTTAAAGCACGCAGTTGGAATTAAACACGTAAAGTCCTCTCCGTTAAATCTGTATATGGTCTTCCACCCAACAGACGCTGAGTCTTTGATATAAACTTCGTGATTCGGTGCTTTATCATGTTCCCCCTCAAGTGTATAAGTTCCTTTTTCGCAATCAAATTCTCCTGTGTAAGAATAATCAATATCTGGACTTAGCAACAACAACTTACGAGGAATCCCGACTTCATGTTTAACTGTAAATTTGATGGTGGGATATTGCTGATGTATTATTTTTAATTTAATACCATTACTTGATGCAATAGCAGAGTCAACAACTTTACCGTCCGAAGTAACTTCAGTTGATTTACCAATAAATGGACGCATGGTGACATTGTTGCTCCCCGTTTTACAGACAATAGTAACATCAGTTCTTGTCCGGTAACTTTTAGCGTCTACATTAAATTCCCTGTTATCTCCCCTAAGCCACTTCTCCCTTCCTGGTACTTTTACTATTTTCCCCGCAATAAAAGTTGTGTAACGTATGTACCATGTTTTAGAATTTGATGATTTTTGAGCCTGGGCTGGTAGTATATTCACATTAACTAAACTTAAACCAAAGACAGTAGATACAGTAATGGCAGAAACAGCGATCGCAGATGATATGATCTTATTCATGTCAATTCCCCCGTTTGAATAACGTACAAATTCTTATTGGGAGTAAATGCAGATAAATATGAAATTCACTACCCGACCCACAATAAATTACGATAGTTTTAAAACATACTTAATTTAATATGCCCAAAAGAGGATGTAAAGCCCTCAAAGGTATGTATAAGTGATATAAAAGTCTTTAAACGTAATATTATGTCACCCATAAAAGCGATCGCAGATGATATGATCTTATTCATGTCAATTCCCCCGTTCAAATAACGTACAAATTGTTATTGGGAGTAAATGTAGATAAATATGAAATTCACTACCCAACCCACAATAAGTTACAATAGTTTTCAAACATACTGAATTTAATACGCCCAAAAGAGGATGTCAAGACCTCAAAAGTATGTAAAAACGTGAAAAAGTCTCTAAAAGTAATATTCTGTCACCCATAAAAATCTTCACAAACGCCATTAGTCAAAAATTTATCTCTTACACCAAACCCGCGAAGGCGGGTTTTGTCTGTGTAGCCGTGACTTCCACTCGCCAGGCTAACAAATTTCGGCGTTGCTGAATTGAGGTATGAAATTCCCAAATTGAACCTTTAAAACTCTTACCTTTGCGTCTTTGCGCCTTTGCGTGAGACTAAAATTCATACCCTTAATCAGCAACGCCCAAATTTCCAACCAGCGCAGATGGGTTTTGTCTGTGTAGTCTCCCCAGAAGATGTATTAAAAGCATGATAGAATATCAAAAAGTCTTGACTTGAAGGGGGGGAGTAGTGTTAAATATTGAAGAGATAATTGAAATTGCAGATAACCAAGTCTTTGAGCATCAAGGACACCATCTCAATGATTTACAAAGAGCTATCCTGGAAGGGACACTACAGGGTAGAACTTACGCAGATATCGCCACAGAACACCACCACAGCGAAAAATACATCAAGGATAGCGCCAGTAAACTGTGGAAATCCTTATCTCAAGCAGTTGGAAAAAAAGTTAATAAATTTAATGTCAAGTCAACTTTAGGTAGATGTAGTTTCTCTTCAACTAATATTTTTAAAGGAATACAAATCAATAGTGGTAATTTTTTTAAAGAATCTGCACCATCACCAGAAAATCATGAAATTATCCATAAACAAGAACAGATAACCTCTCATCTAGATTTAAAAGATGCACCTGAAATCGGTGATTTTTATGGACGCAAAGTAGAATTATCATTACTACAACAAAAAATCCTCCAAGGAAAATGTAATTTAATAACCTTACTGGGTATTAAAGGTATTGGAAAAACTGCTTTAGCTTTAAAATTAGTTGATAATATCAAAGAAAATTTTGAGTTTGTTATTTATAAAAGTTTAAAATCTCTACCCAGTTTAACACAACTAATCACAGAGACAATTTACCCTAATGATCAGGTTATTCCAGATAATTCACCTCATCAACTTTCACAATTTAAAAAAGCCATAGAAAAACACTCTTATCTGATTATCATTGACGATGTTAACTGTATTTTTTCAAAGCATCAAGTATCAGGTAAATATCAACAAGGGTATGAAGAATACGGAAATCTATTTAAATTATTATCAACAACCAAACATCAAAGTTGTCTAATTATCAATAGTAGTGAGGAAATTCGTGAATTATCGATCCCTAGATCCCCGACTTCTCAAAGAAGTCGGGGATCTAAATGGGATCTAAATTAAATTGTATCTGGATCAATATTTAATTCTCGCAACTTTGCTGCTAACCGTTGAGCTTTTTCATCAAACATTGCTGCTCTTTGGGCTTCAATTGTTGCTCTTTGAGCTTCAATTGCTGCTCTTTGAGCTTCAAATTCTGCACTTTCTTCCGGTGTGGGAACTAAATCTCCATCTGGTGTAAAATACCTTAATAAACCCTGAACAATTCCTAAATATAAATCTAATTCTTGACTCCATAAATGTCCCTTTTCATTGGGTTCTACAGGTTGATATTTACCATGTATTAAATAAAAACCTGCAAATTCTAAGCTATAGGGATCAAACCAAAAATACTCAGGTGTGCGGAAAGTATCTTGATAAAGTTCTTTTTTAGTTTCTCTATCAGTTTTAGCTGTGGTTGGTGAGAGAATTTCCACAATCAGGTTAGGATATTTACCATTTTCTTCCCACACTACCCAACTTTTTCTAGTTTTCCGTTCTGTTCCTAAAACTACGAAAAAATCTGGACCTCTCACATCTTCTGATTTCTTTTGATGAGGACTATAGTAAATACTCAGATTTCCAACAGCATAAAAATCAGTTCTCTCTTTCCATAACCATTTGAGAGATTTTATTAAGAGCATTATTTGTTCGAGATGCAGTTCTGTTTCCACGGGAGGTTCATCACTATATAGGTCACTGGGGGGGAAAATGATATCTTCTGATATATCTTCTAAGATGTTAGGTTGTAATTCCAGTGCTTGAGTAATCATCATGATATGATACCAAGTAATTATTTGTTTATTGTAGCATTAATTGTCTGAAATGGCTAACGCCACGCTTCGCTATCAGGATATCCAGGATTTTAGGATTTACAGAATTTTATTTATCATTTATGATGATTGTTACTTGAGTTTGGACTAAAATAAAATTGATATCCAATTATTAACATCAAAATGGAAGTTCTTCAACTTACAACGATAGTGGATTCATCAGGTCATTTGCATCTTGACATTCCCACACAACTTGATCCGGGAGAAGTAAGTATTGTGCTGGTAATTAATCCAGTTGTCCCATCTAAAGATCAAAATCTCAAGTATGATTTTTCTGATTTGGTAGGACGGTTAAATTGGCAAGGAGATGCAGTAGTGATGCAAAGGACATTAAGAGATGAATGGTAATCGCTATGTGCTAGATACGAATGCGATCATTGCCCTGTTACAAGGTAATACCCAACTTATTCAATTACTTCAAAATGCTAATTGGATTGGGATTTCGATTATTAGCCAGATTGAATTTTTGGTTTTTTCTGGGCTAACTCAAAGCGATCTCCAACTTTTTCAACAATTTATTCAGCGAGTGGAAATTGTTGGTTTGGCAGCAGGTGATCCGGTATTAGTTGACAAGATTATCGAAATTCGTCAGCAATATCGGTTAAAATTACCTGATGCAGTAATTGCTGCAATAACAATCCAAAATTCAGCAAGCTTAGTGACTGCTGATCAAGAATTTGCAAAGATCAACCGTTTGAAGGTCATTAATTGGTAGCGATCGCGTAAGTGCTGCTGCAAGCATATTGCCTAGCAACTATTACCAGCAAAATCAATTATCGTTAAAGCTATTAGCCTGATTTATTAATTGAGTAATTGTAGGTAGTTCGCTTCTAGCAGCAGAATTTTGTTCTTGAAAAACACTGTACTCACTGTGGGATCTAGAAATATCTTGATTAGCAAAAGTTATTAATTTTTCTATCTCTTCTGATAACCGATTGGCTTCTAAAATAAGTTGACTCGCCATTTGCAGTTTTGCATCGGACTCACTTAAGAATGACAATTGCCTAGCTAGTGCTGTCAAAGTTTGCTGACTATCTTCCTCATGGGGACGAAAATAGCGGCCATTAATTTCAGTAGCTGCGTCATCTTGCCAAATTCCTTGAATATCTTTTTGAAAATCTTGTAGAACTCGATATCGCTGTTTAAATGTCCAAAGTGAGTCTTCTAGTTGCGATCGCTGTTTTGTGTACCAAGTAGATTCTTCCATAATTCCTCATCTAAATAAAAATTACTAAGATTTTTGACGATTTTTGTACATATCCTCTGTATCTAATGTTCCATCTACTATTAAATTCTTGATTATACCAATGGCTGTATGTAAAGTATTGAGAATTATTTGATCTGATTGTGTACTACTTTCATGTACAAAAAACTCAGATAAATGATCTTCACCATTTATATCTTGCCAATGTACCTCAAGAATATCGTTAATTATTGAACTGTAGCGTGAATGATATCCTGAGTGTATAGGTAAATCAACACCAGTCATATTTTTAACTACAGATTGTTGAGTTTCGTTTTCTGGTAAGTAAATACCATTTATAGCTGAATCAATATCAAATCCAAATCTTTCTATTGCTGTTCTAACTAGAGGGCTTTTATTAGCAATAGCACCAGGAATTACATGATGAGCTTGGTATTTACCAGGTGGATAAAGTTTATCTGTTCCCGGAATTTTATTTTCTGTAATGCGGTCTAAGTTATCGCTTAGATATTTAGAATTACCTTTTATCTTTGGCTCAGATGCTATAGTTTCTGATGAAGTAGATCCTCCATTTCTGGAAGAATTTGCAGGACTTGATATGTACAATTCAGGATTTTCTCCATTTACCCTAGCAAGAAACTCAATGCGCTCATTCAAAAAAGACTTGATTTTGTCAGACTGAGCAAGATAAGTCTGGAAACGCGCATCTGTTTGTGTCCAACCTGCTCGAAATTGTTCTGCATAATTGCCCTCTGAAACTGCATTAAAAGTTCGCCAACGGTTTTCTAATTGGATATATTGTGAACCTAGCTTATTCAAGTGACTCTCTAGGCTCTTTCGGTATTCTATCAGCCCTGTTAATAGAAATTTACTGTTTGTACTGCCAGTGTGAGTCATATTTTATAATACCATTTCATTTAATGCTTAACATTTATTCGATAACCTTAAAAAATTCTGTTATCCCATCTTTTGTAACTCTTTGTTGAAACCCTTTTTTGCTCCAGAACTCTGGTTTTTGGTTTTCTTGAAAGTATAGCTCTGTACCTTTAGGAAATCGGTTTTCAAGCCTAGACAACAAACCAGAGCCAATACCTTTTTTTTGCAAGTCATCTGGAACAACTGTATCTTTTATTTTTATTCTGTTATTAGATGTTCTTTCAGCAGTAATAAATCCGACATCTTTCCCATCCATATCTTTAGCTTCAATTCTTACTGATCCATTTTCTTCATCTAAATAATTATATCTATCTACATACTTAAGACTATCCGCTAAAGAATTAGCTACTGATGATTGAGGTTGAGTAGTTGCAGAATTCGATTGCACAGTCTTTGTAGCAGATAAACTGGAATCAACTTGATTAAAAAGTACAAGCAACTTTGTACGATATCCAAGTTCTTGATTGCCTCGAACAGCGAAATTATAAGCTGAGTCTGCTTGATTTCTTGCCCTCTGAACGCTAACTTGTGCTTGAGTGACGAAACCTTCTGCTTGATGAACTTGACCTGTTGCTTGTTCAGTTAATTCATGTTCCTCGGTTGCTTTTGTACTAGCTTTTGTTACAGCACGATTAGCAGATTCGGCACTTTCTAAACTGCGTTCTGCCTCAGTTATAGCTTGGTTAGCCTGTTCTGTAGCTAGGTTCGCGTGTTGTACAGCTTGTTCTGCATAGCCAACCGCTTGCTGACAATCTCGCACTTTAGCTTTTGCCCTTTCTAGTTCTTCCTGTGCTGCTTCAACTTCAATTTCTGCTTGTTGTAACTCAATTCCTGCTCGTTGTAACTCTTGAATAGCTACTGCAACTGCCACATTAGCATTGTCGTAGGCTCGTTGTTCACGATTACAATTTTTACTTTCTGGATTATTCATGCAACTTCGTAAACTGGCTTCAGCAGATGCCAAATTTTGTTGAGCAGATGCCAAGTTTTGTTGGGCAGATGCTAAACTTCGTTGCGCCTGATTATACTCTTGAATTGCTCTCTGTAGTCTTGCCTCTGCTTGAGCTTGCCATGCTATAGCCTTTTGTAGTTTATTTTGCCAAGTTGCCAGGGTTGTTTCTGCTTGCTGTCGAAATTTACCCACCATTTCTACTGTACGATGAGCAGTTTCTACAGCAGCACTGGAGTTTGAGAGCAAATCACGAACTTCTTGATCAACGACTTGCACATCTTCTATGTCAGATTTTGCTTGACTGAGAGCGATCGCACTTACTCTCAATGCCTGATTAACCCTGTCTTGAGCGCATTTTTGGGTATGTTCTGCTTCCTTGAGGGTATCACTAGAAGTTTGATTAAATCTTTGAAATTCCTCTTGTAGAGTATTAAAAGCACGAATCAGAACACGAGGATCATAAGTCGTCACAAACTACCCTCCTGTCTGTTAAATTCTTCTAAAGCTGCAATTCGTTCATTTAGCAAAGATTTAATCTTTTGTGATTGATTGATATAAGTTTTAAAACGTGCATCTGTTTGCATCCAACCTGAACGAAATTGGTTCGCATAATCACCTTCTGAAACTGCATTAAAAGCACGCCAACGCTGTTCAAGCTGAGTGTATTCTGAGGTTAGTTGAGTTATATGCTTCTCCAAACTTTCACGATATTTCTGTAATCCAGCAAGTAGAAGTCGTGTATCTGTAGCACCGCTATAAGTCATGTTTTAGATTTCCTTAGTTGATAGATTACTAATTATTAAATTAATTCAAGATTAAAATTATCCGCGACCTAGAAAACGGGCAAGGTCTTTCAACTTTTTATCAAGAAATTGGGTATAAGCTGGGGCTTCACGATTGAGATAATTTTTCATCATTTCGTCAAATTCCCGCCATTGAGCATCGTATTCCTTCCGCATATCATCTTGCCAAAGTGGAGAAACCTGATCGTGGTTGTTCTGCAAATCATTCATTGAAGATTGGAGATTTTGATTAAACCGACGGAGTTCATCATGGAAGTTTTTCATTTCACGGAAAGTATCATTCATACTCATAGTTTTTGTCTCCATTTTTTAAGGGTTTCAGAAATTTGATGAAGCTGCTCATTCAGAGGAATAGTTGCTTCAGTGCTATATGGCTTAAAGCGGACTGCGCGATCGCTTTCCACATCAAGATATAATGCAGAAACTGGTTTGTTACCATCTAATTGTAACCGTGAAGCGGTACGATTACGAACAAAGGTAAAAGAATCATCCTCAGACATTTGTAAAGCCACGCGATGACGGAAATTAACCAAATCACGGCGTTCATCAATCACATTGAGCATGGCTTTAAGTCCAGAAAAACTCAAGATAATATGAATGCCTAACCGTGAACCTTCAACACATAAACGACGGAGTTTTTCACCTAGTGGAGAGTCAGTCATACCATAAGCATCAGGTTGACGACGAATTTCATCCACCTGATCTAGTTCTGTCATGACTACAAAAATAGATGGCTTAGAAATCCGTTCGTCATCGTCCAGTTGAGTCCGTTGATCTAATTCTGCTATTAATAAATCTACAAATTTTCCAATATCCTTGACACTGCGTGTAAATTTTATAGGAAAATTAACAGGTTTTAAAACACTGGCACAAAGCATTTTTAATGTTTCACACCATTGGGTTTCTGCCATGCTGCGATCAAAAATGTAGAACTCTGTAGTCTTGGGATTAGTATTCACCGCCAAACTGGTGAGAATTCCTGCAAGCATTCCATAGATAGCTGTATTTTCACTGCCAACTAGCACAACATTTTCAGAAACGCGCCGCCGCAATACGATCATTGCCTGTCCACGCACACTAAATTCTTGTCCCAGCCAAACGGCTCTAGGTCGTTCTGCCGAGAACCAATCAGAAATACCTAAACCACCTTCTTGCTTTGATTTACGTGCTTTTATTTGCCACTGTTGCGGAGTTAGCCAAGCAGAATGTTCCAACAAGTTACGCAGTTGTGGATTCTCAATAATGTTCGGTTGTTCCTTGCCATCTAAAACAATACGCAGGGGTAAATTATCAGGAGAAAATTCTGTATGCGCCTTATGATGTAGCTTTTGAACTAGCTTATCTCGTTCATCTGACTTCAGAAAAGCAACTTTTCCTAGTTTATTTGCACCGTCATCACCAAGCTGATCATTGACTACGATTTTACCTGGCAAATCACAAGTCATAATCAACTGCTTGCCACGTCTACCAAAACTTGTTAACGATTGAATATCATCTGGCCTCATCCGCATGGCCATCATCAGATGAACGTTTTGGAAAATAGCGTCACGGTTTAACATACCAACGGCACTAAATCCTTGAGAACCCAATAAAAAATGGATTCCAGCCGCACGTCCTTGTTGTGATAGTTTTAATAAATAACTGGATGCGATCCCATCTTGATCTCCTTCAAATAGCTCTTGATATTCATCTACAAGTAGTAAAATTCTGGGAAGTTTAACTTTAGTTTGCCCCTTTTTCCGGTAATCTGCTAACTTTTCCACACCCACCGAACCAAATAGATCATACCGATAATCCATTTCGGCAACTAATTCAGAAAGAACACTGCGGGATAGTTCTGGCATTGTGTGCAGAGAAACTACTTCAGCATGAGGTAAATCTCGGTAAGGTTGGAAAGTAACACCAGACTTACCATCAACTAAATACATTTTTAGTTCATTAGGTGCATAGCGAATTGCTAACCCCATAATGATGACATGATACAAAGTTGATTTCCCTGAGCCAGCAGTACCGCCTAATATGCCATGAGCGCAGGTATTTTCTTGGTTTTTTTCACCAAACCATACCCTTAAAAGTTCTTTACTACCATAGTCTCCAACTGGTGTTTCAATCAGTTCAGCAGCACTTTCTTTCCACCAATGTTGACTAAGGATTTCAACTGTCTGATCCCATTCTAGGTTATGTTGAGGTGGTTTGGCTTTGCTAAGTTCATTAAAAAGCTCTGTTTGTAAACTAGGAGATGGTGCTATATCTGGAACAAACTTTAGCTGACAAGCTGTGGGATCAACCTTACTGTAGCCATTAGTTAAATCAATATAGGCAGCATTTTCAAAGCCATCCATTCCCATATTGCGTGGTAGTGACTGCGATTTATTATAGTGAAGAATCAAGTATTTGCCAGCTTTTGGACCAGTTCTACCAATACTATAAAGTGCTTGAATAGCACGTTGATCATATTCTTTTGGGAAATTGGCAGCGAAAATAAATTCTAACCGCTCGTTAATACGAGTATCTTCTGGTAAAAGGTCAAATGAATCTGCACTTGCATCAAGATAGGTAGCGATAATTCTTCTAATATCAGCACTAACTTGATCTAAATCTCGTCGGATATCATCACTTGTTTCACGAACAAAGGGAAGAAATCTTTGCATGGGAAAGGCTGAACCTCCACCAATTGGATCAATCAATGTATAACGAGATTGATGTGGTAGGGTCAGTGCTATACGAATTGCCAGTGATTGTAGTAGAGCGATCGCCTGGTCAGCCGTATTATCATTACTTAATACAATTAAAGTTTTGTTCTTACCAATAAACGGTGCATAATGTGGAACTGCAAAGAGGCGATCGCCTCTTGACTCGACATTTGCACCAATGCGAATATAGTTATTGAGCAAAGCATCAGAAGGTTGCCAGGATTGCCAATAATTAGCTTCCCATCCCCGCACATCAACTGTTTCACAACCAGAAAGAAAACCCTCTAATTCTTTTTGATTTTCTGCAAATTGCCCTTTAAAAAACTCCTCAATTTGCTTGCTAAACTTTGTCCCATGCCTAAAAAATAGTTGCCCTTTCTCCTGCGCTGCTTGAATTTCTTGTTGAGCAGCATTAATCTTTCTCTTTAGCTCGGCAACCCGTTTTTTCCAAATCCAAAACATATCTTCCTCCCATCACTTACAGGACAACAATAAAAACTTTCTATTTACGATTTAATATCAATTTCTACGAGCTTTACCGTTTGAGAAGCATAAACAAAATAACAACAACTACAAAAGCAGCAACCCCCACCACAATGAAAAACTGCTTCTTGGTTGCTGCAATCTCCGCTTGATATTGTTCAATACTAGATTCTGCTTTTTTAATTTTATCTACTTCCTGTTTTATCTCCCGAATTGATGCCGCTACTTCGTCAGGTGGTGTTTTTGTTGCAGTCAAAAAAGACATATCTGGAACTACACCAGCAGAACTAAACTGACTAGAGTAAGAAGCAAGTTCTTTCTGCTGCTTACCAGCTTCATCATATTTCTGCCAAATTTGACTCCGTTGTTGAATAATTTTTGATGTCATCTGTTTAGCCTAAAGAATATTTTGCACAATTTTAATTCTGTGTATCATAGCTTTTCTTCTAAAGATCACCTCTTAGCTAGTTAAGCATTATATTATGATATATACTGAAACTACCCGTACAGTCAATACTTAGATATCAAAAATCAGAAACTTTCAGCTTTACGTGTATTCTCTGGTAACATAGACTATATTTCGTAATTCACAATGTAGTATCTTTCCTTGGGTGCGCCTCTTTTAATTTGCTTATCCTTTTATAAAGAGATCGATAGAACAGCCTTTTCGACAATGATGATGGAAATTAAACTTTACCCTAATTCCAAAAAACTATGGCTTTCTATGTAGACATAATTTATGTAAGGATATTTTATTTTAAGTATAAATAAACACGATTTTGTCTTATAGTCATATTTAGTCTAAAAAAATTCCCAACAAAAAAGTTTTCCATTTAACATTCTTGATTTAAGCCAAATTTAAGCCAAATTTCAAAACGAGACTGAATCAGAGTTATACTATATTCAGTAGCCAACAAACAATGTTACTCACAAACTATATAAATTTCACTTAGGCTAAAAATCAACTTCTCATAATTCCCCAACCAAAAAACCCCAAATCAACGCACATTTCCAGCAACATAATCAAGTTCGGAGTAATCCCAAGAGTGCATTTGACGGAAAGGAAGACCCATCTTTTGGAATACATACTTCTCTTTCACACCGGAAGCAACTAAGTCAGGCTTCAATGCTTTGATGAATTCTTCAAATTCGTAAGCGGTAACGTCGTCATAAACGATAGTTCCGTTTTCGATGTAGTGAGTAGTACGTTTATAGTCGTCACTGTGAGCGAACTCATAACCAGTACCAATCATCTTCATTCCCAAATCTTGGAAAGCGGGAACAACGTGACGGGGACGTAAACCACCAACCATCATTGCAACTGTCTTACCTTCCAAACGGGGGCGATATTGACTAACGATCGCATCCATTGTAGGTTGGTACTTAGCAATTACTTTTTCAGCATTTGCTTGGATTTTTGCATCGAACTTAGAAGCGATTTCACGTAAAGATGCAGCAATCTTGGTAGGACCAAAGAAATTATATTCTAACCAGGGTATACCATAAGCTTCTTCCATGTGACGGCTGATGTAGTTCATCGAGCGGTAACAGTGGATGAGGTTCATCTTCACATTTGGTGTCATCAACATTTCGTTGATTGTACCGTCACCAGACCATTGAGCAACAACGCGCAAACCCATTTCTTCTAATAAAATCCGGCTGGCCCAAGCGTCACCACCGATGTTGTAGTCACCAATGATGGCTACGTCATAAGGAGTGCCTTCAAACTTCAATGTACCGTCTTTCTTAGCCTTGTCTGCTCTGGGGAATACCCAGTCACGAATCATGTCGTTAGCGATGTGGTGTCCTAAAGACTGAGACACACCACGGAAACCTTCGCAACGAACAGGAATAACTGGCTTACCGATGGTTTTGGATGTGTTTCTAGCTACTGCTTCGATGTCATCCCCGATGAGACCGATAGGACATTCAGATTGAATAGAAACCCCACGGTTTAGGGGGAATAATACATCTAATTCTTCAATTAATTTAGTCAGTTTCTTGTCACCACCAAACACGATGTCGCGTTCTTGGAAGTCGGAGGTGAAGTGCATAGTACCAAAGGTATCAACACCTGTTGTACCTAAGTAGTAGTTACGACGACCAGACCAAGACCAGTAACCGCAACCAACGGGACCGTGACTGATGTGGATCATGTCCTTGATAGGACCCCAAACCACACCTTTAGAACCTGCGTAAGCACAACCACGAGCGGTCATTACACCAGGTAAGGATTTGATGTTAGATTTAACACCACAATCAGCCTTACCTTCTTCAAATACGTTTAAATGCTTTTCACGCTTCTTAGCAGCTTTTTCGGGGTAAGCTTTGAGAACTTCTTTAACTAGTTCTTTTCTTTGTTCAACAATCTTCTTGTCGTCGGTCGAAGTCATTGTTAATCTCTCTTGCTCCTAAAGGAACGGAAATAGGGATGAGGTGTTTGGGGACATGAAGTCCCCTGTAGCGATAGGGAAATGTTGGTCAAAGGTGAGAGCTTTTGATGTGCTGCTCTCTGCCTTTTTCCTGGTACTAGAAAATTCTTTCTTCGTAGCGAATTATGCCTATTTAGCCAGCATTTTTGCAGCGTTTTCTTCGCTTTCGAGAATACCGAACTCAATCAACAATTCTTCCAACTCTTCCATTTCAATAGGTGTAGGAATGGTGAGGTTTTTGTTGTTGATGATCTTCTTAGCTAGTGCGCGGTATTCGTTAGCTTGTTTGCTATCAGGTGCATACTCGTTCACTGTCATCCGACGTAATTCAGCGTGTTGAACTATATTGTCGCGGGGAACGTAGTGAATCATTTGGGTGTTCAACCGTTTTGCCAAGGTTTCGATTAATTCGATTTCTCGGTCTGTGTTACGGCTGTTACAGATCAAACCACCTAAACGAACTCCACCGGAGTGAGCATATTTAAGTACACCACGAGCGATGTTGTTTGCAGCATACATCGCCATCATTTCACCTGATGTAACGATGTAGATTTCTTGTGCTTTACCTTCACGGTAAAGAGTAATAAGATAATTTGAAAAGCCGGAAAATGTTCATTTTCAACTATGTTTGCCGCAATCATTGTCTGGAGTGAACAGTTTTTTTATTAGGGTAAATCTAGGGTATGGACAGAACACAGGAAGCATTTGCCGATTTTCACCAAACAGCTATTACCGACGGGGGATATTTAGGCAGAATGCAAGCAGTAGAAAACCAAGAAAATCACTTAACGGCAAAACTGACCACAGAATTAAAGGCAATTAATGCTAGACTAAGAGCCGCTAGGGTAAGTGTTTCTGTCAGAAAATCCGGCAATTCATTACAGTTGAGAACTACTTTACCTATTAAACCAGGTGATATTGATAAAAACGGTAGCAGCACAAAGCAATATGATATTTCTCTGGGTATTCCTTTTAGTTTTGATGGTTTAAATACGGCAGAAGAAGAAGCTAATGAGTTGGGAAAATTAATTGCCAGAAAACAATTTGTTTGGACTGATAAATATTTAGGCAAAACTAGATTTAAAGCTAAGTTCCTCACCATGTTTGAGTTGGTTTCTGAGTTTGAAAATAACTATTTCCAAACTAGGAAACGCACTCTCAAAAGTAACAATACTTTTAATAGTTATTTCTACATTGCTAAAACACATTTGCCAAAAGATAAATTAGCAATAAATGCCAATTTTATTGATGCTGTGAAATTTTGCCCATCTTCCGATAGTGTAAAAAATGAATTAATTAAGGTAATTAGGGTTTTATGTAAATGCTCTGGTTTAGAAGTTCCAGAATTAAGTAATTTAAAAATCAAAGCTATTTCTCAACGTAAGCGTGATATTCCTACTGATGCAGAGATAGAAACAGAATATCTCAAGTTTGAAACCTATGCAATTAATCGTCCTAGTAAGTTGACAACTAGGGAAGATAGAAATAATTGGCAACTTTGGCGTTGGGTTTATGGGATATTAGCAACCTATGGATTAAGACCGATTGAAATTTTTGTTAATCCTGATTTAAATTGGTGGTTATCATCAGAAAATACGATGAATACATGGCGTGTGAACCAAGAATGTAAAACGGGAGAAAGGGAAGCTTTACCATTATATCCGCGTTGGGTGGAAAGTTTTAATTTAAAAGGGGATACGGAAGCGATCGCACTATTAAAAGCAAAAATCCAAAATAAAATTACCAGTAGAGAAATCAACGCTGTACGACATGGTACAGATAGATGGTTTAGATTTGTGGGGATTCCCTTTCAACCTTACGATTTACGCCATGCTTGGGCAATTCGAGCGCATTTGATGGGGATTCCTATTAAAGCTGCTGCTGATAATTTGGGTCATTCTGTGAATATGCACACATCCATTTATCAAAAGTGGTTTAGTTTAGAAAATCGCAAGGTTGCAATTGAGGAAGCGATTAAGAAAAAATCAAAGGTGGAAGATTTACAGGATATGGTGATTAGATTGGAACAGGAAAATGAAAGGTTGAGAATTGACAATGAAAGATTGAGGTTGCAGATGGGACACAGTTTGATGAAAATTGAGTTAGGATAAGAGTTAGCCTCACGCAAAGACGCAGAGGCGCAAAGAGTAATTTTATAAAACTAGGAATGTTACAAGATATGTCTTATAGTCAATTTACATCTATTGGTAAGGTTAAAGAAGCTTTTGGTTTAAAAACTCAGGAAGGTGGGCGTTTTATTCCTATTCTTGAAAAAATTGAACCATCTGTGACGCTAAAAGCATATCTTGAAGAAAGTTTACCGCTGGCTGGTTCTGCTAGTGAAAAAGCCCGTTCGGAAGGGATTATTTACCCAGTTTTGTTAGAAGTCAGAAGAATTTTAAATCGGCAAATTAGTTTATTTTCGGGTGAAGATTTTACAGTTGATGAGTCCGTAGGACTTAATGGAATTTGCGATTTTCTATTAAGTAGTTCTCCTGAAGTGTTAGAAATTGAAGCCCCGGTAATTGTCATTGTTGAAGCAAAAAAGGCTGATTTAAGAACTGGGTTTGGACAATGTATTGCAGAGATGGTGGCCGCGCAAAGATTTAATGCTGCTAAAAATAATCCCCTTCGTGTTATTTATGGTGTAATTAGTAGTGGTACACAATGGCGTTTCCTGAAGTTGGAAAATGATCTTGTTACTATTGATTTAATGGATTATTCTCTACCTCCTGTGGAAGAAATTTTGGGTATGTTAGTTTGGATGATGCAAAATGGCGGGTAATTCAGCAATTAAAAGTTACTAACCAATTGTCATAGAAGAACCTACCATTAAAGGCTGTGGAAGTGATCTTTCTTGTAACTGATATTCTTCCATTAAAAGTTCTAATACTTCTTCTCCATTTTTTAGAGCTTCTGCATAGCTTTCTCCGTGAGTATGGGCATAAGGACCAAACTCTGGAAAACTGACTACATATTTTTGATCTTCATCTGACCACTGAATTAAAATACTGTAATGGTGATTCATAATTACTCTTCCTCTAGTTCAGGAATATGTTCATTTTCATAGTTTTCAATTAAAACTCCGATGACTTCCATGAGTGAAGCAAGGGGATGGTTTTCATCTTCACCAACTTGATCTATCAGAGAATCTAGTATATAAACTAAGTGTTCATATTCCTGTTCTGTGTGAGGAACAAAGACATTTTCGGCAATGGATGACCAAGCATTAATGGTTTTTTCAAAGTTTAAAGTTTGCATTATTCTTTCCACTTTCCTTCATCATATTCTGAATGTGTTAGCACAGCACGGATATAGATTTTTTGGCGGTTATAATGAATTGCTGCAATTAGTCTAACTTTGTTACCACCAATATTAAAAACTGTCAATTTACCAACTTGATCTGCTGATGGAAACATTTGACGGAGTTCTACAAATGAGCTAAATTCATTGTCCTTTATTAATTGATACCACTGAGATAGAGCATTTTTTGTATCTGGATAAAGTTTAGCAAATTCATTTAGTCGTTTACGAGTAATAATGTGCATTTGAAAAACCCTGATTTCTTAGTAATTTAGTCATATTTTAACTTTTGTGGTAGTTGTTGAAAAACTAATTCACCTTCTATTACTTCACCTTGACGAATTTGCTCTGTTCCTTCAGCAATTTTTCGTCTTAATTCACTAAGTTGCTTTTCTTTTTCCTCATGTTGTTCTAAAAGTTGAAAAGCTATAGATAATAACTCATCAATGCTTTTATATTTACCTTGTTGTAGTTTCTCAAGAATGTATTTTTCTTGATCTGGCTTGACTGCAATTTGCATCTTTATCTCCTTATCTTTGAATTGATAAAAGTTCTCAAAGTTATATCCTTAATCCTAATTAAAGCATTAAATCACTTACTTGGACACACTAAATGTGATTCCTACGGAGCGCTAGTTCCCTCCGGGACGCTACCGCGAACGCTATCGCATCCCCACAATGCACATCTTTATTAATTTAAAAACTTTTATTTATAAACATCTCCTCTTGTACCAATTGTGAAAATTTCAACTTCACCAGATTGGGTATTAACTGTAAAGACAATTCTGATTTTACCAATACGTAATCTATAAAATCCTTCCCAATCTCCTTTCATTTTTTTAATATCAAGTTCTGTAAAGGGAATAATGGCTTGTTCTTCGACAAAATATAGAAGTTGGGATATTTTTTCCTGGATTTTCTCAGCATCTTCAAGATTTGCTTTTTCTAAAAACTTAATAGCATTCTTACGAAATTTTATGGCCATGTTTTACCCACTCTGTCATATCAACTGATTCTTCATCTTGATAATCTGATGGTGAACCAAATATTTCATCTAGTTCTTCTTGTTCTTCGTCACTTACATAGGGTATGAGGACTTGACAAAGTAACATTCTTTCTTCTCGCAAAACTTCGCGGATGCTTTCTTTGATTATTGCTTTAAGTTCTTGGATTTCCATGAGTATTATCCTTGAGAATAAAAGTATTATACCGTTTTTAGTAGAAGCGATCGCTCTCAAAACTCACAACACCAGAAATGCGATTCCTGCGGAGTGCTTCGCGATCGCTCCATCTTGCTTAAAAAAATATTACTGAAAAGCCTAGGTATAGCTAGTTGTAGACATCGCTCACATATAACACTCAGCACTTCAGAGGTAAGCTGTTACTGTAGAAACCAGTATTTCTGAAATTTTGAGTAAAAGAGAGTTAAAAGATGTCAGATCACAAATCTAGCGTGGAACAATATGTACAAGCAATCAGCGAAAGTGGACTATCCATATATGATTATATTGAGGTTGGCGATCGCAATCTTTGGATACCAACACCAGATTTAGAAATATTGATTGATGTAGCTTTAAGAGGAACTTCGCTGCAAGATAAAAAATTAAGTAGTATAAAGACTCGTTCTAAGTTTGTTAAAGAACTTATATGTAAAGCTCTTGGCTATCCAGTTCCCAAGTCGTTTAAGAAAACTAAGCCTCGTTTTCCAGGTCAATTTTTCGATACTTACATTCAAAAGTCTAATAATTTGCAGATTTGGAATGATGAACCTGAAGCAATAAGAAGATATGTATTAATCAGGGTGAGTAGTGATGATTTGATCACCAAGGTGAAAGTTGTAACAGGAGATATCCTGGCAAAACTTGATACTACAGGAACTCTAACTCAAAAGTATCAAGCAAAACTATTAACTGGACAAATTGATGCTGAATTAGTCACTAATCAAGATTCAAATTTGCTTTTACCCTTTCTTAATAAAAACGTTGATTTGCAATTAGTTAGTAGCCCTATAAATTATCCTAAATTGGGGGAAATATTGCCAATTGAAGAAATTTTCAATTGCTTACGGCAGCTAATTGGACAATCTATAGTTGATATTGGATATGACCAAGAACGCAATCGTGGAGCAGCATTGCATAGGCTTATCTGTCAGCAATTAGGCTATCAAAATTATCAAGATGATGGAAGATTTCCTGATATCCGTCACCAATTACTAGAAGTAAAACTTCAAACTTCACCAACAATTGACCTTGGATTAGTTTGTCCAGACAGTAAAAATCCTCTGGATGTACCAAAGATAAGTGATTGTCAAATTCGTCATTGTGATGTGCGTTATGCTATTTTTTATGCTGTTAAAAGTGGTGGAAATCTTATACTCACAAAGTTTTATCTAACAACAGGTGAGAGATTTTTTAGTAGATTTCCCCAATTTCAAGGAAAAGTCCTCAATAAGAAATTGCAAATACCGTTACCGACTAATTTCTTCGATAGCTAATCCAAAGGATTCCCAAATCATAGAGTCTAATTCTCTCCAAGTTATATCTGCTTCTAGAGAGGGAATTAGATTGTAGATATCTTTAGCTTTTTGAATAATTGCTCTACCTATATAACTTTGAGGATTAGGGATAGGAAAATGTTCAACATATTGAGTCATAAAGCGTCTTCTTCCAGCATAAAGCTTATTATGAAAACGGTAGTCATAGAAATTTTCAATAAAAGTGGAGTTGGCAACCGCTACAGCTAACCATAATAAATCTATATTCTGGGGATTTTTACTCATCAACCAATAACAATCCCCATTAATTACAGAACCACTTAAATCAATCCAAAAAGTAGGCTTTTCAGAAATATCACGGAATACTAATTTAGGATATTGCCAAGCTGACGGATCTTGAGGAACCCAAATTTCATACCATTTTCGCCCTGCATTAATAACATATTTCCGATCTTCAAGTTGAGTACGGTAAAGTTCTAAATATGCTTTACTTCGAGGATATAAAGAAATATCTACTGCATTTCTATGACCTTCTATTACTTCATGAGGGTAAAGAATTTGTTTAGGCTGTTTAGTTTCAACAGGTTTAAATTGTCTAGCAATATGATGAGTAGTCAATGATTTCAAAAGTTCGGGTTTTTCTACTTCAGACATTTTCTGCCAATCAGAGCGAATAAATACTTTATCAGCACAAGTTTTCACCCCAACTCGAATATCTCCAATATCACGAAAAGTTGCCCAAGTATGAGACTCAACCGTTTTCAGCCAACTATCAATTTTTGCTGTCGTGATAGACCAAATTCCGCCATTATTTATGTTACTATTGAGTTCTCCGTGTTGTACTAAAAAACTTCTGCCATCACTAATTTTTATATTTCCTTGTTTAGATATAGCTTCAATGGGATTATCCGCAAATTCTTGAGCAGGATTTTTAGTTTCATAAATAGATGTAAAAGCAGTAAAATTTTGGTTTACTGTATTTCTACCTTCAACTAAGAGGACGGCAGGTAAAACTGCGGCTGAAAATAGCTTTGTATCTCCTAAGTCCCATACATGACGGATATTAAAGTTATTTAAGATAGCTTTCCTGACTGAAATTCCTGATTTCACAGTCATAAACCGATTAGAAGTAATGATTCCAGCTATACCTTGAGGATGTAAAATTGAAGCAATACCGAGAATAAAAGCATAGTAGATATCTACACGACCTGATAAACCAAATTGCTTGGCGATTTTTTGAGCTTGTAATCCTCCCATAATTTGGGTGCGAACATAGGGAGGGTTAGCAATAACTACATGATAAGATTGATCAAAAACGGGTTCAAATAAATTTAGAGTTCTATAGTTATCTAGTTGGGGAGAAACAAATTCTAAAAAGTTTTCATTCCAGAAATTACAAATGATTTTAGGAAATTCCTGTTTAATTTTATCTTTGGCAATTTCCAAAGCATGAGAGTTAGTATCAAAACCATATATCTCTAGATTGAATTTTTCGATATCTTCAAAAGACCTTAACAGACTAATTAATAGTTGTCCATCACCAACTGCGGGGTCTAAAATTTTAATAGGAGATGAAAAATCTCGTTGTTTAACAATATCAATAATCTTTGCTGCTAGAAAATCTGCTAAAATATTTGGTGTATAAGTAGCACCATCTAGTTTTTCTTCCGAAACATTTTGATATCGTTTGTTGGTAGAAGTTTGTAAATATGTTTTCATATTATTGGTGTTTTGATTTAATTATCAATATTGTTATAATTATAATTATAATATTAAACCTAAAATAAAGCGATTCCTACGGAGTGCTTCGCTATCGCTCTCATAACCCAAAAACACCAGAAATGCGATCGCTCTCATAACCCACAACACCGAAAATGCGATCGCTCTCATAACCAAAAACACCAGAAATGCGATCGCTCTCATAACCCACAACATCGGAAATGCGATCGCACTCCACAATCCACAACATCAGAAATGCGATCGCACTCAAAACCAAAAACACCGGAAATGCGATCGCTCTCATAACCAAAAACACCGGAAATGCGATCGCTCTCATAACCCACAATACCCGAAAAGCGATTCCTGCGGAGTGCGTTGCGATCGCTCTCCTTCCTCAAAATAAAATCGGAAATACGATCAACTCAACTTTATAAAAAGCTGGAGATTAAGTAGGTGGGCGTTAAAAATTGTCGTTGGGGCAAGGGAACAGGGAACAGGGAACAGGGAACAGGAAGAGAGTTTTGAGTGATTTTACTTTTCTTCACATACCTTTAAATTTTTCTGTTCACCTACTTAGTAGAGTAAAATTAACTCTAGATCAAAACTAATAAATGCGGACAACGCAACACATAACTAAAAATCTTGTGGAAAGATGACTGACACCGAAATGATTACTGTTTCAGAAGCTTCTCTTGAATCAGGTTATACACCCCAGCACATTCGGCTACTTATTCGTCAAGAACTAATAAAAGCTCGTCGTGCAGGTGGAATCTGGTTAATTGATGCTTCTAGCCTACGCAATTATATAGATAGGAGTCCCAAACCAGGACCTAAATCCGACAAACCAGATGCTTGATTTATATTCTAAATAGAATATAATTAAAATTATTAACAACTTTGAACCAGAGAGTCAACCGTGAATCACCTAGAAATACTTCAGTCTACACCTGCTGCTCAAGTAGGACTTGGGAGAGATAACCTTCTAATCAAGACAACTGGTAAGTTTTACACTCCAAAATTCATTGGTGAACGGCTGGTTGATAGTGTTCTGACTGTTGCATCTCGTACAGAAAATACTGGAGAGCTATCTGTTATTGATCCATTTTGCGGTGACGGGCGATTAATTGTTTGGCTTTTGGAGCGTGTTTTAATTTTTCCTAGTCTGACAAATCGATCATGGCGAATTGAAATATGGGACTGTGATGAGCAAGCAGTCATTCAAGCAAAGCAGGCTATTGAGAAAATGGCCAATTATATCGGCATTAATTTTACTCTGAGCGCATTTTCTCACGATAGCTTTGCTTATTTTATATCCCAATTTAGAGGAAGACAAACAGATAATAAACCACAATTCGACATTACAATTACCAATCCTCCCTGGGAAGTTATTAAGCCAGATCGCCGTGACCTTGAAAGATTGGATGAGCAAACAGAGTCAATGTATATTGAATCGTTGCGAGCGTTATCACAAAAACTAAAAAATAATTTTCCACTGTCAATGCCGAGAAAAATGTTCGCGGGTTGGGGTATCAATCTTGCTCGTATTGGCTTGGAAGTTGCCACCCATTTGACAACAAATCATGGAGTTACAGGAATTGTTTCACCGATATCTTTCCTTAGCGATCAAAATTCTGAACCTTTACGAAAGTGGTTACTGACAAATCATGCAATTAAATATATAGATTACTTTCCCTCTGAATCCAGACTTTTTGAAGGTGTTGATCAAGCTTGTGTTAATATAACAATTCAAGCAAATAATCCTGGACAAAAAACTTTTACTTACAAATTTGACAAGAATTTAAGTTGCATAGAATATCATCAAGAACTTAAGTTACCTGAAAGCTTTTTAAAATCAAATGGTTATGTTATTCCCGTTTATTCTAATAAATCACAACTCAATCATCTACTTAGTTTTTCAGAACTAAAAACCCTTGGAGATTTACAAGGCGATTGTGAAGGGCAACTATGGACAGGTCGAGAATTAGATGAAACAGGGCATACAAGCTATTTAACATTAAAAGGTTATTATCCATTTCTTAAAGGAAAAATGATCAACAGGTTAACTTTAGTTAACCAACCTTCTATGTTTATTGATCCAGACAAAAAACTAAGTATTCCTTCGTCAGTCAAATATCCACGAATTGTATGGAGAGATGTGAGCCGAACTACTCAAAAGCGAAGGGTTCAGGCAACAATTATTCCTAAAAACTGGGTTACAGGTAATTCTCTTGGTGTAGCGCATTTCCGAACAGATAATTTTTCAAAGCTTTACACTCTTCTTGGTATTATGTCCTCACTACCTTTTGAGTTTCAAGTTCGCTCGATGCTATCAACTTCTCATGTTTCTGTAGGGGTGTTACGCAAGACTCGCATACCACCAATTACCTCTGAATTGACTACAAAATTAGTTCCAATGATTGAGCGAAAACTAGCCGGGGATGTTACAGCAGAAGTAGAAATTGAGATTGTTGTTGCTAAAGCTTATGGTTTAGATAGTCAAGGGTTAGCTGAAATTATGCAATCTTTCCCTAAACTTACACCAGAGGAGTGCCAAAACTTGCTTGATCATCCAATGTGGAGAAACTCATGATTCCAAATCATTACTCAGCAAAACTCAGTGACCTTGACTTGGCAATGGTGGTACACATTCCACCTGGAGGTAATTGGAAAAATATTCCAACTTCCATACCATCTCAACGTTTAGTTCAAATTCGAGAAAGTTATGCTCAGGGTAAGGGAAGCCGCTCTACTTACTATGGGCGATTACACCCAGATGCACCAGCTTACACAATCAACACTTACTTTAATCGTCCTGGTAATGGCTGTCATCTCCATTATGACTATGCAGGTGGTCAGCATCGGGTCATTAGCCAACGTGAAGCAGCAAGGCTTCAAAGCTTCCCAGATAATTTTTGTTTCCTGGGATCTCGTACTGCGATTAATACACAAATAGGTAATGCTGTTCCACCACTTCTGGCATATCAAATCGCCTTGCATTTAGGATCACCGGGAATGTTTGTAGATATCTTCTCAGGAGCAGGGGGGTTAGCACTAGGATTCAAATGGGCTGGTTGGCAACCTATAGTCGCTAACGATATTGAGCGCATAGCTCTGGAAACTTATGCTAAAAATATTGATTCTTCTGTAATTGTTGGAGATATTAGGGATGATCAAGTTTTTTCAAAAATTGTTTCATTAGCTGTTGCTGCAAGACAAAGTAAACCTGATTCTAAATTGTTTGTTTTGGGAGGTCCACCATGTCAAGGATTTTCTACTGCTGGTAATGCTAGGTCAATGCAGGATGAGCGTAATTCACTATTTAAAAATTATCAACAAATTATTGAAGCAATAAATCCAGATGGTTTTGTTTTTGAGAATGTTATGGGTTTATTAAGTATGGAAAATGGTTTAGTTTTTCAGCAAATAAAAACTGCTCTTGAATCAGTAACAGATAATCTTTCAACTTGGAAAGTAGATACAGCAAATTATGGAATTCCACAAAGGCGCAAGCGTGTAATTTTGATCGGTTTGCAGCAAGAAAAACAGCCTATTCCACCTCCCACACCTGTATGTGATTCAGATGGAAGCGGTTTACTAGGTCTTTCACCAGTAGTCAGAGTTGATGAAGCCATCAGTGATCTACCACCTTTAGAAGCTGGACAGGATGGAGAACATCTTGATTACATAATGCCAGCACTAACTAAATACCAATCCTTAATGCGTAATATAATCACACCTGCACAGTATTTAAAAAAATTGCACGATAAAGAAATTTACACTTCTGTCTCTATTCAAGGTTTAAATTAAGTCAAAAAGTAATATACTAGGAGATGCTTAAAAGTGATTGACATAACGAATAAAGACTTATACGAGGCATCGTTAAAAGAACTCCAAAAGTATGGAAACAGTGTAGGGCGAAATTTCAAAGGTCGCTTAACTCAGGTTTTTCTGGCATTGAAATTTTGGCGAAGTGAAATCCCAAGTATTTTCTCCGATCAATCTGTCTCAGCCTTAATTATTCAGAAAAATATAGATGACTTATACAGTAAAGAATCTAGACCATCAAATAACTGCGTACTCAGGTTATTTGATAACAACTATCTGGCTAAAACTGGTGTTGTTGGTCTTGGGAATACTTCTCCTCAAAATACTTGGAGAAACAACTTCCGCCTTCAGAAAGGAATAGTTTGTTATGCCTCTTCAAAAGATTTAGCTGACCATGATTTTTTGAATCAAAATCGTTTGAATTGCCGATATCTTCAACCTGTACAACAAGGTAGCTTAAAAAATGCCACTTGTATATTATGTCAAAGTGAGGCTAAATACCGAGGCGAAGAACAACCAAAATGGCTTCGCGCCGAAACAACTGTGCGGGGAGAAAGCTATTCTCTTGTAGATATGGCAAACATACAAAATTTTCTACCACATATAGCCCCAAATGGGCAACGTATACCTATATTACCTTTGATAGTTGCCTTGTATCACGACCCATTACCTGGTATTTATGTTAGTCGCAAGGAAGTTGATATTAATGATTTTGCAAGTGACTATGGCTTCTCTCAAGAAGAATTAATCGTATACTTTGAGGATAAGAAACAGAATCAGTATAATCTACAACTATTGGAAAATTTTCCGTCAGTAGATTACACCCCTATTTCACAAAGCTTATTAAAGGCAGTTGTTTCAGTTCCAGCAATTTCAAAACTTTCATCTGATAGACAGATTAAAGAGATTCCAAATCCAATACTTTCAGAAGTAGAAATACCTGAACCAGGATCAAATAGTGGTTGGGGCGCTCAACAATATGTAATGGAGGTTTTACGAAATAATGATTGGATTGTATACGATGTATCTCAGCAAAGATGTGGATATGACCTTTTGGCTGAAAAGGGTAACAAACGAAAATATATTGAAGTTAAAAGTTCATTAGGTTCTTGTTCTCCAACTTTAACTGAAAGAGAGTGGCAAAAAGCAAAAGAATATGGTTCAGATTACTGGTTGGCTATCATTGAGAACTTTAGAGTGGAGTCACAAAACCCGATATACTGGATTCATAACCCTACTGAAAACTGTAACGCCAGAGAAATAACCGTCATACAATACTCCATTAATCGTAGTTCGTGGTTAGTAGCAGTTAATGATGATTTAGACATTGAAAAATTATGACAATTAGTAACCCATTTATCAAAAATCATGTATCCCCCTTGACACTAGGGACAAAATAGGGTAAATAAAAGAATAAATCCTAACAAAAACCCCATTTATCTAAAATTTCCCAGGGCAAAAATAGGGCATAAAAAAAATCAAAATTCCCAACCAATTGCATTTACAAAAACCCCAGACAAAATAGCTTAATCTTCACGGATAGGCATAGCAAAACCACCACATACAACGTCACCTAGTACGTCGTAAGATACGAAATCTAAATCTGTGTAAGCACCGTTTTCTTCTAGGAAGTTAATAGCGGTGATAATACCACGACCGGCGCAACCTACACCGGGTTCTGGACCACCGGATTCCACGCATTTAACGTCGCGGAAACCTTTGAGCATTACTTCATGAAGTTCTAGGTCTTCAACAGATCCTCTTTCAGCAGCCAAGTGAAGAACGGTTGTTTGAGCCTTGGAGTGAAGCATCAAACGAGTAGAGTTATATTAACAATATGGGCAGTATGAGGAATGATGATGAAAGCAGGTTATGTGAGGGTTTCCACCCGTGAACAGGATGAAGGTAATGCTTTGGAACAACAAACAGCACGAGTAGAAAGGGCTGGCGCTATTGTCATCTTCTCAGATGTTGAGTCCGGGCGCAGCGACAAGAGGAAAGAATTTAATAAAATGATTGCTCAGTGCAAACAAGGCAAGATTACCGAAGTCATCTGTACTAGAATTGACCGACTAGGACGCAGCGTGGTGGGGATTCACAAAGCGATCGCTATCTTTGAGGAGTACAAAGTCAAACTCACGGTTTTGGATGCCCCCGTTGACCCATCTTCCCCCTTTGGGTGGTTTTCTGTGAATCAGATGGCTGGATTGGCTGAATTTGAATCTAGGCTACTCGCTAATCGTATCAAAAATGGCATGAACTTTTTTAGAGAGCAGAAAAAGGCTTCTCCCCGGCCACCTTTTGGGTATTGTCGCGTGGATGAAAAGTATGCTCCTGATTTATCTGAGATGAATGGAATTAGTAAATGGGCGATCGCTCACAAGATGATTGAATATTTCCTCGGTGATGGGGCTACATTGAGGAGTACGGGTCAATATTTACTGCAAACTTATCATCTCAAGTGGACTGCTGCCGGACTGCGTTACTGGCTTTTAAACCCTGTACTCAGAGGATGTACCGCCTACAATATCAAGGACAATTTAAATAAACCTGAGAACTGGGATATTCATGAAGATACTCACCAACCTTTGATTACTGAGGATATATTCAAACGCATAGTTAGAAAACTTGACGAAAATAAATCTAAATACAGCTACGGTAGAGAAAAAAAGGAAACAGAGATTTTCCCCCTAGCTGGGCAGATTATTTGTGCTGACTGCGGCTATAAATGTTTTTGTAAGAAACGAAATTCGACATATAGAGTCCGTTGCAAAAAACATGAAAACATGGGAAATGATTTTTGTAGCAACAAAATTAGTACCTATCTACCAGATATTATTTTAACGGTAGATCAAACCTTAGTAGAACGGCACAGGGAAATTAAGGAATATGCAATTACAAATTCAAATGTGGAAACACAGGATAGCCCGGAATTGATTGCTAGACAAGAACAACTAAAATCACTGAGACTTTTACCTAAAAACCCAATAATTCAAGATGCTATTGACCAAACAATTTTAGAGATAAATAAAATCAAACAAAAAGAAACCGTAGTTAATAAAATCAACAGCGAACTATTTGATATTCTTGCGTTTTGTTGTAGCAATATTAATTTTTGGGATGAAACACCCTGGGCGGATAAATCCTTAATATATAAAGAATTAATTGATTACGTAAAAGTTGCCAATGGTGAAATCAAAGAAGTCAAGCTGCGGGTTTAAGCAGCCCTTGAAGTTCTACTTCAAATTCTTCTTCTGATAATAACATTAATCTCTTTCTGGTATAAGGATCTAAATACCGAATCCTATACCATTTTTTAGAGACACGAATCAATACTTGAGTCGCTGTTTCCTGCATATCATAATAGGTGAAGTCTTGTAACTAGTCTAGCTAGTTTTTGATATTTTTGTCTGTTTATGATGAACAAATTTATTATTCAGACACAAAATCAAATATCAAATCAAGTTTTGTGTTTCTCAAGAATCAATATTTTCATATTGTTTTGTATGAATTATTTATCAGTGTTCTCTGATTCTAAACTATTCCTTAACCACCGTTGGCAATGTGTCTACATCTTGAACATTCAGGGGAAATTTTTTAACATAGTTCCCATTACGGTTAGCTTTGTAATCAGCAATCATTTCTAAGGCTTTACTAGCGGACAAGAGTAATTTAATTCCATAGCGATGTCGGAATATCAAATCAATTAATTCATGGCAGTGATTTTTTAGATCTTGTCTGTGCCTCATTAATTCATCTTCATTTACACATTTTTTCATGATTGTCAGTTGTCAGTTGTTAATTGTTAATTGTCCTTTGTTTAAATGCCACTGACAATTAACGTATTTTTCTGGACAAGCCTAGTTTTAATTCTTCGTGTCGGGTTAAAGATTGACAATCAGCACAGGCTACAATTCCTTCAACGCCTTTACCTTTAACTTGAATATGTTCTGGACACCAATCTAAATGTGCAATTACTTGGCATAGTCTTTTGCTTCCTAATTCCCCAAATCCTTTAAACCTTGAATCCTTGTAGTAAACATAAGAACCGATGGGGAATTTGTTGTTTCTTTCAGCAATTACAGCCTCTACATTGATTACTTCGACTACTTCGACTTCGCTACCTCGACTTCGCTCGGCACAAGTCAGTACAAGTTCGCTCAGTACAAGAAATTCTTCTGCTTTTTCTGTCTCAGTATTGGCAACTTCTCCTGATCGTTGCAACTCTTGTAATTGTGATGGTACAGATTCACCCATCACAGTAGCTTCAACCTCAATTACAGCAGTAGTTTTAGGCATTTCTATAACTACCTGTGTGATGGGTTGTGATGGGTCAAAAGCCAAATTTCCTTGTAAGGCTGTACCAGTATTCATACTTAGAGTATTTTTGATGTTCTCATTCTCGATTGAATAATTGTCAATTTTGCCATCACACCCATCACAGGCTTGTTCTATAAGAGTTTCAACCATCACATCACCCATCATCAACCCATCACACGACCGATCACATTTTTCTGATTCAGTATTAAAATTGCTATTATTTGGTTCTAATTCAGACAACTTTGTGATTAATGTAGAAATGTCATCATCGCTACCTGTTCTTATTTTGATGCCTTCAAAATAAGACCCTTTTCTATCTGTTCCTTTGGAAATTGGCAACTTTAACTGTGCCTGTAACAAATCAAGTAACAAACTGGTGAAACGTTTCTGAGATAACGGATTTGTGCCTGTGTTTTGCGCGTATTGACAATAGTTAGGATAAAGCCAAGTATTAGCGTTGCGATATGCAGTCCAGGATTCAGATTGACCTATATCACCTGTTGTAAATCTGATTTGTTGGGCAATACCTACATAATTTCTATATCCAGTTTCTTGTACGAGTTCTTCATCTGCCCAAGCTGCTAAAGGATTAGTTTCTGTCAACATGGTTGCTTTTTGCTGACAGAGTAATTGGGAAGCTTCACAGTGATTTTTCAGAAGTTCCTTAGCACGAACTTCACCCATACTCAAAACCCAGTTAAGAAGCCCTGGGATATATCCGGCAAACTCCCCAAACATTTCGCCGTTAGTCCGAAAATCTAGTAGAATCTGCTGGTCTTTACGCTCAACCTGTTGATCAAACCGGACACCAATTCGACGACGTTCTGTACCAGATGTATAATCTGATGATGCGATAGCGAAGCGCTGCTGCAAGCAGATCGCCTCATTACCAGCAATAATTATCATCCCAGGATATATAAAACCTGATGTAGATTGTTTACCCTTGACTTCGTAGGGAATTAAATCAGAACCAGTCATGGCTTTAAGTATTGAAACCTCACCTGCAAATCTTTCTGAGTCTGTGATCACACATAGGCGTTTACCTTTGAGTGAAGCAGATTCAAAGTTAGATTTTTCTAGTTTTTGCAGTTTTGTAGAGTGGGTGTTTCTAAGTCCTACAAGTGCTTGTGCTAATCGGGTATAAGTCCCCTTACCAGTCCCACCCTTGCCGATGATTTCTAAATATTGTTGCCACTCTGATTTACCACTGGCGACAGCATAAAGATAAGCCCGTAAAACATCTATAGTTCCCTGGTCTTGAACTTGAGAATTAAACCATGCTTCGATAGGTGGACAAGTTGCGATAGCGAAGCGCTCCGTAGGAATCGCAGAATATTGATAAGGTAAACACCAAGTCAGTCTATGGGCGGGACAGTGGGGGGTAAGTTCAAGAGTTGTAGGATTTAACAGCCCGTTAATCATAGGAATGAAACCCGTAATTTCATCCCATTCTTTGACGGCTAATTTTGCTCTTAATTTGCGCTCGACTCCCGAAGTGAACCCGTGTGAGATAGGGTGAGGTCTACCATATTTGTCACAGAAATAATACTTGTAAGGTTTAATTTCTGTTTCACAAATCAATGAGACAGCATTCGAGGTTTCTAATCCCCAAATACCATCAATGTTTGCAGAATATCTGTACCATTGTTCTTCCTCTACATTCCAAGCCAACTGATCACGATACTTTTCAGCCACCAAATCAGAAAATTCAGCTTCACACCAGGACTCAATAATTGATCTATGATTACCACCATCACCCCCATATTCGATAAATTCAGCATCCCAGTTGACAAGTTTTTCAGTGAATTTATCAGCAGTTTGTCCTATCAGCCGGTTCATTATTGCAATGAACTGTTCACGACTCCAATCCCCATTAGCTGCTACCCAGTCGGCAATATCGCCTTTTTCTGGCATTTCTTCCCAAAGTTCCAACGGGTTCAATACGAGACAAGGAAATTGGATTTTGGCTGCTGCATTGGCGATCGCTAATGCCTTTTTCACCCCAATCTCATCATTGTCTGGCCAGTAGATTAAACCAGCCACACCCGCCTTTTTGAGAGAAATGAACCCACTTTCTAAATCAACATCGGACCAGGCTGAACCCATCCAAGTAACGGTGCAAATACCAAGAAAACGGGCTGATTCCACAGACTTTTCACCCTCAACACCCAACACCCATTGATCAACTGCAAATTGTTCAGCTTCATGGATTCTGTAAATTGGCCATGGTTTTTCACCCTTGGAATTAACGTTCTTACTGTCTGCGTTGATATGCCAAGGCTTCGTCGTTTTATGGGTGCGTTCTCCGGCTTCGTTATAAAAGTCAGTTCTTAATACCCACTGTTCACAACTGTAGTGATAGATAATTTCTGTGTTAAGTCCTTTTTGAACTATTGGTACAACATCTACATCTTCTGGAAGTGTGGCCAGAACTATTTCACCTGCTGGTAAAAGTACAGGCTTGTAGAGTTTGAGCGGTGCAGGTAAAACTCTTAGGTTTATCCGTCTGCCCAAACCCCTATAATGACTTCCAGCTTTTTCAAAGGCTTCTGATCCGGGTGCGTTGCCTTGGACTAACGGAGCGATCGCTTCTCTAATCTGTTCTGATGTACATCCAATATTGGAATAACAAGCGTAACGTCCGGCAGTTTTGCCAGATGTTGTGATCTCAAGATTGTTACCACCACAAATTGGACAAATAGCTCTAATAGCAGTTCGAGTCTGTCTGACTATTTGCAATTTATCTAGGTGGTCGAATATTGAAAATGTTGGGAGTTCTCTAGCAAACATTGTTACTTCTTGAAATTATTTAAGGGTGGACAATAAGAAGTTCTGTCTACGGAGTAATTTCTTTTGATTCTATTTTTGATAAGTTGTTAAATCCTGCTGGATTTGGGAATTTTCTGCGATCGCCCATATTCTTAATGATCACCAACCCATCACACGACCCATCACATTTTTCTGATTCAGTATTCAAATCGCTATTATTTGGTTCTAATTCAGACATCTTTGTGATTAATGTAGAAATGTCATCATCGCTACCTGTTTTTATTCTGATACCTTCAAAATAAGACCCCTTTCTGTCTGTTCCTTTGGAAATTGGCAACTTTAACTGTGCCTGTAACAAATCAAGTAACAAACTGGTAAACCGTTTCTGAGATAACGGATTTGTGCCTGTGTTTTGCGCGTATTGACAATAGTTAGGATAAAGCCAAGTATTAGCGTTGCGATATGCAGTCCAGGATTCAGATTGACCTATATCACCTGTTGTAAATCTGATTTGTTGGGCAATACCTACATAATTTCTATATCCAGTTTCTTGTACGAGTTCTTCATCTGCCCAAGCTGCTAAAGGATTAGTTTCTGTCAACATGGTTGCTTTTTGCTGACAGAGTAATTGGGAAGCTTCACAGTGATTTTTCAGAAGTTCCTTAGCACGAACTTCACCCATACTCAAAACCCAGTTAAGAAGCCCTGGGATATATCCGGCAAACTCCCCAAACATTTCGCCGTTAGTCCGAAAATCTAGTAAAATCTGTTGGTCTTTGCGCTCAACCTGCTGATCAAACCGGACACCAATCCGACGACGTTCTGTACCAGAGGTATAATCTGATGATGCAATAGCGAAGCGCCGCTGCAAGCAGATCGCTTCATTACCAGCAATAAATGTCGCTTTTATTATATAAACCTACTTGTACTTGATTAAATCCTATTTTTGAATCAGAATTGAGTTTATAACGGATCAAAAAAAATCTGTTATGTAGGTTATTGTTATTGACAACAGATAGACTTTACATGATACAATTGTAAACTGTTAACCAAGATATTAATATTATAAATGAGTCATCAATCTGATTATGAAGCATACGCTCAAAGGCTGAATACTATTGTTTATGAATCGTTGGTACTGAAAATTGGTTGCTACCAATACTTCAATGAAACATTGCATTCTGCTGATAGAAATGTACTAGAAGCTTTTCCATTAATGCCAATTCTAACTGAGGCTTTACATATAGATATTGTTATAACATTATCAAAGCTTCTTGAAAATAACAAGAACGGTTGGGATTTTATACGTTTTATTAATTTTGTATCATCTAATCGCAAGAAATTATTATGGCGTGGTGAGGAAATACCATTAAAAATAATCAAGGAGCATGATAAACAACTTGATAATTGTAAGGCAATGCGCGAGAAGCTTTTTAAACAACGTGATAAATATTTTGCTCACTCTGACAAGCAATATTTTTTAGAGCCAAACCTAATTGTTAAGGATTTCCCTGATTCATATAGAGAAATATTACAATTAGTCGGTGTTATTCAATCTATAATTTCAGATCACATGAATGGTATAAACGGTGAGAGGAGTGTATCCCTTCATGGCGTAGCATACGTTGGAGCTTCCCAAATGATAGAATTTCTTTGTCAAGCTTCTGAGTCATTTAAGAAAAAGTACAGGCAATCCTCTAGTTAAGAGACATATCCTGATATAATACACACAGTCAGAAACTGGGCTTTACTCCGGTAACACAATACCCAATTTCAAATTCAAGATCAATCACAGTTTAGTTCAAGTTATGCCAGTGCAAAATAATTTGAAGTAAAATAAATACCATAAATATTCACAGTTACTCCTAAAAATAACATTAAAAACAAGCTATGAGCAAAAATTCAGAGAATTATTATGACGTTCTTGAAATTAGCAAGAATGCTACTGCTAAAGAAATAAGGGAAGTTTATATCTCTTTATGTAAAGACCTTCATCCAGACAAATTGCCATCTAAATCTGGTTCACATTTGAAAAAACTAGCGGAGGAACGTTTAAAACTGATTAATGAAGCATATCAAATTCTGAAAGATGACAAATTGCGTTCAGAATATGATCAAAATTGCACAGATGAATTAAGTTCTAATGCAAGAGAATCTGTAGATAATATTGAGGATTTGCTTTCTCCATCTGTCTTGTCAGAAGGTTTTGAAATATTGCAACAAGAAGAACAAATAATATGGTCAAAACATATGCAAGCTATAGATAATATTGAAAATCAATACTATGACTATCTATCCACAGTTAAAGGACACACATCGAGAAATTTATTTCCAGATACTCCATTATTAAAGCTAGATAGATTCTTGAGAATAATATATTTTGGATTACCATTTTCTTGTTGTATAGCATTATTTTTTTCGATTATGTTGCTATCCTGGATACTATTAATGAACAATTTTTTTCCAACTAGTAAAATGGAATTTAGCTTTTTTCTGGCTTCCTTCGTATTTGTAACTATTGGACTTCTATGTGGTTTTATTTTTAGTGAGGATTATTTCTCATTAATTCCAGAACAAATAGAAGATCATCAACATATTTACCTTGCAGAATTACATACCCATATTGTTTTAAAAACAAGTGTTGGTGCATATTCCAAATTTAATAAACTCAAATCACCTATTTATAAAAATAGTTATGTTATCGCAGTTAGTAATGTTATAAAAAAATTAGACCTAGATATTTTGTCAGTAAAAAATTATAGACAAGAAAAAATTAATAAATTTAAGAGTATAAATCCTTATCAATTTACTCCGCAATATATTTCTTCATTGTCACTTTCTGAACGCTTCCTTTTTGTTAAAGTTTTAAAGGAAAAAGCTAAAGAGGAGAAAGGCGAAGAAGTCATGAAAAATGCCTTGAAAGTTGCTGGTGCAGTTGGTCTCGTAGCTCTGTGGATTGGTACTGGAGGTGGTTTTTGATTTTAAAATCATGGGTTGTGTTTGAGTTAATGTTATATTAATTCATGCAGATTTTCAAAATAAACATTTTATCCCACATTCCGGGTTTTACTTGCAGGGATTCAAGGGACTGGGAAAAGTTTGTCAGCTAAAACCATTGCTGCTGAGTGGAAATTACCGTTACTCAGATTGGATGTAGGAAGGCTATTTGGTGGCATTGTTGGAGAAAGTGAAAACCGGGTAAGACAGGTAATTAGACTAGCTGAGGCTATATCTCCTTGTTGTCTAATGCTGGATGAAATTGATAAGGCATTTGGCAATATTAATACTGGGAGTGACGGTGATTCTGGTACATCTAGGCGTGTGTTCGGCACATTGCTTACTTGGATGCAGGAAAAAACCAGCCCAGTATTTATTATTGCCACTGCTAATAATGTTGAATTGCTTCCTGCTGAATTAATTCGTAAAGGTAGACTTGATGAAATATTTTTTGTACATCTGCCTAGCAAAACAGAGCGATCGCAAATCTTCCGAGTCCATCTAAACCGTCTGCGTCCTAATCGCATTGATTTTGATTTTGAACTATTAGCCAGTCGAGCAAAAGATTTTTCTGGGGCTGAAATTGAACAAGTGATTTATGAAGGGATGCAAAATGCTTTCAGTCGCAATGAAGAATTTACTCAAGGTGATTTGTTGGATTCTATTGCTAGTTGTATACCATTAGCTCAAATCTCCCAAACTCAAATTCAATCCTTAACTAAATGGGCAGAATATAGCGGTGCTAAAAGTGCCAGTTTAAAAGTGAGTGAAATTAATTTTGTGCTACCGCCTTTAGAGGTTGATAATTATTTGGAATAATCCATGATTTCAGCCACAAAATTGATTCAGGATTTAGCTAATTTTACTGGAAGTGAACAGTATTATTTACATTGGAGCAAAGTGTTGAAATACACTACAGGAGTAAAATATTTAGCAGAAAAAGCCCAAGCATATTGGTTAATAGATGCGATCGCTTCCCATCAAACCAAGAGATTACTGTCTAATGAAAACTTGAGATATTTTCAGCTATGGTTACTAACTGTCACTAATACCGAAAATCAATTACCTCAAAAATACGGTTTTATAAATCCCAACCCTAATCATAAAGCAGTATTAACTTGCTGGGAAGATACGCCAGTTGAGAGAGTAAAACCAGTAATTAGACAAGATATTGAATTTACTGATTTTCCTTTAACAGAAATGAAGCTATACGTTGAGAATAGCATTCTTTTACTACCATCTGAACATTAAAAAAATTAGGGGTAGTTTTGCTAAACTGCCCCGTCTTACTGCTTTTAAAGCAATACTAAAATGCACGAAATTAGAATTTTAAGGCAACCGACTAATTGCTGAAATTAGCTTTATTCAATGGCTACCACTTATAGAGGTTGATGATTGAGGTATTTGATATGGCATCAGACAGAGATTTTTCAAGTTGGCAATATAAACCTACGATATCAGAAATTGGTGAATTAATTCAAGGTGCAACTTTAACTAAGAATACAGAAATTAATGAAGAGGTAATTAATGAAATAAAGAGGAAATTATCAATAGCCATCAATAATATGTTAGCGGCAAAATTTCAAATTGAAAATCTGGATAATTCCAATATATCTTATGAAGTAAGGATTGAGTTAATTAATAGGTTTCTTGACAGTACCCTGGAAATTATTCAGAATTTTCCAAGGATTATATGACATCAAATAACCCCACAATTTCCCAGTTGAATCTCAGAAATTATTGACTCATTAAATCAGTAAAGAAAGTAGCGTAATTGGTGGTTAGCTACCACCTTTTAATAAACCAAAGGATAGGATTTTCAGATGCAATACAAACAAATTGAAATTACCATCGGTAAAGACGGAATTATCACAGAGCGAATAATTAATGGTGATGGTGAAAATTGCATTAATTTAACCGCAGGTTTAGAAAAATCTCTAGGCAATATTGAATCTCAGGAATTATTACCTGATAGCTTGCGTGGTGAAGCCATATATCAAAACCCAGAAATTTATGTTAAACAAGACGATAATTTATGGCTAAACCAGTAGAACAGAAATTAATTTCTCAGTGCCATTACTGCCATCTTCCAAACTGTTGTATGAAAGTGAAACCCCAATACCTGATGTGTAGTAATCATTGGAAATTAGTACCAACATATTTACAGGCTTTGGTTTACAAAAACTACCGACCAGGACAAGAAATAGATAAAAAACCCAGTCAAGAATACTTGAGGGTTTCACAGCTTGCAATCCAGCACGTTATTGACACAAACTACGCCAAACGATGCCAAAAACAGAAGGTAGAGAAAGCTTACACAATTGGGTAATAGGAAAAGCTGGTATTTTCAGAACCATTCAAAATAGGGAATTAACAATGTCACATTTAACCCACATCAGAACTACAATCAAAAACGCTGAAGTTTTAGAATCTGTGCTTAGAAAAATGATTGAGAATGGACTCGAAAATATTCTTGTTGGCGCAACCCTAGAGAAAAACGTTACTACTCACTGTTTCGAGAATTACAAAACAATTGATTTTGTTATTCATAGACCACAAGCTAAGTCTCACTGGAATGATTCTAGTGATTTCGGATTTGTGAAATTAGAAGATGAATTCAAGTTTCTCAATTACGCTGGAGCTAATCATCATGCTGAAAAATTTATGAGAACTTTAACCTTTAACTATGCCCGTGAAAATGCCTTAAATTCTCTAGCTGCTAATGGCTTTAATATTGAATCTATCTCTGAAGAAAATGGAGAGATTAAGATAATTGCTGGGAAATGGAGCTAATAAAACTGGTTTAACAAAATCAATTTGATTAATCATTAATTATAAAATAAACCAGTTTAGTATGAGATAAGAACCATTTATAGCAATACTTTAGCTGATTTTTAGGGTTGACTATTTTCGGCTTTCTGATGTTAGAATAATCTAAGAATTTTAGATTTTAGGTAAAAATAAATGGCTACTACATTAACCAAGAAAGACGCTTCTACTTTGCTTCGCACCAAGATTATTCGTGATGATGCCAGCGACTTTGAAAAAACCGAATCTAGCAATGGCGCACCTCTTTCGGTCAAAACATCAACAAATTTAATCTTGGATGAAAAACGCTATCTGTCTTTAGATGCTTCACTTCGCAAGTCTGAAACGAGAACTGATGCACTTGATGAAACTGGGTTAATTCCTCCCGGTTATGTAGTTCCTCAAACTCGCACAATCCGATATGAAACCTTAGAACAAGCATTTGCTAATCGCAATAAAATGGCTGTTCAAGAATTGTTAGAAAAAGCTTACTCTTTATATCCAGACTTAGTACCAACTGGTGCAACTATCACACCTTTAACCCCTGCTGCAACTCTGGCAGATTTAGCAACGCCTGTTAAATCTTTGGATTTTTCCATTGACATTAAAAATATCTTTTCTCAATTAGATAATATTAATGTTGTCTATGTTGATGCAGACAATGATCCTTATGTATCTGTTCATATTATTGGCAAGGCAACAGATGGTTTGGTAATTGCTTGCGGTTTATTAGTCCAAACTTAATTTTTAACTATTTTAAGGTGGGTAATACCCACCTTATTAATACAAACTATTGATTTTTTGGAATTAAACTCATGCCAACCACATCAACTCTATCAACGGGAATTCTTCAATTTACCAAACCTACCTATAAAATCACTGAATCTGGTACTTGGGTAGGTGACAGAATAGCAGTTAGCCGTACTGGTGGTACATCTGGAATTGCAAGTGTCAAAGTAACTGCTAAAACCGAAAGTGCAACTGTAGGCAAAGATATTGAAAAAGTCAGCGTTACTCTAACCTGGGCAGATGGTGAAAGTGACAATAAATACGTTCCTGTGAGCGTGGTACAAGATGCTTACGAGGAAGGGGAAGAAACAGTTCAACTTATACTCGGTTCTATCAAAGGAGCTAAGTATGCTCCAGTGAAAACAGCCCAATTAATTATTGTGGATAGAGCGAGTGAAGCGATACCTTCGGTCAGCGTAGCTATCGCACCTAACCTTATTAAGGATGACACTCTGATTGCTCTTGTTCCCACTCTGGGCGGTCCAAAAGGAGTGAAGTTTGGTGATATTAAATCGCTCATTTTACAGTCAATTCCAAAACCCACACCAACACCAACGCCTCCGTCAGGTTCGTGGGTACAAGTGGCCGGAGAAGGGGGTGCTTTTACTGTCGGCGAGTCGCAGCGCGTTCGTTATGGACGCAACAACACCTGGATTGAAAAAACAGTGAGTGGGTCTGGGACTTGTGATGTCGCCTTCTTTGGTTCAGATCCCTTGTATGGTGTTGTCAAGGTCTGTGAGGTGTTTATTCCATCTACACCTGCACCAACGCCTACACCTACACCTACGCTTTTTGATAAATCCTACCAATTAAATATGGCTACTATGTTAGCCAATGGTTTGAGCATTTTGGCTAATAATATAACTGCTGGAATAGATTCATTAGGTGAGCATCTGTCCTTTGTCAAAAGATCATCTTCTTTAACCATTAAGGGTATAGAGGAAAACTTTAATGCAGATTTCGCCATAGAAATTAAATTAGCAATTGATCCCCAATATTCTAATATCATGGGAGTTGAACCAGATGGATTATTAAATCTGCGCCCAGATGGCTCAAATTGGTGCTTTGATGTTGGTGTTGGGCAGAATAATGTCATCACAATCCCCAATTCTGTATCTGGTATTAATGCCCTCGATACTATCAAAATAATTAGATCCAATAATGTAGTAACACTGGATGTAAATGGAATTTTAGCATCAAAACCAGTTACACAAACATACAACACTACAAATGGACTGGTTATAGGAAATTTCAATGGTTTTGACGGTAAATTATACGGATTAAAAATATTAACTCCGTAGCGTTGAAATTGATGAATTAATCCTCTCAAAAAAATACCTCTATCCTTTTTGGACAGGGGTATTTTTGTACAATATCTATTGAGATAATCCAAAATCTAAAATAAATATTCAAGTTCTGGAATATTTTTTGCTAATTCCCAACCTGTTTCTTCACTCCAGACTGGAGTATTTTTAGTAACAGAATAAGAATGGAGTTTAAACTCTGGAACTTCAACAGCTATACCATCTATTTGAATTTGCCAAATTTTAGGCTCTTTAGCTTCAAACTCAGCAACAGGATCTGGATTGACAACAAAATCAGCGGAAAACTTAAATCTAGGTTTCCACTTAGCAGAAATTGTTATGTTCTCACCAGTTTTAGGGTTACGTCCTTCTCTTTCATCAAGAAATCGGACTGAAAAAGTCCCAAACTTTAATAAGTTGACAGAAAATTTCTGAGTTAGACTTATTTGAATGTATTTGACGAAAGCACTGAGAACGGATTCAACTGTGTTTTTTTGCAGTCCAGTTGATGTTTGAATATATTCAATTAATTGAGCGTTCATCGGCGTATTTTTAGGGTAAATTGTTAAGCTTTCCCAGATTATAACTTATTATTTAGTTGTGGCACTAAGCTCAAAAATTAAGCATTTATCAATTTCTTCTTGACTCATATCTTTGTTGAATAATGCGGCTCGTTTGGTCTTACCTTGTGCGTTCATGGAAATTGAGTAAATCTTCATTCTCTTTGATTGTCCTGGCAAAAAATAAGGCTGATATTTATCAGAAATATTGCCTAAATTAATCCACTCCAGAGTTTTTTGATTATAAGCCTGTAGCTTAAAATAAGTTTTGCCATTGTACTCATCAATAATCCCCCTGACTTGAATTTCTTGCCCCGTCCATTTTTTCTGAACTTGGGGAATACCAATTTTATCTACCCCATAAACTACTAATGTTTGGGTTTCTTTTTCTGGGATGTTTTTAAGTTCAGTCACAATCTCATCTCCAAATATCATAAAAGCTAAACCGGCATCTCCAGTTTCCGCTTGATGTGCTATTCTCCAATAAGCCGCAGCCCAAGAACGTGGATCATAAGTTTTTCCGTCTGGACTGGTTTTTGCAAATATTTTCTCTTTATTATTTTTAGTTGCCTGTGCAACCTGCCTAATCATTATTGTACTGCTGTCGTTTTGTACTTTCCATTTGATAGCTCTACCAATAGCTTCTCTGTAAGCTGCACGATGAGCAAGAGCATAATCCAATTGTTCCTGAGAAGGTTCAATATCACTGAAAAGAACTTTTTCGTAAGCTCTCAAATCACCATCAAAAAATTTAGGTTCTCCCCAATAACCATTAACTAATTTTACCAGTCTAGAAATTGTATCTTGTGAATCTTGATTAACTGCACAAGGTCTTTTTGCATAACAATCATCATTTTTAAAATCCTTTAACCAGGGGGCTTCAGCTTCTATTTCGTCTAAGAATTTCTTAACCGCATCCAATCCATTTTTATTATTGGGATATGCAGACTTTAAACTATCAACAGCAATTTGTACTTGTTGAGATAGAAAATCAATAACGGTCATTTCCTCGTTTTCTTTTTGTTCACCACCGGCAGGAATTAACAAAACTTTATCCTCCGCATTAGCAGCTTTTGCTCTAGCTAATAAACTGGCCACAATCCCAGTCATATCATTCATGGAGTTAAGAGCTATTTGTTGAAGATTCCCCTGTAATGCCATTTTGGGAAATTTCTTTGTTGCTGGAGGCTTTTTGAAATTAGCGATCGCATTCCTCATATTTGGATACGCACTAGCCTTTATTAACTGTACGAAGTCTCCATCAAAATCTCTGCCAAGCGTTAAAGCGAGCTTAGTAGTAACTGCCATAATTCCCGTTGCATTGGTATAAGTCCCTTCATATTTATTTTCCCACAATTGACAGTCCCCCCAATGGCGCATAGGGTTACAGAAAACTATGTATAAACCCTCTTCAAAGTCAGGCGCACAAAATACTTTTCTACCCTTTACTGACCCATCTTCCAAAACAGTATGATAATGTGCCAAACTTTCATCAGGTTGTACCATCACAGAATAAAACCTAATTCCTGCTGCTTTGGCCAAGTTCAACCATAAAGCCCGTAATCGTTCCTTAATCCGTTTGACGATGTAGGGATGAAGTAACAAAACACCATTTTTATCAACCCTGACGACACGAATCATGGTATTTTCATATTCGGCTTCAGACTGTAATTCTTCACTCCCTTCTTGTAATTCTGCTTCAGCTTCTGATTGGTCAATTCTGAGAATTTCAGCTAAATCAACAATGGAATTGTAGGCTTGAGATAGGCGATCGCATTTTTCTTTTAATCTGTCAATAATACTATCTTTTTCTAAGACTTCAAACGAGAACCACTGTAAAAGCATCCAACCAGGTTTAGCTCTACGAACTTCGCCATCAAATACTAATCCCATTAATATTTTACCTTGATAGTTTCCTAACGCTGGTTTATTACCCTTGAGTGAAGATAAGGGAATTGCTAAATCAAATCCTGAAGTATCCAGATGTGGATTATAGGCAAGTGTACCTTTTCCTATCCATTCTTTAAATAAAGCTGCCCTAAATTGAATTGGCTTGTCTATATCTACGTTCTCAGTTTCTTCTACAGGTAAACCTAATATTTCCATCAGACGCAGACTAGCTTTAGCGTGGGAATCGCCAGTTTTCCAATGAATGTTATTTACTGGGTCATCTAACAAATTACCATCAGGATCACGATTTTCATCATCTACAACAATGTATTTCATTTCTAAATAGATGATTTTCTTACAGCCAGTATGAAGGATTGAACCGTAAATTATGCGTTTCCATTGGTCTTTATCAGCAGTACCATAGTAATATTTACCAACTGTAGACTTATTGGAAAAGGTAAATCTACCATGATTTCTAGAACCACTGGCTAAATCCAGAAAGAACGCATTTTCATAATTTTTTGGCTTAAACGGATTTAATGTTGATGGATTTTTCTCTGTAGTGGGAATTTCCCCAATGGAGAAAATTAATCCAGGGTGCATTGCTGCAAGTAATATATTTCTCAGTGTAGTTTTTTCTCCTTTAATCCATTCCTGCTTTTTGCAGTTCCACACTGGCCATTCTGTCACTACTTGGATTTCTCCAGCCGAACCATCCGGTTCATATTTGATATTTGTAAATTCTGTAGGCATAAAATTGTATGTCCAAATTATTATCAATAAGGTGGCATATCTTCTAAATAAGAAAACCCATCTCTGATAATTTTAGCAGCTTCTTCTGATAATATGATTGGCATTTCTTCGGTCATGTCAAAGCTTCTAGAAAGATTCTCACTTTTAAAGGTTAAAGCATATAAATATTGATATTGTTTATTTGTTTCCTCAAGAAAGTCAAGTTTAAACTCTTTCAAACATTTCATACGTTCCAGTGAATCACCGCTTACTCTGGCAATTCCCAGGTCAGGTTCAATCTGATTCTCTTTAATTCCTAACAACCAAATGAAATTACCCAATTGATTCTTTTTAGCCATATTGATAGCAATAATTATAATTATTGCTGCTGCTAAAATATAAGGAGCGCAAGCGGTTAAAAGTCCCCATGCACCTGCAAACATTCCTGTATTATTGAAAACTGCTGGTAATAAATCTTTGGCTGATTTTAGCATCCCTCCCGTAATATATCGAATTGCTTCACTAGCAGGGATAGATAATCTTTTAGTGATGACTGAAACTACAGTATTTTTAATAGCATCAAAAAATGCTCTTGGTAATGAAATGCCTTTTAATATAAATGTTGATAGCAAACTTTCAGCTATTTTACAAAGCATATTGACAACATCTAAATTAGTTGGTGTTGGTACTGGTGTGATTGCACCATAATTACTCACAACACTTCCAAATTGTGATTTTAGATTATCTTGAGCATAGTTAGCTTGGTCTTTGAACTCAACTAACTTTTTACCCTGTGTAAATAGCCTTCTGATACCTACCATAGTAGGACGAATGACTTTACTTTTTAGGAATTTGATTATATCTACTTTGCCTTTATTTTCTTGTCTGGCCTCTACTTTGGCTGCTTTAGATTCATCCTTACCAAATATCGTTTCTTTAATTTGCTGAAGTATATTATTCAATTCTTCTTTGAGTTTGTTAAATAATCCTAAAAATATATTTACTAAATTGTCGTTGTCTTGTGGAAACTCAGTTATGGCTTCAGAAAAGTTCTGTTCAGTTTTTTCTCTAACTGCAATAAAATGATTCCTGACTTCTTGGGGTACAGGATCTTCTTGTTCATCAAATCGGGACATTAAATCATCATAAGCAGCTAATACTTGTGCCTTCAAATCATCAACTTTATCTTGAAACCAATTTTTATTAGTCTCTTCGATGCTTTTGATTCTTAGAAAAATATCATCACTGTTATTTGTATAATTACTTTTGACAATATTTCCCCAATTCATAAATAAATTATTTACTTCTACTGCTGCTGTGTAATCGTCCGGTTTAGTAGCTTGACCAGCAAGTAAATCTAATTTATTCTCTCCTGATGCTTGGGGATTATCGTGAACTTTTGAATTAACTACTTTATTCACACCATAACAAGATTGTAAAATCTCAGTTGCGGCGAAACTAACCTCTTGATCTAATTCCTGTTCGGAGAAAAAATTTAAAATTCCTTTTATATCGGGAAGATTGTTTTTTGAATAAACAACAGGGTTTAATCCATCAAACCAATCCTCTTTTCGTTGCAAAGCCTGAACAACATCATCGGGAACTTTCAAGCCACCTTTGTTAATCCAGATGCCGTCTGATATTTGATTTAATAATTCTTCTGGTGTCATAGTTTTACAGAATAACTATTTATGTATTTTAACATAATTCTGAAGATTATTAACACTATAAAAGTGGATTTTACCGATAATTAAATGATGTTAGTTAACAATACCTTATACCTTCACCAAAGTCCTGAAACCCTATTGATATCGTCACGATTTTATTGGCTTTCAGTTAGATCATTATTAAGATTATTTCCTAATAAGCAGAAGTATTATCAACAGAGTGAGAGAGCTATGCGTCTTATTCTATGGGTATCTTAACTATTTTTTTCATCCTGTCAGGTATTGTTACATAAGACTATAATATGCGATTGGCATAGCTTTTATCTCTTTCACTACTTTCGGATCACTACCTAAATTTGCATAACGGACGATAAACCTGCTGATAGAACTCTAGGAATCACTCAGAGCAATAGCAATAACGCCAATATGCTTTTCTGATTCAATAATGTAATTATACCAGGTGTCATTGTGAACAAAAAGTTATTACAATTTATTCATCAAAGTCCTAGTCAGCCGGAATTTAGTTCTGTAAAATATCGGCTCATGAAGCCTGAGTCTAGGTGCGGTTTGACTGATAAACAAGCTGATTGGGCGATCGCACAATATATATGTTTTTTGATGTTGTTTTGGCTCTATCCTAATACCAATTATTTCGTTCCTAGTCAACTTATAGATCAAGTCTGGCATTGTCACCTGCTAGACACTCAAAAATACATTAAAGATTGTCAATTATTATTTGGCTCTTATATACATCATTTTCCCTCCTATGTCATCACTAAACTTCAAGCTGCTTTATTTCCGCACCCATACCTTCTTCTTGATCTAATTCTGGTAGATTTTTACCTAAAATTAGAACTGAAACCATCATTAATAAACTTGTCACCATAATCACACTGATCACATTCGGATTATCAAAATTGCTCGTACCTATTAACAATGCTGCGGCAAAATTACGTTGTGCAGTTCCTACTCCTAAAACTCTTTGAGTATCAATACCAGGACCACCTAACAAATAACCCACAGTAAAAGAGAAGATAATAAAAATAGCACAAATAAATATCACTCCAGTTTTCAATAAAACAAGAATTTCATTAAAGTGTACTATCAATCTCACTCCTAAACCTAAAAGCAATCCAAAATTAGATATTTTGAAAGTAATTGTTTGGAGATTTAAAGCGATATCCTGATATGTTGCCTTAATTAATAACCCAATTCCTAATGGTGTTAGCATCATTAATATTAAAGATATTAAAGGTTTAGCAATATCCCAAGAATTGACTTCTACACCTTGCAAAACTAATGGTAATACAATCGGCATATAAAAAATAGTGCCGAACATTAGCATCATCATCAACCCTGTAGAAAAAGCTAAATTCCCCTTCACTATTTGGGCAAGTTTAGGTAATGCTGGAGGACCTGATGCTAATGCCATGATAATAAAACCATCTTTCACAGGTTCATTAACAGGTATTACTTGCAGCAACAAATATACAAAAAGTGGCACTAAAACAAAATTTGCAAATAGCGATAAAACAACCAAACGGATATTACGAAGAGGTTGCCAAATTTGTTGAATAGTTAACTTTAAACCCGTACCAAACATAGTAGCAACAACAAAAGCCAGAAATGCAATTTTGTCAAGGATGGGGATAATTTCGTTCATAAATTTCTTATTTCGCGCCAATAGGCAAAGAAGAAAGGAATATTCAATATGATTCTGTTAAGCCTCAAAATCTTTTTTAAAACTAACCACAGAGGCACAGAGGACACACCAGAGAAGAAAATAATTGAGTATGAATTTTAAAATATCCTCTCAATCTTGCTCTCCGCGCCTCTGCGGCTCTGCGTGAGAAAACAATTACTTCAAATTTAAAGTAACCTTCTGTAAATTACCTGTGAATGCAAATGGTACTTGATAGGTTTCCACAATCGGAGTACCTGTATCTCGACCCACATCAAAAGTTTCATTTAAAGCCAAACGGTAGGGTAAAGTTTTTTCAATTCGACCCTCAGCCACCTGTTGATCATTAATGAATAACTTCCCTATTCCACCAGCACCAACTCCACCACCGTCATAATCAAAATTAAATTTGATTGTTGATTTACCTGATGCTAATTTTTCAGAAGATTGAATAATGTAGCGTTCGGAATTAGCAAAGTTGTAAACGTAAGTTGGTTTACTATCTTCGAGGAAAAATCCCCAACCAGCAAAACGTCCTCCTTGGGTTAATAGAACACCTTCTGCACCACTTTCTGGAATTTCCACATCAGCCGTAATGCTAAAAGATTTATTTTTCAGACTTGGGGCGCTACCTTCGGGAATACTAACTGCACCAGAATAGTAAGTAAAAGTTGTCCGTCCTGCGGCTGGGGAAGGACGACTTTGGACATCAAAACGTTCAGAAAGGCGATCATCTAATGGTAAAACTTTGTGTTTACGCGCTTCTGATAAAAATAACTTTTGCAGTTTTTGCAGTTTTTCTGGATTTTCAGATGCTAAGTTATTCGCTTCGCTAAAATCTTCATCAATGTTGTATAGTTCCCAAGGATCTTTCTCGAAGTCAGCATTAATTGTACCCTGCCAAGGTAATCGAGGATGACGAGCCGCAGCTATCCATCCATTATTATAAATAGCCCGGTTTCCGAACATCTCAAAATACTGAGTTTTACGCTCAGAAGCAGCTTCAGGATCATCAAAGGTGTAAAGTAGGCTAGTACCTTCAATCTTCTGTTGTTTCACACCATTAACTTTTGTAGGTGCAGTAATTCCCGCAGCTTCAAAAATAGTTGGCGTAATATCAATGACATGATGGAATTGGCTACGAAGTCCGCCTTGATCTTTAATGCGATCGCCCCATGCAATAATTAAGGGGTTACGAGTGCCACCAAAATGAGAAGCTATTTGCTTTGTCCATTGGAAGGGAGTAGTACCAGCCCAAGCCCAAGCTGCATGATAATGATTAAAGGTTTTGGGACTACCTAAGTCATTCAAAGAAGCTAGAAGTTGTTCTCGACTTTCGGGTACTTTATTGAAAACTTTTAATTCATTGACGCTACCTGCTAAACCACCTTCAGCACTAGCGCCGTTATCACCAACAATGTAGAAAACTAAGGTATTGTCTAATTCACCGATTTGGTCAATGGCATTAATTAATCTTCCTACTTCATGGTCTGTATATGCTAAAAATCCGGCAAATACTTCCATTTCATGGGCATAGATTTTTTGATCATCTGGAGATAAGGAATCCCACGCTGGTAATTCTTTGGGACGAGGAGTAAGTTGGGCATTAGCAGGAATTACACCCAGTTGTTTTTGCCGAGTAAAAGTTCCTTCTCGTAATTTATCCCAGCCTTGATCAAATTTGCCTTGATACTTATCTATCCAGACTTTAGGAGCGTGATGAGGTGCATGGGTAGCACCGGTAGCCAAATAGGTAAAGAAAGGCTTATCAGGGGCTATAGACTGTTGAGAATGAATCCAGCTAATAGCATGATCTACTAAATCTGGTGTCAAATGGTAATCAGGATTATTGGTTGGTGGTGCAATCCGCTTGGTATTTTCGACTAAAGCCGGACTCCATTGGTTAGTATCACCACCCAAAAAGCCGTAAAAATACTCAAATCCCAACCATGTCGGCCAGCGGTCAAAGGGTCCAACCGCACTAGTTTCATAATCTGGTGTATTGTGCCATTTACCAAAAGCTGCTGTATTATAACCATTCTGCCGTAATACTTCCGCTACAGTAGCTGCACTCTTAGGTAAAATAGTTGTGTAACCAGGAAAACCAGATGCTAACTCTGCAACTACGCCTGTACCCACTGAATGATGATTGCGTCCAGTTAATAAAGCTGCTCTGGTAGGTGAACAAAGGGCTGTAGTGTGGAATTGGTTGTAACGTAATCCTTTTTCCGCCAAACGAGTCAAATTCGGAGTTTCTATAGCACCACCAAAGGTACTTGCTTGACCAAAACCCACATCATCCAATAGTACTAATAGTACATTAGGGGCTTTTTCAGGAGCTTTAATTGGTGCGGGAAAATCTGGTGTTGATTCTTTGTAAGTAATGCCGATTTTACCTTTAAAAGATGGTGGATTAATCGGTAATACTTTGCCTGTATCTGCTAGTGCGGGGCTAGTAGTGATGAGGAAAATGATGGAAAGAGATAATGCGAGCGCTCGCAAAATTAAATTTAACATATTTTTTTCTCACGCAGAGACGCGGAGGCACAGAGAGGAATTAAGAGAGTGTTCTTTAATTCAGGTTTTTTACTAATCGAAAGCCGATATGAGTTGTTCCGGTATCGGCGTATTCCCACTGTGCTTCTGTTGGTAGTAATTTTTCTGCCCATTGGGCGTAGGCTAGAGCATCTTCGTAGGCAATATGCACAACTGGATAGTTTTCTTTCTCTGTAATGCTGCTATCAGTCCCAAAAGGATGCTGCCAATTAGCACTGGGTGTCCAATGCCACCAACTGAGAAACTGAACTTGCTTAACGCCTTGTTTTGGCATTTGAAATACCAGAGAACCTGGTAATCTCTGCTCATCTGGTAAGTCGGGAAACTGCTTTTTTGATAATGGACGTTCGGCAACTGTTACATAATTTGTGGCATTGACAAACTCAGCAAATTGGGCGTTTGTTACCTCATATTTATCAATGCAGAAGGAGCTAACTGTCACGTTTTCTCCTGTTCGCTCTTCCTCAAAACCAGAATCATCTGCTCCCATTTTGAATGTGCCTCCAGAAATCATTACCATTCCTGGAGGACAGGGATTAACGGTATCTGCTAATGCTGGCGAATTGGTAAATAGTGATATGAGTGCAACTACCTGAATCAGCAGTAATATTAAGAACCGCATTTTATCCTGTTGGAACTTTTAAACCAAGAATTTTGTCCAATCCCCCTACATAAAGTTCTGTAGGATTAGCTACTACTTGGATGGATAATCCCATAGATAACTAAGCTCCTGAGCGATCGCTTGTAGAATCACTGGGAGGTTGATCTTTACTACTTCTACAACTGACCAAGTTATCTTGATCGAGATTATTAGCAGCAAATACATATACTGGACTAAAGATGAAAATTGAAGCAGTGATTAGTAAAATTACTTGCATACCTCATGGATTTATTTTTCAAAAATTTGTTCGCGTAGCGTCCCAAAGGGAAAGGAAGCAGGAGTTAACATAAACTATGAGTTCATGACAGAAATACTGGAAAAGACTTTTAACTTGTGTTCTTCTAAGTTAGTTTTTCCTCTCCTGTAGCCACTGGTAAATCTTTTTGAGTGCTATATTCTGTCCAAGAACCTTCATAAATTCTGACTTTGGGATAATTAAGCAGATGCTTTAAAACCACATATTGTAATGTAGCTTCTCGTCCTGTACTACAAGAAACAATAATGTCGTTTCCAGGAGTAATCTTTTTATCTGCCAGAATTTTCTTAATCTCATCTAATGACTTTAATTTGTGAGGATTTTTAGCATCTGTAAATGTTACCCAAGGAATATTCCGCGCACCAGGAATATGTCCATTGCGTATCCAAATATTTTCTTCACCCCGGAACAATTTTTCTGGTCTAGGATCAATAAAAGTAACTCCTGGCTTACCAATAAATTTTCTCACATCATTTAAACTCACACGCACTGAAGGGTTATCCCGAACTGTGAATTTACTGGCTGAGTATTTAGGAAATTCTTTTGTGACAACTTGATCAGTTTTATAACCAGTATAACCACCATCTAATACGGCAATATCTTTCAATCCAGAACGTTCTAGTAAATAAGCAACCATTGTCGCACCTAAAACATCTCTACCATCTGAATATACGAGTACACGACTATTATTTCTTACTCCTGAGTTGGCAAATATTTCGCCTAGTTTTTGATTGTCCCAATATTGTACTGGTAATCCTTCTTTTGGACCTCTAAAAGCCATATCAGCAATGTTTACAGCATTGGGAAGATGTCCTTCTATATAGTCGAGAGGAAAATTACGTACATCTAAAATTCTGAGGTTGGGATCTTTGGCGTTTTCAGCTACCCAATTTGATGAAACAAACTGAATGTTAGCGCGAGAATCAGCTGATAATACTGGTAAAGGTAATAAGGGGATACTTACTACAAAGGCAAAAAACATTGTCACCAAAGCAAATAACTTAGGTTTTTTTAAACTTTTGAAAGAGAAACTTTTAAACGTCATTTTTACCATTCTTTGTATTTAATCAAACCATTAATTATTAGTGAAATTACCTTAATTAGCACTAATATTAAAGTAATTTCAAAAACTGCATTTTACGCCGTTGGGACTGTTAAACCGAGAATTTTAGCAAATCTCTCTACATAAAATTCTGTAGGATTAGCAACTTGTTGAATGGATTCCCGTTGACGCAGATTTTCCCACCATTGCTGCAATTTAGGTGTTTCTGTTGGCAGTGTAAAATTACGGAATTTCTCCAAAACTGGTAATCTTTCAAACCAAGGATAGAAGCTAATATCAACTAAACTTAAATTTTCCCCCAACCAGTAAGCACCATTACTAGAAAGTTTACCTAATCCTTCTTCTTCAATATACAAAAGAGACTCTAAAAACTCTCTCCGTCCCTGTTCTTGTTCTTGTGTATCTTTACCACGCAGCAATTTACCGAAGGCTGGAGCTAAACGAGTATTAGCGTAGTCAATCCAAATCCTAGCAACTGCTTTTTTAGCAGGATCATGAGGTAATAAAGCGGGTTCGGGGAATACTTCTTCTAAATATTCATTGATAATTGTAGACTCATATATTTCTACATCTCCATGCTTAATCGCAGGAACTTTACCATAGCGAGAAACTTGGGTAAAAGCTTCTGGCTTATTCTGTAAATCAATTTCAATTGCTGTAAAATCAATTCCTTTTTCCAGTAATACCACACGGGTTCTTTGGGAGAAAGTAGAGGCTTTAGCGTAATAAAGTTGTAAGTTACTCATTTAGTCCTTTCCTTGATTAGGATTTGTTTGAATTTTTGGTTAATTGCAAAAATCGCAAGTTGAATGACAGCCAAAGATAGAAGTGAATCAATTTCACTCCTACGATTTAAATTTTTTAACTGGCAAACTACCAGGGTTTTAAGTTAACTACGGTTTCTTGGTCGGATTAGCGTATTATATTAGGAGTATTCCATAGTTTTTACTAAAAAACAAGTCTTTTAGCAAACATTGTTCTCAAAATTTACCAGCCAAAATGCTCAACAATTTAACACTTGTCCATAGCTTGCTTCTTTTCAGTACCGCGTTTATTGCCGGGTCACTTAATGCTGTAGCGGGAGGTGGTAGTTTTATTACATTCCCCACGTTGATATTTACTGGTGTATCGCCAATTACTGCCAATGCTACAAATAATACTGCTTTATGGATTGCAGCTATGGCCAGTGCGGGTGCATATCGTCACAATTTACATATTCCGCGACGACAGCTTTTGATACTATGTATTACCAGTTTAATTGGTGGGGGAATTGGTTCTATTATTTTGTTATATACATCTGCGGATGTGTTTAAACAGCTACTTCCTTATCTGTTACTTTCAGCCACGCTGATATTTACATTTAGCGAACCTCTGAAAATGTGGCTACAATTTCAAAGCAAAAAATCATCATCAGAATCTCCACCTTTATTAATTCTTGTGATTGCTCAATTAGCAATATCTATTTATGGAGGTTTTTTTGGTGCAGGTTTAGGAATTTTAATGTTAGCAACTTTAAGCTTTTTAGGTATTAAAAATATTCACACCATGAATGCTTTTAAATCTTTTCTTGGTAGTTGTATCAACGGTATCGCTATTTTTCCTTTTATGTTCGCTGGTTTAATTGCTTGGCATCAGGCTATTTTAATGGCTGTGGGTGGTTCACTTGGTGGTTATTTATGCGCTCATTATGCTCGGAGATTAGACCCTCGTTTTGTGCGGATATTTGTGATTGTTGTTGGTTTTAGCATGACTATTTACTTTTTTATTCGTGGTTAGAATAGATAACTATTGTTGTAAAAATAAACTGGTTGCTGATGCTATTGAGAGTATCAGGGAAGATGTGTTAATTTTTGATACAGGCAATCTTTGTTTTAATTTAATTTTGAATCTTCAGAATCAAGTTTCAGAGTTGTTTGAGTCTATATTATTTAATTCGGTCAAAACTTTTTGATGAATATAAACAAACTGACAAGCAGCTAATTCCTCTGATGATCGCGGGTCATTTTTTTGATAAAACTCTTGCGAATTAAGTTTTTCACTATAAATGCTTCGTAAAAATTGAATAAACAATTCAGCGTCAACTACAGAGATAATTGCATCGTAACTATGTCGATCAATATCTCCCTTAAAAGGTAAGCCCACACGATAAGGAGGTTCCATTCCCATAGACCAAACTGTTGGAATATAGCACTTTAGAAATTCTACGGAGTTAGAAGAATCATTTTCAAATAATTTTTGCAAGTAGTTGTTAGTCTCTTCTTTTGAAGACCAATATGCCCAAAAGCTAAGTAACTCACGCGCACTATCAGGAAAAATAGTATAAATAGCTTCTTCTTGAGCTATATTTCTAATCCTATCAACAACTATTTCAGCAAGGGATTTAAGAGCAGATTCAGAAAATAAACTTTCTTCATCTTTTTCTTCATCTTTTTTAATTATACGCATCCATCTAAAACATTCTGTAGCAAAAGATATGGGTTCAGCAACTTGAAGAATATCTTGACATAACTTAAATTTCGCATCAAATGTATCAAGTCGCTGAATTAAATCGCTAATTAAAATTCCAGCCTTACTAAAAGAACTATCAAAAGAGTACAGTGTTTCGGGTTTTGGGAAATAATCTCCTATTTGAGCTAAAGCTAGGACTAGATTTTGAGAAGCTGACGGTGACAACTGATTAACTTTTCTAAAAATCTCAGTAATAAATGTTTCTATCTTTGAACCTTGATAGTTTGTGATTTCCTTTATTTCATTACTAATATCAGATGTACTACCCTTGTCCAATTTGCTTAGAAAAACTATCAATCTTTGATCTGAGATATCGTCTTCAGGAATACTATACGCGAAATATCTTTTGAAATATCGTAAAGAAGCTATTCGTTTTTCTTGAGTCCATTTTGCCTGCCAGTCTGAGCCATGATGAATATTTCCTAGTACCCCAGTCAATCGAGGAAATAATTCTTTGAGTAAGTTTTTGGCACATAATTGAGCTTCTTGGCTCAAATCAGAAATATTTTTTTCAATAAAATCATTGATCAACTTTTTGACTTGTTCAAAGTTTGCACCTTGATCCAGAATTTCACCGAGAAAATAGCTCGGTTTTTCCTTAATGGAGTTATACAATTTGGGATATAAAATTTTTACTCCCTCAATAAGTAATAAATCAACTATATTTACTTCACCTTTCAAAAGAGGAACATAGAAAGTAATAGCATTACCATATCTTTGGGCAACTCTTGGTGTCTTTAGCTGAATTGCTAAACCTTCTGAAAAGTATTTGAAGAATCTTCTGACATCTTCCTCTATTAGTTCTAATTCTGCATTTTTTAGAGCATCATCAATACATTTAAAGCAAAATTCTTGTAGAGAGCCAAAACTCACTTGTGGCAAAGTTAGTGGCACTTGAATAATTTTTTCTAAAAAGCTGCGTCCTGCATCCACATCTCCAGAGCCATATTTTTCAGAAATTGCTGCTGCAACTTTCTCCTCATCAAAAGCCAAGAGATAAATTGTATTCCTAAAGCCAGCAGATAACTTAACAAGTTTAAATATGCTTTGTATCTCTGATTTATCAAGACGATCAATATCATCTATAAAAATAACAATTCGTTTGTTCTCCTCATCCAGTATTTTTTCAATGCGCTTTTTATTCTCTTCTAACTCAACTTGAGAAAAAAGATTACCTATCTTTTCAAAGATTTGTCCAGAACCTCTAACTGCTCCTGTTGGATCTGCTAAAGACAAAGGAGCAAGAATTTCTCCACACTTCGCAAGCCAACCTCCAATTTCTTGCACTCTTGTTTGCAACTTTTGATTGAGCGCGTCTGCTAATGTCTTGAAAAAACTTAGAAGTAACTTTTCTTCATCTTTGAAAAACCAAGGATTAAAGCGTACACAAATAATATCCGAATTGCTTTCAAGCTTTTTTTCTATAAAGTTGAAGACAGTAGTTTTACCCTCTCCCCATGCTCCATAGATTCCGATTACAATGCTGCTCCGGTCGCGTCGTGATGCTATTACCAGTAAACCAAAAAGTTTTTCCCAAAGAGCGATTTTTACGGAATGCTAACGCTATTGCTACAGACGAAGCAGGCATCAACAACAAAATACGATAGACATTTATGTGATATAAAATACTAAATACATAAGAAATAGTTATAGTAATTTGCACTGGGTCAAAATATGAAATGATGAATGTAGTGTGTAGCATATTGGTTGAAAAAATTGACTGTTTCATCTCTAACAAAAGCCACGCAGGGCGAATCTACAGAAGAACTCGTTTTAACCGACTCAGAAACCCAAGACGCAGGTTATTCAGTGTTTAGTAGAAAATTTTTCGATTGAAACGCAAGGAGCCTGTGACCAACAAACTTTATTCGAGATTCTGGTTAAAGCAGCCAGCACTGGAGACAGTATTGAAAACACAGCTAAATTGTTAAAAAATATTCCGACAGCTAATGATATTAGATATCATCTCAATAAAATTAATAATTTTGAGGAATTAGAAGCGCAAATAAATCAAGCATTAAAAAGTCGAATTCCTTTAGGATTAAAAAAGGGGTGTTTAAAAATAGCGATTGATTTAAATTTAATTTGTTATTATGGTAAACCAACACCGTCAGAATTACCCTACATATATCGAAGTGAAGCTAAATCTGGTACTAATTCATTTTACGCCTATGCCACTTTATACGTTATTAGTAATAATAAGCGTGTAACTCTGGCAATAAGAGGTGTTCGCCAATTAGATACTAGTGTGGCTTTAATTACTTATTTATTAGCAGAACTTGAACCCCTCAAAATAAATGTAAAAAAACTCTACTTGGATAGAGGATTTTTTAATACTCCTGTAATTAGATGGTTACAGGCATTAGATATCCCCTTTCTTATGCCTGCTATCAAGACTGGAAAAAAAGGAGGAATCAAACAATTTCTCAAGGGTAAAAAAAGTTATAAAACTACCTATACCATTACAAGAGACAAAGATGATTTCGTCACATTTGATTTATGGATTGTCTGTAAATATAGAAAGGGAAAGCATAAAAAGCATGGAGTTCAATACTTTGTTTATCTTGCTTATAAGGTCAAAACAAATTTAAATTATATCTATCAAGATTATCGAAAAAGATTTGGCATTGAAACTAGTTATCGTCTGAAAAATATTTGTCGAATTAAGACGAATAACAAAAATCCAGTTTTGAGATTACTATTCATTGGAATATCCTTTCTTCTAGTTAATATCTGGGTGAATCTACTATGGCTCAAAATCAGCCGTAAAAGGAAGGGTAGTCGATTAATTTATCGCACACTTTTCACACTCAAACAGATGTTAGCTTTTTTATCTCAAGCCCTACAGAGGAAATATCAAGTCGTTGAAAGCATTTATATTCCATCCGGTTAGCGTCAAGAAATTATTACCCAGCCAATCATAAGTAATTGTTATCTATATGATATCTACTGGTTAGAACACTGGGAATTAAAAAGTATTTTATATTACTGATTGTTTGATGATAGCATCAGTGTTTTATAGGAATCGCTTTTTGGGAAAAACTTTTTGGTTTACTGATTACTTCAGCAACGCGCTGAGAAAAAGGAAGGCGATTAAATTTATCTAAAGTAGGATCTATGACAGGATTATCAGGAAACATATATCTAGGGCTTGCTATCTGAAAAACTATAAAGGCTCGATCTTGAGAGTCATTACACTGACATTATTTGCTGATATCGTAGTGCCATTGTCTTCAGGGCATGATTAGGTTTTGGAGGATTGACTAGAGCATCAACAAAAGCTTCAGCATCTTCAATATTTAGTTTTAGTGTTTGATGTCTTTTGCTGATACGAGCTTCAAGTTTCGCTATCGGTTTTGGATTAGATACAACATTCATATTAATTAGTTTTAGATAGACTCGTAAATACAATTTAATACAGCAATATGCCGTATGTCAAATAATTGCGTTAACTCTGTCAACTGTCACCTGTTATAGCTGCTACTGGTAAAAATCCACCCGCTTGCATTTGCCATAATCTGTGATATGCCCCACCCTTAGCCAATAACTTAGAGTGAGTACCATCTTCAATAATGCGACCGTGATCAAACACCAAAATCCTGTCTAAATGCGCGATAGTAGATAAACGATGTGCCACCACAATTACCGTTTTTCCATTCATTGCTGAATCTAGGGTATCTTGAATGGCTTTTTCCGTAATGGAATCGAGGCTAGAAGTAGCTTCATCTAAGATTAAGATGGGTGCATTTTTGAGGATAACGCGAGCGATCGCAATTCGTTGTCTTTGTCCCCCAGAAAGTTTAACACCACGTTCCCCCACCAGAGAATCATAACCCTCCCTCATTTGGGCAATAAAATCATCAGCATAAGCTTTCCGTGCTGCTTCTATCAGTTCTGCTTCTGAAGCTTCTAAACGTCCATAAAGAATATTTTCTAACAAAGTCCGATGGAACAGAGAAGGATCTTGAGGAATCAGGCTAATTTGCGAATGTAGGGCTTCCTGAGTCATATCTTTGATATCCACCCCATCAATCAATATTTGTCCCGATTGGGGGTCAAATAAACGCAAAATCAGATTGACAAAACTAGATTTCCCAGAACCAGAAAAACCCACCAATCCGACGCGCTCTCCTGGTTGAATGGTGACAGAGAGATTAGTGAATACAGTTTTCTTTGATGAGTAGCCAAAATGCACCTGCCGAAACTCAATACTACCTTTAGTGATGGTGTGATTTATCGCATTGTCCCGATCTATGATTTCATGGGGTTGAATGATAGTATTCACACCATTAGCTACATTACCAATATGTTCAAAAAATTCTAAAAACCGTTTGCTTAAATTGCGAGCTTCACTAATGATTAAAAGTGACAAACTGGTGGCAACAACGAAGTCAGCCGCAGCAATCTTTCCTTGACTCCAGAGAGAAAGTGAATAATACAAAGTACCGATTTTCAGAACTGCTGCTGAGATAAACTGAAACCAGCGAATTCGTTCAGAATACCAGTTAGACTTTCTCACCTCTTTAAGTTCGCGCTTTAATTGGTCATTCAAATAGCGGCGTTCAAAACCCAAACGAGCAAATAGTCGGCTACTGGTGAGATTTGTCACCGAATCTACAATAATGCCTGTTGTTTCACTTCTAGCAGCGGCGGCTTTCCGGGCATAAATTCGGCAACGAGTCGCTAACCAGAAGGAAATACTGATGAATAAAACTGCCCAAATACCCACAAATGCAGCCAGGGGAGGATAGACGCGATACAGTAAAATTGTGGAGACGATATAAACAATAATTACTGGCATAAATTCAGTAATCATCATTTGCATGGTTTGGGTGACACCCAAAGAAGTTTCTGCAATGCGATGGGCTAATGCTCCAGCAAAACTACTGCTCAGGTAGCGATGGGAATGTTGTTGTAAATAGGCATATAAAGACCGAACAATATGCTGTCTGTGGATAGGATGGAGGATAGTCTGTAACAGTCCAGCAGAACGTCCAAATACTACTTCACCCACACTCAAGGACGTGAACAGGATTAGAGGTTGTTTTAAGGTATCAAAAATGAGTTTGCTGTCTTCTGTGGAGCGGGTCACACTGCGGATCATTTCGCCAATAGCATAGGGTAACATAATCCCACAGGTGGCGTGTATGATTTCCAGAGACACCATTAATACATACCACCAGCGGAATTGATTCACGAAATAACAAATAAATTGAAAAGGAGTATCTGGTAATTCTGGCGCATTGGGAGCGCGTTGAAAAGATTTAGAAAGTTTGATTTTTTTCATCATTTTATCTGCTGTAAAAAATAAAAATAGACGGCTGGAACAACCGTCCGGTAAAGTTTAATAAAATCATTCAAAAGCCACCTAACGCAGAGAATCTCCCCTACGATATTCTGCGGTGATATCGTCTAATTTTTGTTTCAAATTGTCATCAAGTGTTACTTCCAAAGCCTTGAGACTGTCAAAAAGTTGTTCTGGACGACTAGCACCAATGATGGGGGCTGTAATAATCGGATTAGCCAGAACCCAAGCTAAAGCTAGAGTAGTCAGAGATAATCCTGCTAGATCCGCCACTGTGCGTAATTCCTCCACAGTATTGAACTCACGGTCATGCCAATAACGCTCCTGATAACGTTCTGCGGCTGCACCCAATGTAAAACGAGTACCTGATCTTGGTCCTTCAGTCAGATTATGTTTACCTGTCAGCAGTCCACCTGCTAAAGGATTGTAGGGAATTACAGCCAGTCCTTCTTCTTGCGCTAGGGGTAATAATTCTCGCTCAATTTCCCGGAATAAGAGATTATAGCGGGGTTGAATGGAGACAAAGCGAGTCAAATGACGGACATCTGCACGACCCAAAGCGCGGGCTAGTCGGTAAGCTAAGAAATTGGAAACACCGATATAGCGGACTTTACCAGCACGAACTATTGTATCGAGTGCTTCTAGAGTTTCATCGAGGGGAGTTGAAGCATCATCAGAATGCAATTGATACAGGTCAACATAATCAGTTCCCAGTCGTCTCAGGGAAGCATCAATGGCATCTAAAATATGTTTGCGTGAAGATCCCTGATCCCAAGGTGCAGAACCGACTTTACCGACGGCTTTAGTAGCAACAATAAAATGTTCGCGTTTACCTTTTAACCAGCGGCCAATAATTTCCTCTGTTCGTCCAGCAGTGGGTAATCCACCACCAAGGGGATAAACATCGGCTGTATCGAGAAAGTTGATTCCAGCTTCGGCTGCGGTATCGAGGATTTTTATAGAAGTTTCTTCATCGGTTTGTAGTCCGAAGGTCATTGTACCGAGAACGAGTCGGGAAACGGTGAGTCCGGTTTGACCGAGTTTAGTATTTGGTAATGTCATGAAAATGTTAGTTGTAGAATTTTTATCTCACGCAGAGGCGCAAAGGAATAGAGATGCAAGAGTATGGTCTAAATATATTAGAGTTACTCATAATTCACTAATCTTCTCTTTTCTTAATTTCTCTGCGTCCTCTGTGCCTCTGCGGTTCATTTTCTTCATTATTTGATGTAGAGACGTTATGTATTATGTATAACGTCTCTATGGGATTTATTTGGCGTAACCTCACAAGGTCATTTACACACCTACCAAAGTTTTGTTCTCTACTTGAGATTCAGTTTTAGGTAGTTTGGATTCTACCGCCGTACCTTTGAAGAAATCAGGGTTGGCTTGGGTATAGAATTTATAGGGGTTGCCGAATACATAGGCTTTGAAGTCATCTTCAGAAATTACCCCTTCTCTGACCAAATCCCAGCTTTCCGCTAAAGGTGCGGTGAGATCGGGTACATCCCAGTGACCAACATCGGAGGAGTAAATGGCGTTGAGTTTGACTCCCAATGGGTTGGCTTTGTCATTGAATGCGGCTGCAATGGTGCGATCATCGGACTCAGAACCAAAGAAGAAACTGTTCACCCAGCGATCGCGGATATCTTCAATTGACTGAATACCTGCTGCACCAAAATCTTCTAATTCACTACCCACTGGTGAACGACTGTGACGGTTAAAGGAAGCTCCCAATACACTCTTGGTTAACTCTTCTTTGCTGAGAGAATATCCTTGAGTAATTTCTCCACCATACTCTGCAAACAACTCGAACAACTCATCAGCGTTGGTGAGGTCTGGATTGTAGTTTTGCAATCCTTCTAAACTCCGTTTGGAGAAACGATCTACCAAATGAATGTAGACGTGAGCGCCCCAATCTGCACCACCTTCAAGCATCCCAACTCGTAATTGTGGGAATCTTCTAGTTACACCACCAAAGAACAATGCCTTCGCAAACGCTTGTGAACCATCACCAAAGTGGCCGATGTGGTTGTTCATGTAGTTACTGATGGAGGAGCGTCCAGTCCATCCTTGGCTACCATAATGGGTGGTGAGAGGTACGCCTAATTCGACGGCTTTAGCCCAGAAGGGATCATAGTCGTATTCGCTGTCCAGACCGTAAAAGTCAATGTAAGAAGCATATTTGCCGATTTCAGGAAATTGCTCGGCTGGGTATTTATCAGCGATCGCCTTAATTGGACGTTTTACACCACCAGGGATATTTGCCACCTTCAAACCTAGTGTATTTACGGAAAATTCTAACTCTTCAATTGCCTCTTGGGGAGTAGTCATGGGGATACCAGCTACTACAGTCAGGCGATCGCTATATTTGCGATAAATATCAGCATGATAGTGATTAATTGCCCGTTGCAATAATTGCCGATTCTCCTTACTTGCACCAGCAGCAGCTAAGGCATTATTGGGGAATAGTACCGAATAGTCTGAGCCTTGTTCCGCTTGCCGTTCGTAGAGTAATGCGGGGAGAGTGTAAGTAGCCAAATCTAGGGTATTACGGGTAACTCTAGCCCACCAAGGGGAGCGAATTGTGCGGTTGTTCTGACGTTCTTCTGGAGTTTGTTGATACCAGTCTTTACCTTCACTCTTGGAATTGAGACGGGAGGATTCAGCTTTGCGTAATTCATCTACCAGCTTCACACCGCCGTAGTGAGCTATATAATCCTCAAGAGCAGGAGTAAAGTCATTAGTGTGAACATCAGTATCAATGACAGGATAATCGAGATTAGCTCTAACTGCGGCGGAAGGAGAGCTTTTCAATTTGCTATATTTAGTCATATTTTCCTTAGAAAAGTTACAAGACAACTTAGATCCCTGACTTCTCAAACAATTGCAGAATCTAAAAGTTATGAATTTTCAAGAAATCAGGGATATGTGGGATATCGTGCTGTTGATTTTGACTTGAGTTTTAACGTGAGATTGAAGATTCTTGTCTTTTAAACAAGCTTAACTTTCCGATAGTTTGCATGGACTCCGGTAGGCTTTTAACGTCTGTGCTGACGGGATGGTTTAGATCCCCGACTTCTTTGAGAAGTCGGGGATCTGTAGAAATCACGCAAACGCCAATGTTTTTTCCTGTTGTTTAACAGCAAAACGATTAGCTGGACGACGTAAACCAAGGTTTTCACGCAAGGTGCTACCCTCGTATTCAGTACGAAAGAGTCCGCGTTTTTGCAGAACAGGAACGACTAAATTCACAAACTCATCCAATCCTGTAGGTAGGATCGGTGGCATAATATTAAAACCATCCGCCGCACCATTGATAAACCATTCTTCTAATTGATCAGCGATCGCTTCAGGAGTACCCAAAATGGTACGATGACCCCGTGCGGTCGCCAAAGAACGATATAACTCACGCAGTGTAAGAGTGCCACGAGTAGCTAAATCCTTAACCAGTTTCAGACGACTCTTGTTATTGTTGGTATCAGTGGGTAATTCAGGAGCTATATCATCTAAAGAATATTTAGATAAATCCACACCCTTATAATAGTTGGCTAAAATTCCCCAAGCTACATCGGGATGAATTAAAGATTGCAAAAACTCATATTTTTCCTGAGCTTCTTCTTCCGTTCGCCCTATGATGGGAAAAGCACCAGGCATGATTTTAAGATCGTCTGGAGAACGTCCATATTTCGCCAACCGCCCTTTAACATCCGCGTAAAATTCCTGAGCATCGGCTAAAGTTTGATTAGCAGTGAAAATTACCTCAGCAGTGCGTGCCGCTAAATCTCTTCCTGGTTCAGAAGCACCAGCTTGAACAATAACTGGATAACCTTGGGGTGGACGAGCAACATTTAAAGGACCCCTAACAGCAAAATATTTGCCCTTGTGATTCAATGTATGCAGTTTGTCCGCATCAAAATAAACACCAGATTCTCTATCTTTGATAAAGGCATCATCTTCCCAACTATCCCACAGACCTTGCACCACTTCCACAAACTCTTCAGCCCGTTCATAACGTTGGCTGTGTTCTGGATGATGTTCCAGTCCAAAATTAGCCGCCGCATTTTCATTCCCTGTGGTGACTACATTCCATCCTGCACGACCGTTACTCAAATGGTCTAGGGAAGCAAACTTCCGTGCCAATGTGTACGGTTCTTCGTAGGTAGTGGAAGCAGTGGAAATAAAACCGATGTTTTTGGTAACGGAGGATAAAGCAGAAAATAGAGTAACAGGCTCAAAATGAGCTATTTTCCCATTACGAATTTGAGTTTCAGGAGAACCACCCCAAACGCCTGGACTATCTGCTAGAAAAACAGCATCAAATAACCCCCGTTCCGCAGTTTGAGTAATTTCCTTGTAATGCTCAAAATTCAAACCTGCATCTATTTGTGTATTCGGGTGTCGCCAAGCAGAAATATGATGACCAGTAGCTTGAATAAATGCACCTAATCGAAACTGACGTTTTGCGCTCATATATTTTTATCTTTGTATGGTGTAATTGGAAATTGGCTCAACTTTAGATTTAAAATCTAAAACTTTGCGCCTTTGCTCCTTTGCGTCTTTGCGCGAAACCAATTATTTAAACTGCTGCTAATACCTTTTGATATTGATTAACTGGACGAGATAAACCCAGATTTTCACGCAGAGTTGTTCCTTCATACTCGGAGCGGAACAATCCCCGACGTTGTAGTTCAGGAATTACCAAGTCAACAAAATCATCTAGTCCGCCAGGAAGATAAGGAGGCATAATATTGAAGCCATCAGCAGCATCATTGACAAACCAGCTTTCCAGTTGATCTGCAATCTGCACTGGTGTTCCAATAATTGTCCAATGACCACGCGCTCCCGCAATCCATTGATAAAGCTCCCGAATGGTAAAATTGTGTTTGCGGGCAATATCAATTAATAATGCTTGGCGGCTTTTGTTATCATTGGTTTCTGGTAAATCTGGCAGTGGTTCATCAAGGGGATAAGAGGAAAGATCCGTGCCTATAAGTCCCTGTAATAAAGCCAAACCAACTTGAGGATGAATTAAATCCTGTAGTTCCTGATACTTGGCTTTTGCCTCTGCCTCTGTAATGCCAACTACGGGAAAGACACCAGGCATAACCTTGAGTTGGTCTGGTGTGCGGCCATATTTTGCTAATCTACCTTTAACATCTGCATAGAAGGCTTGAGCATCTTCTAGGGTTTGTTGAGCAGTAAATATAACTTCGGCAGTTCTACCAGCCAGTTCTTTACCATCTTCAGAAGAACCTGCTTGCACAATTACAGGATAACCTTGGGGTGGACGGGCAATATTCAATGGTCCGCGCACGGAGAAGAATCTGCCTTTATGGTTCAGTTCATGTATTTTATTGGGGTCGTAGTAAAAAGCTGTTTCCTTATCACGAACAAAAGCATCGTCTTCCCAACTATCCCACAAACCTTTGACTACATCAATAAATTCGTGGGCGCGAATATAGCGATCTGCGTGAATAGGATGGTTTTCCAAACCGAAATTGCCGGCTGTTTCACTACTACCAGTTGTTACCACATTCCAGCCGGCTCTTCCCTCAGAAATATGATCTAAGGAAGCAAATTTGCGTGCGAGAATATACGGGTCTTCATAAGTAGTAGAAGCAGTGGCGATAAAACCAATTCGCTCTGTCACCGCAGACAAGGCTGAAAATAGGGTAACAGGTTCAAAGTCACCTCCAAAGGCTGTGCGTCCTTCTGCACCGGGACGATGTTGCAAGGCTAAACCGTCGGCGAGAAAAAATGCGTCGAATTTACCGCGCTCGGCTGTCTGGGCTATCTGCTTATAATGCTCAAAGTTGAGAGCGCCATTACTTTGTGCTTGGGGATGTCGCCAAGCTGCAACGTGCTGACCTGCTCCGGGTAAAAATGCACCTAGTCTTAGTTGTTTTTGTTGTTTGCCCATATCAGACTCCAAGTAATATTTTTTACTAGATGAATATAGAATGATAATGATTTTCTGGGATAGCAGTTGTCAGCTATGCCACTGTAACTGCTGCATATTTAGTTTTTAGCAAAGCTTTTTCAACTCCTTAGCCATAGCTGTAGGCATTAGCGTTAGTGGTGGGTTGTCAATAAACTACTGCATCTCGACCGAGTTATCGTAGATTAATAGTAGAATCTCATAACTCTCATGAAAAAGCAAGTACCTTTTAAGAAAAAATTGATTAACTAATTTTATTGGCAGCTAATTGTTAGATATTCTAAGTATTTGATGACTCTAGGGCGGGCGATGGCTCAATTTGAATACAGCGTATAGTTCAAATGCACTATTTAATTACTGAGTGCAAATACAGTAGAGTATAAAAGACAAGTATGAAAACTCCAAAGTATAAGTAGTAAATAAGTGGAAAGAACTTTGCCAACTCGATAAAATATTAAATTTTATAATGAATATTCTGATCAATTCTTAGTCTTAACCTTATATTCCTCAACTCAAAATTGAGTATACTACATTAACACTATGAATTTAGTGTATTTTATTGGTATCGCCCATTTTTATCTGCCTTTGTTTCAGTGCTGTTTGCGATTTTCTCCACAACATCCAACCATTAAAAACCCATAAAAACCAACTTCCCCCAGTCATAAAGAGGCAATATGGCAACTTATGATCACATCTTACAAGCGATCGGTACAACCCCATTAGTTAAACTCAATTCCATCACAAAAAACATCGCCTCCACGATTTACGCCAAAGTCGAATATCTCAACCCTGGTGGGAGTACAAAAGATAGAATAGCTCTCACTATGGTAGAAGCCGCAGAAAAAGCAGGACTTTTACAACCAGGTGGAACTATTATCGAAGCTACCGCTGGAAATACAGGAGTTGGACTTGCACTTATCGCGGCCGTGAAAAAATATCGTTGCATCTTTGTGATGCCCGATAAAATGAGTCAGGATAAAATCAATTTACTCAAAGCTTACGGTGCAGAAGTCGTAGTCACACCAACATCAGTACCTCCTGATTCTCCCGAAAGTTATAACGGTGTAGCTGAAAGACTCGCTAAAGAAATTCCCGGTGCATACAGACCAAATCAATTTGAAAATCCCCATAATCCCCTCGCCCATTATTTAACAACAGGACCAGAAATTTGGGCAGATAGTGCAGGGAAAATTGACGTTTTTGTCGCCAGTATGGGAACAGGTGGCACAATTTCTGGAGTAGCCAAATATCTCAAAGAACAAAACCCCAATATTATTATTGTTGGTGCAGATCCTGAAGGTTCAATTTTATCAGGAGATAGCCCAAAATCTTACAAAGTTGAAGGCATTGGTGAAGATTTTATTCCTAAAACTTTTAATCGCCAATTAGTTGATGAAATGGTGCGGGTGAATGATAAAGAATCCTTTAATATGGCGCGTTGTTTGGCAAGGGAAGAAGGTTTATTGGTAGGAGGTTCTTGTGGAACAGCAGTAGCCGCTGCCCTCAAATATGCCGCTAGATTAACCGAACCTAAATACATTGTGGCACTGTTACCAGACACAGGTAGAAACTACATCAATAAAATCTATTCTGATACCTGGATGCAGGAAAATGGTTTTTGGGAAGGAACAAAAACAAGAACTATTAAAGTTGGAGAAATTCTTTCACAAAAAACAGATTTTCCTTCAATAGTTGCTGTTGCTCCTCGTGATACCTTAAGCACAGCTACAAATTTACTGCAAAAACTCAATATTTCTCAATTACCTGTAATTGATAATAATCAAGTTTTAGGAAGTTTGAATGAAGCATCTTTAATGAAATGCCTCCATGATGGAATTAATTTTTCTAATCAAGAAGTTTTTGCAGTCATGGGTAAACCATTACCATTACTAGATGAAGAAGTTGATATTTCTGAAGCTTACCGAGTTTTATTATCGGGAACAACAGGAATTATCATTACCAGTCATGATATCCCAATTGGCTTAATAACTAGAGCCGATTTAATTAAATATTGGATTAATCAAACTCACGAATAAAAAAGAGAAAACAATGGAATTTGAAACTAAAGCCATTCATGAAGGACAAAAACCAGATGCCCAAACTGGTGCGGTAATTGTACCAATTTATTTAACTTCTACCTATCAGCAAGAAGCAATTGGACAACATAAAGGTTATGAATATTCGCGCACAGGCAACCCCACCCGTCAAGCTTTAGAAGATGCTTTAGCTGCTTTAGAAAATGGTAAGTTTGGTTTAGCTTTTGCTTCTGGTTTAGCCGCAACTACGACTATTTTAAGTTTGCTAAAAACAGGAGATCACATTATTGCAGGGGATGATTTGTATGGTGGAACTTATCGGTTGTTAGAAAAGGTAGTGACAAATTGGGGTGTGACTACTACTTATGTTGATATTGATCATATCAATGATTTTGAAACAGCAATTCAACCTAATACTAAGTTAATTTGGATGGAAACGCCGACAAATCCCTTGCTGAAAATTATTGATATTGCTGCATTGGCAAAAGTTGCCCATGAACACAATCTAATTTTAGTAGTTGATAATACTTTCGCTAGTCCCTATTTTCAACAGCCTTTAAATTTAGGTGCTGATATTGTTGTTCATAGTACAACTAAATATCTGGGTGGACATAGCGATATTATTGGTGGTGCAGTTGTTACTTCTAATGAGGAACTATATCAGCAAATCAAGTTTTATCAAAATGCTATTGGTGCAGTTCCTAGTCCTTTTGATAGTTGGTTAGTATTGCGTGGAATTAAAACTTTAGCGGTAAGAATGCGCGAACATGAGAAAAACGCTTTGTTTTTGGCGAAATTTTTAGAACAACATCCCAAAGTTGAGCGAATTTACTATCCAGGTTTACCTAGTCATGAACAATATCACTTAGCCAAATCACAAATGTCTGGCTTTGGGGGGATGATTAGTTTGGAATTAAAAGGTGGTTTTGATGAAGTGGAAAAATTTGCCTCTCGGTTGCAGTTATTTGTTTTAGCTGAGAGTTTGGGAGGTGTTGAATCACTTCTTTGCTATCCTAGTAAAATGACTCATGGTTCACTTCCAGAAACAGAAAGACTTAAACGGGGTATTAAGGATAATTTAGTCAGGTTGTCAGTCGGAATTGAGCATTATCTAGATTTGCAAGCTGATTTAGAAAATTCTCTATCTTAAAAATCAGCAATAAGATAGAGGATAAAAAGGCAGAAGTTTATTAGTTAAAGTTAATAACTTCTGCTTTTATAGAAAAAATTAACGCTGTTTTTTCGCTTTGTGTTAAGAAATAATAATATTAATATTTTGTAATAAGTCAATATGGATAGATATATCTAATTGAAAAGCTGATAACTTTACTAAATTAGAAATTTTAAAATAAAGTTTGTAACCCTTATTTAATCAGAACTTCATCAAAAAAATATCATTAATTTATCTACCAATGCTACACAAACTCCGGTAATTCTATCGGAATTATCAATTTTAATTCAGGGTTGCATCTCCTATTGATTTTTGAAAAAATTGAATTAGCGTTGTAATTAGTTCGGCTCAGAACTGAAGATACACCTGAGTTCGATGTAAATAAAAAGTCTAAAAGTACGTAACAGCAACAGTTCTGTCAATAAGTATTGGTTATTGAGAATTAAAGCCCACGCCAAAAAGTTCTCAAAAAATTAATTTTTTGAAATGTATTTACTATTAGGTAATATTGATATTTAATTGGTAATTAAGCTAATAAAACTGGTAAGGTTTCAATTTCATTTTCATCAAATCTTAAAGAAGGTTTTTTAGGTTGCCAAGTATAAGCTATTATTGCAGCAACAACATTAACCATGAAATTAGTAACACTTCGATGTCGAGAATGAGCAAGTTGTGAAATATTTTTGAGTTGGTCATTAACAGTTTCAATTAAAGAGCGTTTTCGGAGCATTAATTTCTCCTCCAGGGACAAGAGCTTATTCCGCATATTTTTCTTGAAAGGAGTGATTAATTTGAGTCCATTAGACCAAAGTTCAAGCCAGAGTTTTTGAGAAATATATCCTTTGTCTCCAAATATTTTCCCAAATAAGTTCTTAGTCAAAGTGGGAACAGGTTTTCGGTCATCTGTATTTCCAGGAGTAATTTGAAACGCAAGTAACTCTCCTTGATCATTAATAATCAAATGAAGTTTAAACCCAAAATACCAACAAATAGAACTTTTCCCCCAGCCAGCTAAATCTTTAAAGACCTTATTTGTCTTGGCTCTTTTAGAATGACAAATGGGAATAGAGGTACTATCAATAAAACTTATACCTGTATTGAGTCCTTTTCGTGTATTCAGATAATACATCAAGGGAATTAAAGCATTTGGCATTAATTCAACAAATCTTTGATAACTCACTAAATTGGGAAATTCACCTTGGCAATATTTGAAGATATGTTTCAGGTAATAATCTTTAAAATTGCGGTAACTAGAGCGATGAAAATACACAATTATTGTCATAATTTCACTTAGACATAATCGGCTGGGTCTAATTCTTTTTTTTATTTGGGATGGGATAAGTTGAGCTTGAAATATTGGCTCAAAATAGGTACAAAAATCATCAATTTCACAGAAAATAGTTTCTAATTCCATGAGTTATAATCATTAATTTTCTTTAATTAAACCTCTTCTATTGTCCCTAATCTGAGGTACTTTGAGTTTGTATTCAAATAGTATTCGTAATATAAATTTAGATTTTGTTATGAAAATTTACTTAAATCTAGGCTGGTTTCCTATTAATTCTCAATAATTAAGGCTTATTGAGAATATAGGCTCTTTCCAGAAAAGCCTCTAACCCTTTTGAATACTCATTTTTAGCTGGTTTTCTTACATCGAACTCAGGTGAAGATACATATCAAAAAATCAAGGAGTATTTACTATGATGATGATGATGACCAAATCTATGACCAATGAAATGCAAATGTGCGTGAACGCTTGCATGGAATGTCATAAAATGTGCATGGAAACCATGACTTACTGTATGACTAAAGGTAGTAAGTACATGGATACAACCATGATGACAATGCTGCGGGATTGTGCAGAAATGTGCATGATGTGTACAAATATGATGATGGCTGGTTCTGAATTCAGCGATCGCACTTGTATGTTATGTGCGGAAATGTGCGATCGCTGTGCAACAACCTGCGAAAAAATGAGCGATGATAGCAAGATGATGGAATGTGCTGCTGCTTGCCGTAGATGTGCAGAATCGTGCAGATCCATGCAAATGATGCCTGTTTAATTATTTTTTACTTGCAGAAGTTTATCTGCGACCCAATGGTCAAACGCTTAGGCTATAATCAGTCTGGGCGTTTGCGACTTTGTTGGAATAAACAAAACTATATATTAAATCGCTTCTTCCGCTAATGCTTCTAATTTACCATCTGCAATATCACGTTCTATCTGTTCATCCCCACGTTCATAATCTAGGTTTAAAAACCATTGTCTCAGTTTCTCAAATTCATGAGATGGAAGTGAGAGAATTGCAGTTTCAATTTGTTCAAGGTGTGACATAAATAGTTTTTACCTCTGTTGTCTGAACATTAATATTAACATTCATATTTTTACGCAAAACATTAAAGATTGCAGTCAAATTATCCATCGTTGGATTACCTTTTACAGATAACATTCGATGTAAGCTTTTGCTTGGTTTAGAAGTTTCAATTGCCAACTGTTCAAACCCTACTGTTGCATTGACAATATCTCTTAAAATCAGTCTTGCTGTTTCTGGTTCACCATTGAGAAAGAGAGAAATTGCTTCATCAAGTAGAGCGATCGCAAACTTAGAATCTCTTTGTACTCGTGCGTTAACAGTTTCTGTAAAATCTCTAGTAAGTGCCATCATAATTACCTCTTTTCTCTATTATCGTTGTCAGTTGCTTGCTCTTTACTAACTTCTTTTTTTCGTCTTTTGTATTCTTGGTACAATTCTTTAGCACGATTAATATCAGATTGCTGATTTTTCTTTGTTCCTCCACCAAATAATACTATAAGTTCCTTACCATCCTGAGCAAGATATATCCGATATCCAGAACCCCAATCAATTTTATATTCACCGATTCCATCAAACCATTTAACATTTGATGTATTACCTAACTCCAGACGAGATTTAGCAACTGTTACCTTCGCAGCAGCTTGGGCATCCAAGCTATCAAACCATTCTTGGTAAGGGCTAGAACCATCTTCTTTAAGATATTCTTGAACTTTTATACTAGACATAATGATATAGTAACTTTTATGTTACTATATGTCAAGTGGTGTGATTCTAGATGATTACGATGTAATTTTAAACTCAGCAAAACTTCAGATATTGAGGTATAATTAATTATAGGACTCCTATTTGATTTTTGAACAAGTTCTAAACCGGAAACACCGTAAAATTAAAGGTTGAATCTCGGTATACTGACCAAGATTCAAGTAGGATTCCTATATATTAATCACTTTAATAGAGAATTAAGTATGATAATTTCATCAAAGATGAAATTAATATCTAAATCACAACACCATTTTTGCACTAGCCATATATAAGATTAATAGAAATACAAATATCAATGATTTACACAAATAACTTCTTTTTTGAAAAAGACAAACAACAATTATTGGTTAATTTTTTATTGCGTGGTAATGTAATAGGAGAAAAGCACCATCTGATTTTAGTAAGCTGTTATTTTAATTTAAAATCTGCCAATGCAATAATTAAAGCATTACAAGAAAAAATAAACTTATATAAAATATCAATATATATAGATAGAGGAGAAGCTATATGTATAGGACTAGACGAGATCAATAATTGGATTAAAAATACGCATTTCCATAATATTGAGATATCTTTTAAAGTTAATAACTCTTCTAGCTTGTTTCATGCTAAGGCATATTGTTTATTTTCGGATACGTCTAAAAAAGGAAGTTTGGTTTTAGGATCAGCTAATTTAACAGGAAGAGGCTTAACTGAAAATAACGGAAATATAGAAATATTATATAATACTCAAGATGAAAATGATATAGAAAATTTTTGTAGCGATTTAAAAATATTAGACAACAAATTTATGGATGTTTCAGAAATAAATACATTTGTAGCTGATGATGATTACTATTTCAAATATGCTCTAATTCAATTGGGGTGTTTTGTTGAACGAAATGATATAACTATTAATGCTGTGCTACAACATACATATAACTTCAATGAAAAGGGGAAAAAAGAATCTAAAACTGATGAGTATAAGCAAAAAGACTTTATAGAACAAGGTGGAGCTAGTAAAAATTATTTTCAAGGCATTAATGAAGATATAGAAAATATTTTTCTACAATATAATAATAGTTATAAAATTGACTGGGGTAAGTATGGTATTAAAACAAAATTTGGTCATTGGATTCCTAAAAAAATACTAAGATATCTAGATCAAATTCCCAAGGAAAAACAAAAGATAAAAGAATGCCAATTTATTATTTCTTCTCATATTAAAATATATTTTATAACATCTGTACAATATATGGTAGACCAGTGGAGAGAGTTGTTAATAGATGACCGTTGGGTGAATAATGACACTGGTATTCCCTTAAAAGAAAAAAACTATGATAATATTACGAAAATTTTAAAACAAGAAACTGAAAAAATCTTAAGACAGAAGATGAAAAATTTTGTTTCTGATTCTTGTCTAGAAAAGCTATTGTTAAGATATCAAACATTTAATATTTCTTTTGACTTTGCTAATCAAGAGGATATAAACAAGTTTTTTAAAGACTTAAAATTTAATTGTATAAAAAGGATTAATACTGATAACATAGATAAAAATATATATCAAATAAAAGAAGATATTAAGAATATTAATGCTGAGAATCAAGGTGATCAAATTTTAGAGATATTACGTAAGTACAAGATTGATATTAATACTAATATATTAAATTATTGCTTATATTTATCAATGGAATGCCGCAATCTTATTTTTTTAACTTGCCTTAATACAGATAATTTTATTAAAATTCAAGACGATCTTGATCAAAAAAATCAATAAAATAAAGAATAAAGCTAAAAAAAATAAAGAAAAAACTAGTAAATAAACTTAGACAACCTCAATTTAATCTTTTTCCTTTAGCCTTCATAGTAAAAAAATGAGTCAGATTCAAGAGTTACATCAACAAGCTATGGATTTAGCCGAAATGGCACAAGTTGCTAAACTTAGAAGTAACTTAGATTTAGCTTCCCAACTATCCCGACAAGCATTTAAAAAAGAACGATTAGCAGCGGAATTAATAACAAATGATTTTGCAGCAGAACCAACCCGTTCAATATTGTATCGTAGTGCCGCAACCCTAGCAATTGACTGTGGAGAAATTCACAGTGCAGAACGTTTAATTACAACTGCTTTATCAGGAAATCCCCCATCTGAAATTTCCGAAGAACTAAAAGATTTATTTGTGCAAATCAACATTCATAAATATTTTGCCCGTCGAGGTTTGGTATTTGATGAAGCTAAACTTCAGATTTTTAGCTAGAAATTAGCTGTTAACAAATAGGTTTAAATTTGCTATCTTAATCAAATCAAAGGTAGTAATACAGGAATTTGATCTGGACAATCAGCAATTAAATCAGCTTTGTGAGTTTCCAATTCCTCCCTACTTCCATAGCCATAAGTCACACCAATTGAAGCAATATTGTTTTTCTTAGCTCCGATAATATCGTGAAGCCTATCGCCTACCATAACCACAGTAGAAGGTAAAAGACTTTCCCTCTCTACAATGTAGGAAATTAAATCACCTTTCACACTTCTATTACCATCTAATTCGCTACCATAAACACCATCAAAAAAAGGTGCTAAATCAAAATATTCAATAATGCGTGTAGCATAAATTTGAGGTTTAGAAGTCGCTACAAAAGTCTGATAACCAGCAGCACGAATAATTTTTAGGGTTTCGGGAATTTGCGGATAAAGGGAGTTTTCAAATAACCCAATCGTAGAAAAGCGACTACGATATAGTAAAATTGCCTTCTCCAGTAATGTGTCATCAGCGGTTTGCAATAACTGGGAAAAACTGCTTTTCAGTGGTGGTCCAATACACCAAAGCAATTCATTAGCATCTGGTGGTTTATAACCAAGTTCCGATAAAGCATACTGAATACAGCGAGTAATCCCTGCTTTAGGATCAGAGAGAGTTCCATCTAGGTCAAAAAGGACTGTATAAGAAAGCATTTTTGTAAATTTAAATAGTTTTCAACCTTTGCAGAAACTCAATATTTAACGGTAGCTTCTCCCCTAACCACAGAGAATTATCCGTATGATCTTTGACATCATCTCCCGTTTCTGGGTGAACCAAAATATCTAAACTTTCTCTATTAAGCATTAACCAAGGCACAACTTCACCAAACTGATGTGGTAAAAAAGCTACTTGATACATTGATTTGGGGTGTGGTCCTATAGGCTGTTCATGCCAACGTCCCAATCTTACATCAAATTTAGCACCTAAACCTTCTCTTACACGAGCAGCCGCTTCACGACTAGCGGTATCAAAATAAATATGTGCATGAAAACCAGTAATATCAGTATTTGTATTCATAGTTCTTGATTTCACCTTTTGCTCATAAGTATAACTCAATAATTATTTAGATATACTAATCATTCGTAAGTCATAAATTTAGTGAAGCACAGATTTTTTTGTAAAACCACTTGAATTTTTCCTGGGGTCATGCAATACTACTAAAACAAACACCGATAAATCGGTCAACAAACTGTAGTTTCTATTTTGTCGCAAGTCATCAATAAATTATTCAGCCCCGTCAAGGGTGATGCACAGATAACTGGCAATAGTCATATCTGCGCTGATCTCGGTATTTCAAGTAACTACTGACTATTTAAGATTTGGGTTTTTGATGTCAACAAATTTCCCTAACACAAATCCTAATTTACTAAGGAATTTAAATATGGCTGACATTAAGATTTATAGTGCGGTTGTTTGTCCTTATGCTCACCGTACCCGCTTGGTACTTCAAGAAAAGGGTATTGATTTTGATTTGATTGAAATTGATTTGCAGAATAAACCAGAAGGTTTTACAAGAGTTTCTCCCTATGGAAAAGTACCTGTAATTACTCCCGGTTCGCCCATTTTTGCGAGAGTTAGAAGAATTCTACTCAGGAGTAAAAGATTGACCACTAAGCTGAGTATAAATAGTAGGGGGAAACCCAAGTAAAACAAGAATACGCTGCTGTAAAGGGGAAAGAGTAGTTAAATGAGTGTAGACTTCATTGTTAACCTCAATTAATATCAATGTGATTTCTTTAAATGCAACAAGAAGCATTTCAGCAGTAGGACGTGCCGTTTTACGCTGAGGATTACCAGCATAAAGTCCAGCCAATTTTTCTTGATTTTTGTCAAGATGGCGACGAACCTGAAACTCTAAAAGAGTCAAAACTCGCAAACCAATTGAAAGTAGTCGGATCAAACCAGTAATATGGTCTTCACGTTGTAAATAAATTGGAGTTAAAGAAAGAGGAAAGCCTTTAAGTCGAGCAAATCCTCGTTCTGTCAAATACTCATCTCTATAAGCACGAACTGCTTGTTTCAAACTCAGGTTAGCTTCAGTTTCATTAGTGACATAAACTCGCCAGCCTAACAGTTGAACTTGTTGTTTTACCGCGTCTTCATTAATTTTAAAATCTAAATTAAAGGAAACTTCTTCTATTATTTGAGATTGACGTTCGCCATATTGTCTTTTAACTTTTTCAACTCGCTGAGTTTGAATATCAATTTCAAATAATCCCCCAGTCCGATAACGCTTGAGAATCTCAGCTACAGATAACTCCCACTCTGGAAATGATGTCAGCTTTTTCTTGCCGCGTTTGGGGATTTTTAGTTGTTCAAGAGCATGAACGGTTTTCTGTATGCGTTCACGTAGATATTTTTCCTCTGTCTGGGCAATGGCATAAGAACGGACTACTAATTGTCGCTCTTCCCAAGATATTTCTTGCTCGTTAATCTTTTCTTTTTGGAGCAATTTTAGTTCAAATCCTTCAGCAATCTCTCTCGTTTTTCCATCTGCATAATCATAATTGATAGTTGTCAATTCTTGTTTTTCATCCCAAACTGGTTGCAGATATTCTCTTAATTTTTCTGTCGGTGTTTGCTTGGCATTTAAAGGACATAGATAAAAATCTCCCCCTGATACAATATGGATTCTTGTCCCCATTGATGCCATTTTACAGTCCCCAATATACAGTAATCCTGGCTGTTTTAGCGTCGAACGGACTCTCTCAATTGCGGGGATATATAAAGGGTCATCTGCTTTTTCTCCCGATAATATTTCTGTTGCTATTGGCATTCCTAATGGGTCTAATGTTGATAGCATGATTTTGACTTGTGCCAAATCTGGACGATGGTCTTTGCTATGACCCCATTGAAATAGCCCTTCAGTATTCACCCCGCAATAACTTGAAGCTGTTGTACTATCCAGTCTTACCCGTTCTGGTTTGATATCATACACTTGCAACAAATTACTTCCCAGTTCTTCCTCAAACGCATACCAGTTCTCGTCACAGTTAAGGTAACGCAATACTGCTTCTAATCGGTCATCGGTTAGGTCAAGTTCGTTTAAGCTTTCACCAATCAATTTTTTCAATGTTTCTAACCGTTTACCAGCCCAGGCTTGAACTTGATTTAAACGGTGGTCTGCTTGCGATAAGATATGTGTTAACCAGATCACTGCTACATTCCCCAAGCTTTGTCCTCGCCAATTTCCATGGGTGGGGAAGTTTTTATCTATTAGCTTTTGTACACCCATCCGTTCTATCTGTGTGAGTAGTACGGGTATGTCATCTACTCGTTCGTTTGTAATTATGGATTCAGTTGCCATAACGTCGAACATATACTTACTTAGCTTATTTTGTATAACCTGTCTCTGATTATACTTTTATCTGCACATTTTTCCTAACTCCCTAAAAAATGGGCGAACCGGGAGTTATAATGCTTTTTAATATCTAGTAGTTCTTCCAAAGGTATTTGTAGTTTACTAATTACTGAACCTCTTAAGAAATCTACATAATTCGCTTTTACTAATATGTTTATATTATTAAATAATAAAGGCTTTTTGTTTGACCAAGACCTAAAGTTTTTATTGTCATATATATCTAATTTATCAATAAAAACTTTTGCTTTAATCTGACATGGTTCACTGATACTTTCCCATGCTGTAACACTTCCAAGATAAATAATTACTTTGTCCCCATTTGCATCATCAATTTTATCTTCAATAAGATTGGATAATTTATCATTCAATATTTCTCCAACTTCCTTGGGATACATTTTGGAAACAGCATTAAGTGCTGCAAATTGGCGTTGTCTTTCATCTTCTGGAAGTGAGTCTCTTAAAAGACTTTTAGTTAATCCGATAACAATATCTTTTATTACGTTTTGACGCGCACAAGCTAGAGGACTGTTTTGAAGAACAATAATAGCACTTTCTACATCTGACGGGAAATTTTCTGATTTTAGAGACTTCCAAATTCGATTAAGAGCAGAACGACCTTGAACAGCTTTACGCTGTAAAAGGTGTATTACTGCACTTCTTAAGTGATAGCGTGCTAGTTCGGCTGTAGCTTCAAATGGTTCTTCTAAAGATACCATAGAAGGATGAGCGCATCTACTTCTATCTTTCAATAGTCTTTCAATATCTGTCTGTTCTACAGGTGAAATAAGTTCAAATTGTCTGAGTGCAATATTGGGGATATTTGACTCAAATTGCCAAAGCTTTTGTACATTTTCTGTAATTCTTAAATCATCAAATTCTTGTAACATATTTGATGCTTCACCATTGCCTAATAGTTCTAATTCTCTCAATTTGTGAAGAAAATCAAATACTACTGCATTCCATGTTGCAACTATGCACGAGCGAAATGCTCCGGCTCGATAACAAGCAACAGCCTCTTGGATTAATTTCTTAGCTTGCTTATCTTTACAGCGCACTATCAATTCATCTAGGTCAATAAAAGTTTCATACATAGAATTACGGATCTAATTATGACTTGTGCTTGGTTAATAAACACATAATAGGAATTATTACACATACAGTAGTCAAATAGGTACGAGATTTGACAGGAATATTTATTGTTATTTATCACAGTTGCCAGATATGCAGTCTACCCCACACCGAAAAAGATTTTGCTGGGACGGGGCTTATCATCATTAATCCTTGGTCTTGACTTTTAGCAGAAATATGTCAAACTAATATTTAGATACTCTAATTATTTGAACAAGGAAGTAAATCCGACTCGTGACGAAACTTACGGGAAGAATAGAATCTGCGGAAATACCTGCACAAGTTCCAAAGTCAGTAATACTGCAAACCTTGGAACTGACGCGCCGCTTTGAAAAATCAACAGCCGTTGATGCTTTAAATATATCCGTTGCATCTGGAGAAGTTTTTGGTTTACTTGGTCCCAATGGTGCGGGAAAAAGTACAGTAATTAAGATGTTAACTACCTTGCTACCAGTCAGTAGCGGGAAAGCATACTTAGCCGGTTATGATGTGACTCATCAACCTGATGCAGTCAGAAGAGTAATAGGTTATGTACCCCAGGCTTTATCAGCAGATGGGACTTTGACGGGTTATGAAAATCTGTTAATATTCTCTAAATTGTATGATATTCCCCCTCGACGCAGAAAACAGCAAATCGCTGAAGTGCTGGAATTTATGGGTTTGGAGGATGTAGCACATCAGTTAGTGAGAACTTTTTCTGGGGGAATGATTCGGAAACTGGAAATTGCTCAAGCCATTTTACATCAACCCCAAATCTTATTTCTAGATGAGCCAACAGTCGGATTAGATCCAGTTGCAAGAACCCAAGTATGGCAACTTGTACAGCAACTGCGGATTGAGTACGGTACAACCATCTTTTTAACTACCCACTTTTTAGAAGAAGCGGATCATCTTTGCAATCGAGTCGTGATTATGAACCAGGGTAAAGAAATTATCACCGGTTCACCCACAGATTTAAAAGCAGCTATTGGGAAACCAGAAGCAACCTTAGATGATGTCTTCATCCACTACGCAGGAAATCAATTAGTATCAGGAGTGAGTTATCGTGAGACTGCAAGAACCAGACGTACCACTCAACGGTTGGGTTGAACCCAGATATAATCGTCCTAAAGGGATTTTTTCTAATATTAAAGAACTATTTACTAAAACCCTGGTAATTACTGAATTGGAAGTGCGGAAACTTCGCCATGATCCTAGTGATTTAGTGATTCGGGCTGTACAACCGGCTTTATGGCTGCTGATATTTGGGCAAGTATTTACTCGGACTCGTGCTATCCCTACAGGTAATTTACCTTACTTGGATTTTATGACTCCCGGTATTCTGGCTCAGAGTGCGCTGTTTGTTGCTATTTTTGCTGGGGGAATGACGTTAATTTGGGAACGGGATTTAGGGATTTTGCAGAAATTCTTAGTTGCACCCATACCCCGTGCAGCGATTGTCTTGGGCAAAGCTTTTGCGGCTGGGATTCGTTGTTTTTTCCAAGTGGTGTTTATTTACCTTTTAGCGTTTTTGCTGGGTGTACACCTCAATCTCAATCCTTTGGCTTTCTTGCAAGTTGTGCTAGTCATATTTTTGGGAGCAGCTTGTTTTTGCACTTTTTCCTTAATCATCGGCTGTTTGGTGAAATCGCGGGAAAGATTTACGGGTATTGGGCAATTAATCACCATGCCGTTGTTTTTTGCCAGTAATGCCATCTATCCTATTTCCTTAATGCCAAGTTGGTTAAAGGTCATTTCCCACTTGAATCCTTTGACTTATGAAGTGGATGCTTTACGCGGTGCAATGCTGGCAAATGGCTCAAGTATTTATGGGTTTGGGTTAGATTGTACAATTCTCTTGCTAACATTAATAGGTTTAACCTACATCTGTGGACGACTTTATCCACGGGTGGCGATGTAATCTGGAGAAAAACGGTCTTATGAGTTTGGATAAACCCTCTGAAGAATGTGCCGCAAGGGTGATGGAAACTGTCCCCTTATTGATGCGGTTTATCCGATCTGAAATGCGATCGCACAGTTCTGACTCTTTATCTATACCACAATTGCGATCGCTTGCATTTCTGAATCGCAATCCTGGTGCTTCCTTGTCTGAGGTAGCAGATCATTTAGGTGTCACCTGTGCTACAGCATCCACAACTATAGAAAAATTAGTCCAACGTAATCTGGTGCAACGGACAGATAATCCTCAAGAACGACGACGAGTAGTTTTGAATTTGACGAGAGAGGGAAAGCTGCTTTTAGAGCAATCCCAGGAAAAAACTCGCGGGGAAATTGCGGAAATTCTGGAGAGTTTGACACCAGAGCAGGTATCACAAATTGAATCAGGCTTGACTCTACTAAAAAATGTCTTCGAGCAAACAGAAACCAACTCACCATAACACTCAGGCTGCACAACACGATCCTTTTGCAGCCATGAGATTTCGAGATTATCGGCTATTTACCATTGGGCGTGTAGTCCTCTTCACGGGGGGACAAATGCAGACGGTAGCGCTGGGCTGGGAGCTATATGAGCGAACAAATTCAGCGATGGCTTTAGGTGGAATCGGTTTGGCGCAGGTTCTCCCCATGATTGCCCTGACGTTGATTACGGGTCACGTTGCTGATAAGAATGACCGAAAAAAGATTACTTTATTGGCAATGCTGCTATTAATGTTCTGTTCTCTAACTTTAGCGGCTATTTCCTATTATCAAGGTGCAGTTTTTCTAATTTATGCTTGCTTATTATTAACAGGTGTAGCCAGGGCATTTCTCAAACCTGCGGGTGATGCGCTGATGTGGCAGTTGATACCTACGAGTGCTTTTACCAATGCAGCGACTTGGAATAGTAGTAGTTTTCAATTAGCGTCGGTAATTGGGCCAGCTTTGGGAGGATTTAGTATTGCTCTGTTCAAGAATGCGACGGGAGTATATATATTAGCAGCGATCGCAGCACTATCATGTTTTTTCCTCACCGCAGCCATTAAACCCCAAAAAACCGACTTTAAAAAAGAACCAATATCCCTGAAAACTCTAGCTGCTGGGGCTGAATTTGTTTGGAATAATCAACTCATTCTCGCAGCTATCACTCTAGATTTATTTGCTGTTTTGCTGGGTGGTGCAGTGGCATTATTACCCGTTTTTGCCAAAGATATTCTGCACGTTGGTCCGGTGGAATTGGGCTATTTACAAGCAGCCCCATCAATAGGTGCGTTGATTATGGCAGCATTGTTAGTATATTTACCACCTATCCGCAAAGCTGGACCAGCCCTTCTTTGGTCGGTTGTCGGGTTTGGGATTGTGACAATTATTTTTGGACTGTCTCGTTGGACATGGTTGTCGTTGTTGATGTTGGCATTTAGCGGGGCGTTAGACAGCATTAGCGTGGTGATTCGTCATACTTTGGTGCAAATTCGCACTCCCGACCATTTACGGGGTCGTGTTGCGGCCATTAATAGTGTGTTTATTAGTGCTTCTAATGAGTTGGGTGGTTTTGAGTCTGGTTTGACTGCGGCTTTATTTGGTCCGGTGTTTTCTGTTGTTGGTGGTGGTATTGGGACGATTTTGGTGGTGGTGGCAACAGCCGCAATTTGGCCGGAGATTAGGAAGTTGGGGGAGTTGCATGAGGATTTATAAAGGAATGAGTCTCACGCAGAGGCGCAGAGTCACAGAGAGGAAGAAATGAGGTAAGATAAAAGTTGGAAATATAATTAGGGATTCAGTATGTCGGCTAAAGATGTCTTTCATGAAGTTGTCAAAAAAGCTCTACAGAAGGACGGTTGGCAGATTACTCACGATCCCCTATCAATTAGTGTAGGCGGGGTAAATCTGTCTATTGATTTAGCCGCAGAAAAATTGATTGCGGCAGAAAGAGAAGGAGAAAAAATTGCTGTTGAAATCAAAAGTTTTTTGGAGAGGTCGTCTGCAATTTCGGAATTTCATACAGCGTTAGGACAGTTTATTAATTATCGAGGTGCATTAAGAAGACGACAGCCAGATCGTGTTTTGTATTTAGCAGTACCTTTAACAACTTATAAGACATTTTTTAATCTTGATTTTCCTAGAGATATGATTGAAGAGAATCAAGTCAAAATGATTATTTATGATGTAGAGCATGAGGTGATTGCAGAATGGATAAACTAACTAGATATCGCCAGCTTGTACAGCAGATTTTACAAGAATATAGCGAACAAAAACCTGCTAACGGGAATATAGAAGTTGAGACAATTTTTGATACACAACGTGACCACTATCAAATAGTTCATGTAGGTTGGGAAGGTCAAGAATGGGTACATAGTTGTATTATTCATATTGATATTAAAGGTGAAAAAATTTGGCTGCAATGGAATGGTACTGAAGATGATATTGCAGAAAATTTAGTTGCTGTGGGAGTTCCAAAGGAGGATATTGTATTGGGGTTTCAATCTCCTTTTATGAGGAAGTTTACAGAGTATGCTGTGGGATAATCATCTGTATTTTTTCATCCTGTTAATCCTTTAATCCTGAGTATCCTGATATGGCTTGCGCCACGCTACGCTATCAGACATTTTCATAGTTTGTCATAAGGAATGAATTATTCATTACTTCTCTGGTTGAAAGTTGATGAATAATGAATTATATTAAAAATAATGCAATATAATATTGTGCATTATTGAGGTAATTTCATGAGTACCACGAGTTTTCGGCTTGATGATGACTTACAAGAGAAACTGGACACCACTGCTAACCGGATTAAGCGTTCTAAAGGTTGGATAATTAATGATGCTCTCCGTCGGTATATTGAGCAGGAAGAACTTAAAGAAAGGATATTGGCAGAAACTCAAGAAGCTTTAGCTGATATTGAAGCCGGTCGTGTAGTATCAGGAGAAGAGGTGATGAAATGGTTGGAGACTTGGGGAACTGCGGGTGAAACTAAGGCTCATTTGCTATGAAATTAGAGTTTTCGGAAAGTGCAGTTCAAGATTTGATTCGGCTACGGGAGTTTATCGCGGTTCATAATCCCAAAGCGGCAGAACGCATATCTCTGCGGCTACGACAAGCGATTGCAAAACTTGTACTGCATCCCGATATAGGGCGTTCTATACCGGAGTTTGAAAATGTCCGTGAACTTGTAGCTGGTGATTATGTTGTGCGATATTTACGTCTTGAGGATGCAATTTTTGTATTACGAATATGGCACGGTAAGGAGTTTCGTGATTTTGGGTAAAAACTGAAACTAGATGGAGACTCTACGGGCTTTTTATGCGAAACTTGATCCAAGTATTTTAGAAGTTGTAGAAAAGGCTAAAGAAGTTCATCCTCCATCTAAATCACATGAAAAAGCTGTTCTCAATATTTTCATATATCCTTATGAATTATTAGAAAAAAATTGCTTAGTTATCCTCATTTCCATTCTTGTATGTTTGAATATAACTTTTAATGATTCCAATTATTTGAAAACTAGAATTTTGTTGTGTAAGTAAACAGCGATCGCTTATTTTTTCTAACCCATTAATTACTTCATTTAAAGATAAAGATGATTGTTTAAATATATCACTTGTAGATAAATATGTTTCATGATTTGCTAATACCATTAATATCTGTTTTTCTCTAGTTGAAAGTTGATTAATAATCACCTTAAATTCCTGTTGCATATTATCTGTGAGGAAAGTTTGATTATTTTCTAATATCAGTGATGGATCACCATCAAGTAAATTCTGGATTACATTGGAAATTTGTTTTAACCATAAAGGATGATATTGGTAAATGTGGATAAGTTTTTCTATTTTATCATCATCTTTTATTCCTTTTTCTTGTAATAATTGTTTTGCTGCTACAGCATCTAAATCTTTTAATTGTAGTAGTTGGGTAGATAAAGAATTAACTGATAAATCAAAAATATTTCTGAGATTAACTGAACTTAATAGAACTAAGCAGCTTTTATGTTTCAATTGTCCTATTTTCTCAAAGAATAAACCAAAATCTTCAGTTACTTGTTTATTTTCATTTTCTTGATTAGATAAAAACTGTAGATCATCAAAAATAATTAAACAACGATGTTGACACAATAAATCTATTATTTTTTTAACTTTTTCTGTTGAATTTTGTGGATAAATTTCATTCAAAACTTCTATATTATCTTCTTCCGCACAATGTGAAACTAATTTTAAAATTTTTTGTTCAATATTTCCTAAAGAGGGATTAAGTTTTAAACTATAATAAGCAACGTAATCAAAATTATTTTTAATAATATTAATAAGTTCAATAATTAAAGATGTTTTACCAATACCTTTAATGCCATAAATTAAAATTAGGTTGTTACTGTCTTGAGTGATCCATTCTTGTACTTGGTTTAATTCTGTAGTCCTTCCATAAAAAGAAGATGCTTGAGGAAGTTCTCTTAAATCATAATTTATGGTGTGTCTTATTTTCTCTGTTTTAACATCATTGGGTTTTTTACTATTTTCCAAATTAATGGTATTTAAACAAGCATGATTATTAATTTGCAACACAGAATTTCCATAAGAAGAAACCTTTGAAACGGTATATCTTTCTAAAGTAGAACCCATATTAAACTTATCAATTTTTTCGCCTAAAAGTTCTGAAAGTAAATTCCATAATTCATAAGCAGTATCTTTAACATGACCAGAACTACAATAACGATCTTTGGAAATATGAGCATAACTTTTACCCTCATAAACTCCCCGAATAATTGCTTCTTGTAGATCGTTTAAATGTTCTCCTGTTTGTTCAAATACCAAATTATCGGCAAATTTTAATACATCTTGTAGGATCATAGCTTTTAGTACGATTTTCTAGAATGATGAGCAATTATAATTGAATCCGTCTATTTCCGGTTTTTTCCGCTTTTCTTGAAAAGAATCTTAACATGGTTTGACTTATTGTAACATATATTCCGTCAAATTCCGCTCTATTTTAGTTGCTAATTATGCTGCCAGTTTGGCATACTTACCTAAAAGTAAATAATTTAGAGGTTATTACCTTATGTTAAATAAGCAGCATTGTTTTGCTAAAAATATTATCAGTCAGCAAGAAAAACAAATTTACCAAACTCATATGTGTGGTTTGTGTCATGCTTTAGGTGATTCTTATGGTTTGTTTTCCAGATTATTAACACGCCATGAGACAATTCTTCTGAATCTATTAGTAACTGCACAAAACCCTGAAGAAATAAATATTGTAGAACGTCGTTGTCCACTTAACCCATTAATAAAAGTAACAACAAACCAAAATATAGCTAGTAAGTTCGCTGCGGCTATTTCTGTTGCTTTGGCAAGTGTTAATACTATAGATCATATTCAGGATTCTCAAGGAAAAGATATTCCGGCTGTTGTTCTTAATTCATTGCTGCAAAAAGCACATAAACAAGCTTTAGAAACATTAACAGAATTAAATTTTGATTCTAAATATTTGACTGAATTAGGAAATTTACAAAATTTAGCTGAACAAACTCAAACACAAGATTCATCAACTCCTTCAGCGACTGTTAGTGCTTATTTATTTGGGATGACATCGCAGTTAGCAAACAAACCAGAAAATGAAGAAAATCTAATTAAGATTGGTAGTTCTTACGGTTCATATCTCTATTTGATGGATGCCGTAAATGATTATACATCTGATATGGCAAATGGTCACTATAATCCACTAAGACAATTTAGCGCACAGGAAAAGGGAATTTTAACTCTGTCGAAAGAAGGTATTCAATGGCTGGTTAGTCGTTTCACGGATCTTAAAAATACAATTGAAAAAAGGACTAATCAGCTTAAATTATATCGCTATGAAGATATGATTAATCAACTGTTATTTCAGCCAGTTAACCAAAATTTAGTGGCTATTTCTGAACTAGCTACTTGTGAAAGTGATTTCAAATTTGAGAGATATGGAATAGGGGATATTTTCCAAGCGGCAATGTTTATGTCACCTTTTCAAACAGATCATTATAAATCTCATTATCTAGGTAAGAACTTTCTGTATCCCTCTCGTATTGATGGTGGTGGTAGTTGTTTCGATACTAGTGATTGTTGTTCTACAGGTGGTGGTTCTACAGGTGGTAGTAGTGATTGTATGTGTGGTTGATATTGATTATATCAATGACTCTTATATTACTAATAATACAAGAGTCATTTAATACAAAGTTAACTGTAATTTAAAATTAATAAAGTGTATTTGGAAAAAACATGATAAAAAAAATATATAATTTGCTTTTAGTCTCTCGTTTTTTAACATCAGTATTAACAATAACTGTACCTATTATGGGAGGATTAACGGTTTTAAATTATTTATCTTTCCTAGACTTTTTAAGTTTAGGGAGTGTTGGTTTCTGTTTTCATTTATTTGGCTTCACATTAAATGATATTCTTGATTTAAAAATAGATAAAAATGCACCATCAAGAAAAAGTAGTCCATTAGTTACTGGAAAGGTACAATTATGGGAGGCATGGATATTTACTCTAATTCAGATTCCTATAATGTTAGTTATTTATTATTTTATTATTCAAGGAAGTAATACGGGTTTAATTTTACTTTGTGTAAGTATTATTTTGGGTGCAATTTACGATATATGGAGTAAACATGGTAAAGTATCTAAATTTCTGGCAGAGTTGGCATTAGCGACTTCTATTGGAATGCTATGTTTAGTAGGATCTTTATCAAAAGCAGAACAAATCTCCTTAAAAAGTTTTATTTTTTCTGTAAGTTTAACTTTACTTTTACTTCTTTTAAATAGTGTTCCTAGTGGGTTAAAAGATTTAAAAACAGATTTTGAATGTGGAGCAAGAAGTTTTGTTATATCTGCTGGAAGTAAAATGCTTGATTCAGATCAAATGTTTATTCCTAAAAGATTATGGATTTATAGCACATTTATACAAATATTAATTATTATTGGCTTAATTGTCATGACTCAGTTATTTTCAACATCTTGGCAAATTAATATTTTAGTTATTTTACTTACGATTTATGCTGCTTTACACTTACGTATGATTCTTTCTCTGAAATCTTTTACTAGATTACGTAAGTCAAATCCTTTATTAAATGGGTTTTATAATTATTATGCTGTATCTCTGTTTGTTTTGGAGTTGATGCCATTTTATTTAAAAATATTCTATGTTTTACATATATCATTTTTGCTAGTAAATCCTTGGTATCAAGGTATTCGTTTATTTAGAAATGGTTATTATTTAAAATAGATTTTTTTAAATATGTGATATTTTTTATATGTGGAAGCAAGTTTATTTGATTAATAGGATTTATATAAATTCAGTGCAATCAAAAATTCTGTAGAGACGTTTCCTAAAACATCTCTACATTAACTATTTTCTCAAAAAAATTCCTAACTACCCAACCGCTACCGGAACTTTATAATAAACCGGCTCATTCCCTGCTTTCCATTTAATATTGCAACCAATACTCGGCTTTTGCTCCCAAGTAATTACCTCATCTGCTAAAACATAATTAATTGCTTTCCGTAAATCTTGTCCAGTGACAGGTAAACCATTTTTTGGACGACTATCATCTAACTGTCCTCGATAAGCCAGCTTTCTATTAGCATTAAATACAAAAAAGTCTGGAGTACAAGCTGCAAAAAAATCTTTAGCCGCTTTTTGACTTTCATCATAAAGCAAAGGATAGGATAAATCTATTTCTTGGGCAAAATCTTTAAGTAATTCTGGTGCATCATGAGGATGAGTATTAATATCATTAGAACTAATTGCTAAAAAACCCACATTTCTATTTTTGTAATCTTGTCCTAATTTTGCTAATTCAAACTTGATATGTTGCACAAAAGGACAATGACGACTAACAAATATAACTACCAAAGCTTTTTTATCAGCAAAGTTTGCCAATGAAATCGTTTTACCTGAAACCACATCTGGGAGATGAAAATTAGGTGCTAAAGTCCCCAAAGGTAACATTGTCGAAGATGTTAAAGCCATAAAATCCAACTCCTTAAATTTTCAAATTCATATCAAAATGGTGCATTACCCTTTGCGGTAATACACCCTAAAGTTAGCCTGTGATTAAGCTTGCTACAAGATTGGGAATATATGCCGCAGAATCTCCTTTAATGGCTTGACTATACTTACCGTCAATACCTAAAGGAATATCACCCGCAATGGTTACACGCTGTACCCGACGGGGTTGATCTCCATAGTCAGCGATCGCATAATGTTGAGTAGCGCGGTTATCCCAAAATGCCACATCACCAACTTTCCAGCGCCAACGTACTGTATTCTCAGGTCGTGTAATATAAGATTGCAACAAGCGAATAATATCGACTGATTCAGTTGGAGATAAACCGCGAATTTGCCGCACAAAACCACCAATAAACAAACCCTTTTCCCCAGATTCAGGATGAATTCTCACCACTGGATGCAAGGTTTCATACACCGTTGAAGTAAACACATCTCGGTAAGATTTCACTTCTTCAGGTATATCAAAGGCTGTGGCATAATCATAAGCATTGCTATGTACAGCCCAAAGTTTATCCGCTAAATTACGCAAATTCTCCGGTAAATCTTGGTATGCAGTCACCGAATTTGCCCAAATAGTATCCCCTCCCGCCGGCGGAATTACTAGCGCCCGCAAGACAGAGCCAAGGGGCGGACGATCTACAAATGTAACATCGGTGTGCCAGTTATTCGCACGGGCAACGGTACGGCTGTAATCTAAATCCAATACTTCTGGATGTCCAGGAAGTGATGGAACTGTCGGATGTGCGGTAGTGATTTCACCGAAACGACGGGCAAAATCTACTTGTCCATTAGCATCAAGTTCTTGTCCACGAAAGAAGATGACTTTATATTTAACTAAGGCTTTTCTAATTTCGCTGATGATTTCATCACTGAGATTTTCAGCTAGATTAACACCTTTAATTTTTGCTCCAATACGTCCAGCAATTGGTTTAATTTCTATGTTTTGATAACTCATAAATCTGTGTTCTCAATTTAGGAATAGTTGAATGCAGCGTTTGACTAAGCAGCCACAGGAACAGGAACAGCAAATTTAGCATATCGCTCAATATAGAACTCTTTAGAATGAGCGATCGCTTTCACTGATTCACGTTCTTTAAGCGCGTGTTTCCACTGTTTCAAACGAGTGAATTCAGCAGGAATACCAAAGCCACGATAATGTTTAAGAGCAGCCCATCTTTCAAACCAGGGGAAAAAGGTAAAATCAACCAAACTGATAGATTCACCAAACCAGTAGGGACCATCTCCCGAAAGTTTTCCTAAACCTTCATTTTCAATAAATTCTAGATGTTTGTAGAGTTCTTGTTTAGCTTCCTCTTGCTTTTGAAAATCTGGACTGCGTAACAGAGTAGAAAAAGCAGGAACTAATCTAGTATTAGCAAAATCTATCCAAATCCGAGCCTGAGCTTTTGCAATGGGGTTGCTAGGTAAAAGCGGTGGGTTAGGAAATACTTCATCCAGATATTCATTAATAACTGCTGATTCCCAAATTCGATTTTCCCCATGAGTAATTACTCCCGGTTCGCCCATTTTTGCGAGAGTTAGAAGAATTCTACTCAGGAGTAAAAGATTGACCACTAAGCTGAGTATAAATAGTAGGGGGAAACCCAAGTAAAACAAGAATACGCTGCTGTAAAGGGGAAAGAGTAGTTAAATGAGTGTAGACTTCATTGTTAACCTCAATTAATATCAATGTGATTTCTTTAAATGCAACAAGAAGCATTTCAGCAGTAGGACGTGCCGTTTTACGCTGAGGATTACCAGCATAAAGTCCAGCCAATTTTTCTTGATTTTTGTCAAGATGGCGACGAACCTGAAACTCTAAAAGAGTCAAAACTCGCAAACCAATTGAAAGTAGTCGGATCAAACCAGTAATATGGTCTTCACGTTGTAAATAAATTGGAGTTAAAGAAAGAGGAAAGCCTTTAAGTCGAGCAAATCCTCGTTCTGTCAAATACTCATCTCTATAAGCACGAACTGCTTGTTTCAAACTCAGGTTAGCTTCAGTTTCATTAGTGACATAAACTCGCCAGCCTAACAGTTGAACTTGTTGTTTTACCGCGTCTTCATTAATTTTAAAATCTAAATTAAAGGAAACTTCTTCTATTATTTGAGATTGACGTTCGCCATATTGTCTTTTAACTTTTTCAACTCGCTGAGTTTGAATATCAATTTCAAATAATCCCCCAGTCCGATAACGCTTGAGAATCTCAGCTACAGATAACTCCCACTCTGGAAATGATGTCAGCTTTTTCTTGCCGCGTTTGGGGATTTTTAGTTGTTCAAGAGCATGAACGGTTTTCTGTATGCGTTCACGTAGATATTTTTCCTCTGTCTGGGCAATGGCATAAGAACGGACTACTAATTGTCGCTCTTCCCAAGATATTTCTTGCTCGTTAATCTTTTCTTTTTGGAGCAATTTTAGTTCAAATCCTTCAGCAATCTCTCTCGTTTTTCCATCTGCATAATCATAATTGATAGTTGTCAATTCTTGTTTTTCATCCCAAACTGGTTGCAGATATTCTCTTAATTTTTCTGTCGGTGTTTGCTTGGCATTTAAAGGACATAGATAAAAATCTCCCCCTGATACAATATGGATTCTTGTCCCCATTGATGCCATTTTACAGTCCCCAATATACAGTAATCCTGGCTGTTTTAGCGTCGAACGGACTCTCTCAATTGCGGGGATATATAAAGGGTCATCTGCTTTTTCTCCCGATAATATTTCTGTTGCTATTGGCATTCCTAATGGGTCTAATGTTGATAGCATGATTTTGACTTGTGCCAAATCTGGACGATGGTCTTTGCTATGACCCCATTGAAATAGCCCTTCAGTATTCACCCCGCAATAACTTGAAGCTGTTGTACTATCCAGTCTTACCCGTTCTGGTTTGATATCATACACTTGCAACAAATTACTTCCCAGTTCTTCCTCAAACGCATACCAGTTCTCGTCACAGTTAAGGTAACGCAATACTGCTTCTAATCGGTCATCGGTTAGGTCAAGTTCGTTTAAGCTTTCACCAATCAATTTTTTCAATGTTTCTAACCGTTTACCAGCCCAGGCTTGAACTTGATTTAAACGGTGGTCTGCTTGCGATAAGATATGTGTTAACCAGATCACTGCTACATTCCCCAAGCTTTGTCCTCGCCAATTTCCATGGGTGGGGAAGTTTTTATCTATTAGCTTTTGTACACCCATCCGTTCTATCTGTGTGAGTAGTACGGGTATGTCATCTACTCGTTCGTTTGTAATTATGGATTCAGTTGCCATAACGTCGAACATATACTTACTTAGCTTATTTTGTATAACCTGTCTCTGATTATACTTTTATCTGCACATTTTTCCTAACTCCCTAAAAAATGGGCGAACCGGGAGTGATTAAGTACCAGATAATTTTCTAACTTCACTGCATCAAAACGCTTAACACTAAATTGTTTCATAATTTCTTGCAACTGAGCATCTGGTTGGAGTAGAGCCAATTGCATTTGCTGAATCAAAGAGATACCTAAACGCCGCGCTGTTACCAATGGTGGCATCGGAGAAGGTCCAATTATTTGCACCACACGTAAATGGTGTGATAATTCAGGAAAATCCCGTAATTCTTGTTCTAATACAACACTATCAATGGCTGCACAATCAGCCAGTCCTTCAACTACCCAACGAATAGAACGTTGATGAGAACCTGATTCTAGAGATTTTCCCCAGAAATTGGGTGGATATTTTTCTTGACTCAACCACCGCCAAAGTAAATGATAACCACTATTAGAACCAGAGTCATTATAGCAAAAAGTTTTCCCTGATAAATCAGCAAACTTCTGAATATTGCTATCAGTCTTAACAATCACATCTGCATAGTATACAGGACAATCACCATATCGAGATGATTGCATCACAGGCGCAACTAATGTCTGTAATTGATTTGGTGCTATTTGACTATAACGAATTAGTGGTAATCCACAAATAAAAGCCAAGTCTATTTGGTCTTTAAATAATAGAGTGTCTTTTAAGGGGTCGTATTTACTTTGATGTAGTGCAATTTCTACTTGTAAAACACGACCTAAATAAGCTGTAATCTCCTGATATAGTCCAAAATAATTAGGAGCTAAATAAGATACAGCCTGTAATTTTGTAATCTTAGTCATTCTTTTTTTTAAACACTGCTATTTTGGAAAATTTTAATTAGCTTTTGCCTAGAGTAATGAATATATAAAAAACTGAGACTAGCAAAAGCAAGCAGCATGATTTTGAAAACTATTATATAAGGATGAATATACCACCATGTCCCCTTAAATAAGGATACTCCTAGTTCTGATACCTTCCCTAAAACATGAGGATATGCTTTTTGATGGATCTGAATATTAATGTCTTGGGCTAATGTCATGATAAATTCTCTTGTCAATAAAAAACTAAAGCACAGCAACTCGATAGGCTTACCGTAGATTATATCAAAAAAAATCTGGTTTTCCTATTTTGACGAATAAAAATTCCTAATAACCAGCAGTTTTATCTACCACATTACGTAAAGGCTTACCTTGATAATAGCGTTTTAAGTTATCCAGAAATAGGGCAAGTGTTCTCTCTTTTACTCTAGGAGAATTACCAGAACAATGGGGGGTAATAAAAATATTTGGCAACTTCCACAAAGGACTCTCTGTTGGTAATGGTTCTGTATAAACTGTATCTAAAGCTGCACCAGCAATCCAACCTGCTTGTAAAGCTTTAGTAAGTGCTAATTCATCAACAATTGCCCCTCGGGCAATATTAATTAAATAGGAATCAGGGCGGAATAAAAGTAAGGTTTCCACATCAATCATGCCCTTTGTTTCCGGCGTTAAAGGGGTGGCAATTACCACAAATTCTGCCTCTGGAAGTAATTTTTTCCACTCATTAGCACCGACTACTTTATCAAAGTTTGGTAATGGTTTTGGATGACGAGAACTACCAAAAATACGCATTCCAAAAGCTTTAGCACGAACAGCAATTTCTTGACCAATTCCACCTGCGCCGATAATTAATAAAGTTTTCTCGAATAATTCTTGAATTGGTAAACCTCTTTGCCAATCATGCTCATTTTGTAGCTGATATAAACTTGGTAATTGCTTAGTGTAAGCCAGTAAATAAGTAATTACAAATTCAGCAATAGGAATACCATGAATCCCTGCCCCATTGCTTAAAATTAAATCTCTTTCTAAATATTTTGGTGTCAAAATATGGTTTACACCTGCATTTGGTGCATGATGCCAACGCAGCAAAGGCGCAGCATCTAATACTCGATGTAAAGTAGTAGGTTTGAGATAAAATCAACTAAAATAAACTTCTGCATCTGTGGCATCACCATCTATATTACCCTCACTATCTACACGCACTACAATAGTATTTTCAGGTAAATGCGGCTCAAGTTCATGGGCAATTTCTACTGGTAAAATCAGTTTCATAATAACTCTGATTATTTTTGATATTCTATTTCATTTTCTGCAACAATTGATATGTTGAATCTTGTTTAGCTGTATTCGTAACAGATTTTCCCCAACCGATATTTTTACGATAACTTCCTAAAAGTTGAGCTTCTGCTAATGATTGTTCATTAATTCCTGTTAATGGTTCTACGTCTGGTGCAACATACAGCGCATCTACCGGACAGTATAATTCACACATAAAACAGGTTTGACAATCGCTTTGTCTGGCAATTCTTGGAGGTGCATTTGGTACTTTATCGAATACGTTTGTCGGGCAAACTTTAACACAGATATTACATTCAATGCACCGGGATTCACTAACTAATTCAATCATAATAAAAATCCAAAATTAATATTGATGTAGGTTGGGTAGAACGAAGTGAAACCCAACACAAGTTATGATCATGTTGAGGAGAATGAAACATAGCAAAAGTTTTGATCATGTTGGGTAACATGAGCGTCAACCCAACCTACAATTAAACAGTTACAAGTTCTTTTGCTTTTGTATCCTGTATAGGTGTAGCTTTCACCCAAACTTGATCCAAACCACCACTAATTAAATGATGTTGTTGATTAGTATCCTGTTCTGGATAATCTAAATGTTTGTGCATACCTCTTGTTTCTCTGCGTTCCAAGGCACTGCTATACATCCATCTAGCTGTGGCTACCATTCCCGCAGCTTCCCTCGTGCGGAGAATATTGCTATTATCTGCAACTTGACTATTGCGAATTTCATCCCAGAGAGAATGTAATCTTTGCAATGATTCCGTTAAAGTTTGTTCATTGCGGAAATAATTGCGGTTATATGGGAAAACTTCCGCTTGAGTGGCTTTGATGATGTCTTCACTGTGAATTTGTTTTTCACTACCAGAAATAAATCCTACACTACCTACAGCTTGAACTGGTCGTTGGTTGGCTTGCACACCTAAATTATGGGAGTATGTAGCCGCAGACTGTCCTGCCCAATACCCTGAAGATAGCGCCCAGGCTGCATTATGACTACCACCACCAGTAAAACCACCACAAATTAATTCCCTTGTAGCTGCATCGCCAGCGGCATAAAGTCCACGCACAGAAGTAGTACAAGTATAATCGGTAATTCTAATGCCACCTGTACCCCGGACAGTCCCCTCTAAACGCAGAGTTACAGGGAAGCGTTGAGTAAAGGGATTAATACCTGCACGATCAAAGGGTAGGAAGAAATTGGGTTGAGATAACCGCATTGTTACCTGCATTTCTTCTGAGGCTTTGTCTATGATGCAATAAACTGGTTGAGTTATCAAAGTTTCGGCAATCACAGAACGCCCTTTTTGTGAACCAGCACCGGGGATGGGTGTACCATCTTCGTAGGTGAAAGTTGCCCAATTATAGAATAAGGTTTTGGTGACAGAAGAAAAAGCAGGTGCGATGCCATAGGCATTGGAAAATTCCATTCCCGACATATCTGCACCCGCTTCGGCTGCCATGAGATATCCATCGCCTGTTAGCACATTGCAACCCAAGGCTTTACTCAAGAAAGCACAGCCTCCGGTGGCAATGATCACTGAATGCGATCGCACAACCCACTTTTCGCCAGTCTGACGGTTAACCCCCGTCGCCCCAGCTACAGCCCCTTCTGCATCTACCAACAACTGCAAAGCCGGACTGTGATCTAAAATTTTCACTCCTGCCCGTTTTATTTGTTGCCGCATCAAACGCATATATTCTGGACCTTGCAGACTGCGCCGATAGGGTTTACCCTCTTCATCTGTAGGGAAAGGATAACCCCAGTCAGCTAGTTGGTTGACATTCGCATAGGTTTGATCTAGTACCCGTTGCATCCAATCACGGCTAGATAAAAATCCTCCTAAAGCTTCTCTAGAAGCCATTGCAGCCTCTCGACTGTCTGGTTCTGGTGCAACATACCATACACCGTTACCTGATGCGGCGGCACAGCCACTTGTACCACAATAGCCTTTATCTACCAAAACCACTTTTGCACCACCATTAGCAGCACTCCACGCTGACCAAGTTCCAGCAGGTCCACCACCAATTACTAATACATCAGCTAATAAGGTTTGATCAACATCGCTATCTTGGGAAAATAATTGTTTTTGAGTCATGGAAATTCCTCTTTTTTGTAACATTAATTGACGGAAGGAAACCCAACAAAATTCTGAAAATGTTGGGTTGCGCTGTCGCTTAACCCAACCTACTCAATAACTTAAACTCCTGGTGTAGTTCCACCATCAACTTGAATTTCTGCACCAGTTATAGAAGCAGCTAAATCAGAAACTAAAAATAAAGCTAGTGCAGCAATTTCTTCAGGCTTGACGATTTTTCCTAAAGGTATTGATTTCACTGCTTGGGCTTTATATTCATCTACCGTAATACCCAAACTTTGGGCATTTTGCACTGCTAAGGTTTTCGCTCTTTCTGTGTCTGTTAGACCGGGAGAAATGGCATTAATCCTAATATTATCTAGGGCTAATTCTTTAGAAATCCCTCGTGTAAAGTTGAGTAGAGCCGCATTGGATGTTCCTCCTGGTAGAAAGTTGGGGCGGGGTGTCCGTCCAGCACCACCAATAATGTTAACAATACGCCCATCACCTTGATTTTTCAAATAGGGAACAACGGCTCTAACTAATCGAATGTACCCCAAAAGTTTTAAATTCCAAGCATCTAAAAATGCTTCATCACTTAATTCTAAAAATGAACCCGCACGGGCTGAACCAGCATTATTAATCAAGATGTCAATTTTACCAAATTGTTCAATTGTTGTAGAAACAACCTTCTCAACATCTTCAGCTTTAGTTAAGTCGGCACTAACGCTAATAACTTTAGCCTCTGTATTGGGTAAATATTGAATATCAACTATTGCTTGATAAAGTTTTTCTTGATTGCGAGCAGCAATAACTACATTCACACCTTCACTATACAAAGCTTTGGCTGTAGCTAACCCAATTCCCGCACTACCACCTGTAACAATTGCTGTTTTACCCGATAGATTTAGTTCTAAACTCATAAAAAATTGTACCCCCTGATAAATTTACAAACCAAATAATTTAAAAAATCTAAATTTGCTTAACTGCAAAATTTTCTACGAGAAATTGCTTGAGATGTGGCTGTTCTAAATTAATGCTCAATTCATTAGCTTTTTGAGCGATTTCTTCATAAGTTAAACCTGCTTGAAGTGCATCAGCAATCAAGGCTATTCCTCCGGCTCTTGCACCACCAGCACAGTGAATTAAAATTGGTTTAGACAAATTCTCAACAGCTTGAATTGCTTTTGCTGTTAATTCTTGATTTGGTGCTTGAGAATTTAAGGGAATGTTTGCATATTCCAATCCTACAATTTGTGCTTCTTGCTTTTCATCGTTGAAAAAACCATTTTCATCAGGAGAACGTAAATTTAAAACTGATTTAAAACCTCCTATTGCCAATTGTTTTAATTCCTTGGATGAAATTTGCCCAGCGATACTCAAATCATCATTAACCTTTTTTAAATCACTCATTTTTATTCCTTTTTGCATCCAACAAAATTAAAAAATGTTACAATGAACATCTGTTTTATGGTGCGTCAGACTTAATAATTTCTATAAATAAACAGATTTTTGATATCTGACGCACCCTACTAATTTAGTTTCCACCTTTGTGTCAAAAAAATTAATAAATAGATGCCAAAAGCTTATCTGCTGCGGCTCGTAATGCGGTTGCAGCACCAGCACTCATATCTCGTGGCGCACAAATCCTATTTCTCACATAAGCCAGTGTAATAGCCCCTGTAGCCGCGATAATTGGATCTATACTTTCTTTTCCACCTGTTCTTCCTCCTAGTAATAGTTCGTTATTACCATTAAGGAGATAATCAGCTAATAGTCTGAGGTGAAAATCAACAATTTCTTTGATTATTGAGATATCACCTAAAGATTGAACTCCTGAATTTTTGAGAATATCGCCAATAGCAGTTTCTCGATTATCACTTAATCTTTCTGCTGCTTCAGCCCGATATTCAATAAATTCAGCATCAAATAAATCTAAAGGTAAGGGATTACCAATAGGTTCTACACCAAATCTACGGCGTAAAAGTAAATTATTAGTAATATTGTCTGATTTAACTCTGTTGTAAGCAGGACGTTTTTTAAGTGCTGCAAACCAAACATTGATGAGAGGAAAACGAGGATTTCCTTTGATGTGATATCCTCTATATACTGGTAAATTAGCCGCCAATCTATCTAAATGGGGACTATACATAATATCTACCAAACTAAATGTTGATAAAAAATAGGGTTTTGGGTATCTCCCTAAAGTTTTCTCAATTTCATCTAATTTAGCTTCAAATTCTGCTTCTAAATTTGATAATTCTTTAGCATCTTCTGGAGGTTGTCTCAAGAATTTATAGGCAATATCCCGAAAACCATTAGTTTCTGCATCTTCAACCCATTGTCTAGCAAGAGCATTTTCTTCGGGATTTTCAGGTAACAATGTTTCTCCAAAGTGTTCTTCCAATTCTAAAAGAATATCTTTTGATTCATAAACGAATTTGCCCTCAATATTTGCTGCGGGAACAAGAGTTGTTGGCACTAAATCTGTGTACCATTTCGGTTTATTACTCAGATCAATAAATTCTGTTTCAAAGGGAATTTGTTTTTCTTCTAACGCAAACCAAACTCGTTCACAGAAAGGACACCAAGAGTTACTATCTCTATATAATAATACTGGTGGTTTTATATTAGTCGGAAGTTTATGATAACTGCTAGGAATAGGAGCAGTAGAAGGTGCTTGTCCTGGTCTTTTAACTCGACGGGCGGGGGTATTTTGTCGAGCAGTTTCTAATAATTGATCCCAATTGGATATGGTAGTGCTTGCAATAGACATTTCTTACCTTGCCTTATTTGGAACGCCAGAAAATACAAATAGTTGTTCTTCTTTGGGTGTAGGTAAATTTTCACCTAAATAACGATGAATCCCTACTCCCATATCTCCTGTTGCTGTGACTTTAAAGTTAACTTCCTCAAATCCAAAATCACGGAAGTATTTACGCACGGTTTCTGAGTAAGCAATACCGTTAGAATGTCCACGAGTCCAGAGAACAAAAGCACCTTTTTTACTCAGAAAACTCAAATTTCCTAATAAACGATTGAGTTCATTTTCATCAGCTAAATTGCCAAAAATACCACAAACAATCACAATATCTGCTGGTACTGCTCCTACATAGTTATCAGCAGCAGTTGCATCACCATTGATAAACTCAATTTGTTTTGTTAAACCCAATGATTCTATAGTTGCACGCCCACGTTCAACTAACTCAGGATTGATTTCTACCAATCTTGCATATACATCTTTAGCGCGGTGATGAATTGCTAAAGTTCCTAATAAATCTCGCCCATCACCAGCGCAAGCACTAACTACTCGAATATTACCAGTTGGGGAGTTATCCAAACTATAGGAAATATATTCCTGCACGATTTCTAGCCGTTGCTGTAATTTGGGTTCAGTGTTGTAAAGATCGTGCCATTCTAACCAATCTTTTGGCATAAAAGAAGATTCCCGATTGCTAAAAATTCAGATTCTCAACAGTGTCTTTCATCACCATAACATAAAAATACGGTATGTCTATCAAAAAACCGTAGATTAAATATAAACACAGAGTACCATATCAATTTGGGAAAAATCAAGTAGTTAGATAATTATTTATCTAGTAATGCAAAAGATGATTAAGTTGCTTCAATTGACTAACTTGCAATAAATCTACATTTCCACCACTGATAATTACGCCAATTCTCGCGCCCGGCGCTTTAACTACACCTTCTAATAATGCTGTTGCGGCTATAACTCCGGTAGGTTCAACAACGATTTTTAAGCGTTCCCAAATCAAGAACATGGTGCGAATTATGCCTGCATCCGATACTGTCACCATATCATCTACGTATCGCAAGACTAGGGGAAAGGTGATTTTACCCAAACTGGGAGTTCGGACACCATCAGCAATGGTATGGGGATTGTGGACAGTTTGCAAGGTTTTGGTATAAAAGGAACGAGTAGCATCATCGGCTAATTCCGGTTCTACACCGATTATTTTACAATTAGGTAAAACTGCTTTTGTCGCAACTGCACAACCAGAAATTAATCCACCACCACCACAACATACTAATAAGTAGTCTAGTTGTCCAACTTCCTGAATTAGTTCTAATGCAGTTGTACCTTGTCCAGCAATTATATGAGGATGATCATAGGGGGGAATTAAAGTTAATTCGCGTTCTGCTGCGAGATTTTTGGTTAATTCTTCCCGGTTAGTTGTCTCACGGTTATACAAAATGACTTCAGCACCATAACCGCGAGTTGCAGTTTGTTTGACTATCGGTGCATCATCAGGCATAACTACAATTGTGGGAATGTTAAGTAATTTGCCAGCAAGAGCGATCGCTTGTCCATGATTTCCTGAAGAATAGGTAATAACGCCTTTTATTTTTTGCTGGGCTGATAATTGGACTAAGGCATTATAAGCACCACGAAACTTAAATGATCCTGTCCGTTGAAAATTTTCGCATTTAAAAAATACTTGGCTTTTAGTCAGTTTATTGAAAGTATTAGAAGTAATAACTGGTGTTTGATAAGCAATACCTAAAAGCCTTTTTTGCGCTGCTTCTACATCAGTAATAGTAACAGAATCAGATAATAACATTTTTTTTCTAAAGTAACTCTTACTATCATTAATAAGTAAGTGGGCGTTAAAAAATATAATACAAACCTAACCCCCCAACCCCCTTCCCTGGTAGGGAAGGGGGAGTTAAAGCCTCTCCAGTACCAAGATTTATTCCTTTTCCCTCTCCTTGTAGGAGAGGATTAGGGAGAGGTTTTATATTTAATTGTGCCAAGCTACTTATTAAGTGAGGTGAGAATCTCGCTTTGTATTTTTTTACAAAACTCGCTTAAGGTGCTGGATTAGGATAACGAGTATGAATTGCATCTATTTCCGCGAAAATCTCTTGATCTAAAACCACATTGACACTATCTATATTTTCCTGCAATTGTGCCAAAGTTGTTGCGCCAATAATTGTGCTTTTCACAAACCAGCGACTTTTAACAAATGCGATCGCTAATTGAGCAGGTGACAGATTATACTTTTTAGCAATCTCCACATAAGCCTTCACCGCTTCTTGGACATTGGGTTTTAAATACCGTTGTCCACTTTATTATTTCCACCCCTCAACCAAGAAAAAGGACGACCCGGACCAGCAATCTTAGTAGCTACAATTAATTTATCTCGTTGCTGTTTCTTCAACCATTCACCAATATAAGCCTCAGTTTTCCCTTGGGTTTCACCACGAGGAGGGACAGGATACATTTCTGCCGCATCTAGGAAATTTATCCCTTGGGTAACAGCATAGTCAAGTTGCTCATGTGCATCCTCAATAGTATTTTGATGCCCATAAGTCATAGTTCCCAAGCAAATTTCTGAAACATTGAGGTCGCTTGCACCAAGTTGGTTGTATTTCATAATGTTTTAATGATTCTCCTGATTCCATTTTGCTACAAAAACTAAAAATATCACTATTTCATCAAACTACACTAAATCTACTGATTTAACGGAGTTAATACCTGAAAAAGCATAATATCATACAAATTTTAGATATACAACCCTTTGTAACAATTAATTTAAAATTATCAAAAATGTATCCACCAATACTCAAATTCTAGATTTTTTGTGAAATACTGCTATCTATAACAGATTAACTACAGTAACTTGACCAAATTACCGGATTATATAATATAGGGTAATTTAGTTGCTACTATAGGCTTTCCTGTCACTACGAATACAAAACCAGTCTCAGTAGACCTATTACCGAAAATTTCTATCTGAGAAGTTCCTTGATATTTCCTATGCTAAGTCCGAAATTATTGATGATTTCGTACTGCCTTAAATTTTGTGTGTGTGAGGTTATCAAAATGAAAAAAACTGCTTGTAATTTATTGCTAACTTTCCCAATGTCTGTATTCCTATTAGTCTTAGCAGCTAGTACAAAAACTTCTGCTAGTGAAATAAGAGGAGAAAATGAAACAACAAACAAAGAGACTTTATCACCAGTCAACATCAATACTCCTGACTTTAACAAAATTACTCAAATAATTGCCCAAAAAGAACCTTCCTCTTTATCAGATGAATCACAAGTTACATCTGTATCCCAGCTTTCAGATGTCCAACCCTCTGACTGGGCTTATGAGGCCTTAAAATCTCTTATAGAACGTTATGATTGCTTAGTGGGTTCTGATACTAAATATCGTGGTAATCGAGCTTTGACTCGCTATGAATTTGCCGCAGGGTTAAATGCTTGCTTAGATCAAGTCAATAAACTTATTGCTGCATCTACATCTGATTTGGCTCTAAAAACAGATTTGGAAAGCATACAGCGACTAAATGAAGAATTTAATGCCGAACTTACTGTATTACGCGGAAGATTACAGACAATAGAAGCACGAACTACAGAATTAGAAGGTAATCAATTTTCAACAACAACTAAGCTACAAGGTGAAGTGCAGTTTGTAGCTGGTGGAGTTTTAGCTGGGAATAACGTCGTTACCAAACAACCTGCACCCCGCACCATTACATTTTCCCAGCGGACTCGCTTAATATTAAGTAGTAGTTTTACTGGTAAAGATCAACTACGATTAACACTTTCCGGTGGAAATATTAACTCATTAGGTGGAGTACCTAATCCTAGAGGAACTGGAACAGGACTTAGCACAAATAATCCCACTGGCGGAATATTTGGTACATTTGACAGTAGAACTGCCGATAATGCCAGTCCTAGTTTTGGCGCAAATCAGATTTCTGTTGGTGGTATCCGTTATCGGTTTCCAGTTGGTAAAAAGACCCAATTTAACATTTTTGCCCAATCTGATGGAGCAAACGAGATTGGTTTAAGTGGTCCAACAAACCCATTTGAAGGGTCAGCTTCTAACGGGATTTCCCGATTTTCCCGGCGGAATATGGTCTATAACTATGGAGATACAGGCCCTGGAATTGCCATACTTCACGACCTAAGTAAACAGTGGCAATTAGGTGCATCATACAGTGCGCCTAATGGTGATAATCCCGCACCTAAAAATGGCTTATTTACAGGTAGATATGTAGCATTTGGACAGATAACATATTTCAGTCCCAAAAAGAATTTTCGACTAGGTTTGAGTTACGCTAACACCTATAGTCCAGCGGGTACTTTAGGTCAAGGTGGAACAAACTTTGGTTCAGCGGCGGGAAGTAACCTAGCAAATAGTACCATTTCCACTAACCCAGCCAACGCAGCTAAGGGTATTGTTGATCAAGGAACAGTGGGAAATCTTTATGGACTTGGGGCATTATATAAAATACATCCCCGATTAGCAATCAATAGTTTTGTAGGTTATTCATCCCATCGTTATTTGGGACAAGGAGATGGTCAAGTTTGGAACTGGGGAGTAGGACTAACATCTCCCGATTTAGGGAAAAAAGGTAGTTTAGGAGGCATTTTTGTAGGTCAAGCACCAACACTAACTGGACTTAGTAAAAATGTTGATTTAGGAGCAGGTAAAGGTCAAGCCGACAAAGATACCTCTCTGCACGTTGAGGGATGGTATCAATATAAACTTACTGACAACATTGAAGTTACACCTGGATTTATTTGGGTAACAGCACCAAATTCAGATACTACTAATCCTGGTAGTGTAGTTGGTTGGCTTCGTACCACCTTCAGATTTTAACGCATAAATCAGGATTTACAAGATTTGAAGATTTGCAAGATTTCATACTTATTAAAATTCTCGAATCCTGTTAATCCTTAAATCTTGGACATCCTGATTCAGACATTTTCATCTTGTTAATCCTTTAATCCTGTAAATCCTGATTCTGACATTTCCATAATCATTTTTCTGTAAATTATGACTAACCCAACTGAATTACTTAATCATCGCTATGGTGGTAACTTCAATCCAGATATTCCCTGGAGTGACACCTTAGCAACTCTGTTATCACATCGTTCAATTCGTGCTTATTTACCTGATGCTTTACCCCCAGGAACTTTAGAAGTTTTAATTGCGGCTGCTCAATCTGCTTCTACTTCTTCCAATCTCCAGACTTGGAGTGTAGTAGCAGTTGAAGATGTAAATCGCAAAGAAGAATTATCAAAACTAACTAATAATCAAGCACATATTCGCCAATCTCCTTTATTTTTAGTGTGGTTAGCAGATTTAGCCAGACTCACAAACATTGCCGAAAATCGTGGACTACCTCATGAAGGTTTAGATTATTTGGAAATGTTTTTGATGGCGGCCATAGATGCCGCATTAGCAGCACAAAATGCTGTAGTGGCAGCAGAATCTATTGGATTGGGAACTGTGTATATCGGTGCATTACGAAATAAACCAGAAGAGGTAGCGCAGATATTGAATTTACCTCCTCATGTAGTTGCTGTTTTTGGTTTGTGTGTAGGCTATGCTGATCCAGTTGTGAATGTGGCAATTAAACCACGTTTATCTCAATCTGTAGTCTTACATCGAGAAACATATCAACTTGCCCAACAAGAGCAAGGAATATCAGAATATAACCAAATCATGGAGAAATTTTACAATTCACAACACATGAATATTCCTGGTGATTGGTCGGAACATTCTAGTAAAAGGGTAGCATCGGCTGAATCTTTGTCTGGTCGGCATAGATTAAAGGAAATTCTGAATAATTTGGGTTTTAAATTACAATAATTAACTTTTGTAACAAGAATATAAATCACAAGAATTTGTTAACTAATAGTCAAAAATAAATTTTTCTTATTGTTTGATGTCAGCAATTAATATATTAATTGCCAAATTTTCTGTGAAATAAATCCTCATAAACAAGTGGGGATTTTTTTATGGATATTTTTCATAAAATTCTTCTCAAAGATACTTGCATTTTTTATCTAGTTATGCCAAACTAAATTAAAGCTACGGTATCCCTACCAACTTACAGTAGATTCTACCTGGGAAAAACAGATTGGCACAACAAGCATATTGGTAGTAATACCAGATGCTTGTTTACTAAAGCTTTCTGTCCAGAGAGATTCAAGTAAATAAAAGCGAGTAATTTCTGTCAATCTTAAAATTTCCTCAAGCCGGAAAATAAATATATGAATTTTCTCAGAATTTCGGCTCAGAAAAATCCTACACAAGCATTGTCTATTTTTATTTGACAGATTTACTCCAAATCACCAATCAAACATCCACAATTAAGAGGTTTTGATCATGACTAATCAAGTAAAAGGAATGCAATTAAATCTTGAAGGACTGCGAAAGTCTTTTGGAAATAAAACTGTTTTACAAGGAATTGATTTAGAAATTCAGCCAGGAGAATTCGTGGCTATTGTTGGTCGCAGTGGCTGTGGTAAAAGTACAATGTTGCGTCTAGTGGCTGGGTTAGATGCTCCCAGTGGCGGCGATGTTTTGTTAAATGGCAAATATTCTGATAAACCCATTAATCCCGCTATCCGCATGATGTTTCAAGATGCTCGGTTGTTACCTTGGCAACGAGTATTAGCAAATGTAGAGTTAGGTTTAATAGGTACTAATTCCAAAGTTTATGCCAAACAAACGGCTTTACAAGTTCTGCGTGAAGTAGGGTTAGAAGACCGCGCTCATGAATGGCCTTCTGTACTTTCCGGTGGACAAAGGCAACGGGTAGCTTTAGCCAGAGCCTTGGCCAGTAAACCTTCTTTATTACTACTAGATGAACCGTTGGGAGCGTTGGATGCTTTAACTAGAATTGAAATGCAGCAATTATTAGAACGTTTGTGGCAGGAACAAGGATTTACATCACTGTTAATTACCCATGATGTAGAAGAAGCCGTGGTATTAGCAGACAGAGTAATTTTGATTGAAAATGGTCAAATTAGTATGAATGTAAAAATTGATCTTCCCCGTCCACGGGCTAGAGGAGATGCAAAGTTTGCGAAGACTGTAGAGAGAATTTTAGACAGAGTAATGGGTAAACAAGAATCATCACAAACAGAATTGGTATCTGGATCTTCATCTTCTTATTTATTGAGTTCTGTATCTGCCTAAATGTCATTACTAGAAACTGTTTGGAGCAAAAATTATGACTATCGCCATAGAAAGTCTGCAAAAAGCCAAATTTGTACAGATAGGCGTTCAAGTAGTCAGCCCGTGCTGTTGTCTAGGTTATCCTCTAATCAACACCGAAGTTCATACCCAAAAATTTCCCAGCGCCTTCTGAGATTGTTTAGAGTTAGTAGGTGATATTGGTGAAAAGTGAGAAAGCCAATTTTTCTCAACTTCTCTTTCCTAATCTTAGGATTTAAAGACTCTTGGTATTTGACTGATAACTGATATTCTCTACATAGCTTACCAAGCATTACTGTCAGTTATTTTTAGGTTTCTTCATACCGTGTTGAGGTAGATTATTTTTTCTACCTCACTTTCTTAAATATTTAACAAAACTAGAAAATGTTTCAAAAAAAGGGGAATTCAATCATGCTGAATTGGGAAAGTAAATTGAAATCATGGAAAAACAAACAGATCACTCGTCGTTCTGTTTTATCCACTTTTAGCTCCAGCTTACTCTTATCTGCCACAGTATTTATTTGGAATACACCCCATAATAGCGCTCAACAGCAAGCAATTTCATCTACTGGCAGTGCAACTAACACAAATAGTAAGCTAATTGCTAGTAATAACAAAAAAGTAGTCCGAATAGTTCGTTCTAAACAACTTACAGCCGTCGCAGTTTTAGAAAAACAAGGTAATCTAGAAAAACGATTAGGAGCTTTAGGCTATAAAGTTGAATGGCCTGAATTTGCTGCCGGACCACAACAGTTAGAAGCTTTGAATGCAAATGGACTTGATATTGCATCTACAGCCGAATCACCTCCAGTTTTTTCTCAAGCAGCCGGAGTTCCTCTTGTATATTTAGCAGCTAACTCCTCTGATGGTAGGGCAGTTTCACTTCTAGTTCCTCCCAATTCACCTGTTAAGCGGTTCAAGGATTTGAAAGGCAAAAAAGTTGCTTTCCAAAAAGCATCTATTGGACATTACCTTACAGTTAGAGCAGCGGAAAAAGAAGGTTTAAAACTCGCTGATGTAACTTCAGTTTTTTTAGCACCTCCAGATGCTAACGCCGCCTTTAGCCAAGGTAAAGTAGATGCTTGGTTTATTTGGGAGCCATTTGTCACCAGAAATGTAAAAAATAAAGTGGGTCGCGTTTTATTAGATGGTGGTAATGGTTTAAAAGATACTAACAATTTTTATTCCACCAATCGCAAATTCTATCAAGAAAATCCTCAAGTAATTAAAATCTTTTTGGAAGAATTACAAAAAGCACAAGTTTGGTCTAAAACCCATCCTAAAGAAATTGCTCAGTTACTCACTAGTGCGACTCAACTTGATGCACCAACTTTAGAAAAAATGCACAATAAATATGATTTTGCATTAGTGCCAATTAACGAGAAAGTGATAAAAAAACAACAGGAAGTTGCAGACAAATGGTATAGTTTGGGGCTTATACCTAAAAAAGTAAATGTTAGAGATGGGTTTTTAACTCCTCAACAATATGCTGCAATTACTCCGAAGGAAGTGCTTGCTAAAAAATAGCAATTTATAATAGTTTTATTTCTCTTTATTTTCGGGAGAAAGTAAAAAGAAGTAAAACTTAAATTGATTTTTGACAAAATTATGAAACTTGAATGAATTTGATTTTTAACCATGCCGACACTTACTTTAACTAATTTCCAAATTACTCCTCTTGATGCTGCATTAGGAGCAGTTATTACTGAACTAGATGCTAGTAAAAAAGTTCTACCTGAAGTTATTTTACAATTAAAACAAGCACTTAGAGATTATCATATTCTCATCTTCAAAAACCAACATCTTAGTGATGAGGAATTTTTGAACTTTAGTTTTAATTTTGGTTCATTATTTGTCCCACCAGATAATGTTCCAGTTCTCGCTTCTCAGCCAGGAGTAACACCAGTTATAATTCCCGTTTCTAATGTTGATGGTGGTTACACAGGTACAGGTGAATTAGCATTTCATTCTGATCATAAATGGACACCCTATCCTTCTAGTGGTTCTCTACTTTATGCTTTAGAAGTACCATCGGAAGGTGGAGATACTTCTTGGTTAAATCTCAATTTGGCTTATGAAACTTTGGATGAATCAACCAAACAACGAATTGCAGATTTACGGTTGATTACTTATAATCCATTTTTAAATAAACCAGGAGAACCTCGCCGAAAATATCGTGAAGATAAGAATATTCCTCTCATTAGTCCTGTTTTTCCCCACCCGTTGGTGAGAACACATCCAGAGAGTGGTAAGAAGATTTTGTATTTAGATTACACCACAGAAGTTGAAGTTGTCGGTTTAGAACCTCAAGAAGGTAAGGAATTAATTGAACAGTTGAGAAATCATCTTCATCAGCCTAAATTTTATTATCAACATAAGTGGTCTGTAGGCGATATTGTCTACTGGGATAATCAATCTACTTTGCATTATCGCCAAGCTTTTGATCCTAATCAACGTCGGGTTATGAAACGGATTAGTTTAGCGGGTAGTCGCCCATTTTAGGTTTTGTAGTCAAACAGTAATAAAACAATTTGAATTGAAATTAAGTGATGAGACATAATTATGAACTTTAAGTTACCACGACGCACAGTTTTACAGAAATTCTTTCAATACTCAGCATTAGCCTTAGCTCTTCTTTCTGCTCCTATTGCGACTAGTATAGTACAAGCTCAAAATGCTACTAACAAAACAGGTATCAAGACAAAAGTAGTCCGACTTGCTTATCAAACATCTGGTGATATTGTGAAAATCAAAGGAGTGGTAGATAAGCGTCTTGAGCCTTTAGGTATCAAGGTAGAATGGTCTCCATTTCCCGCTGGTCCACAATTAATGGAAGCCATGAATGCTAACAGAGTTGATATTGGTTCTGTTGGAGAAACACCACCCATTTTTGCTCAAGCTGCTGGCGCTCAATTAGCTTATATTGCTGGACGTAAACCTAGTAAAGGTGAAGGTAGTGCTATTGTTGTTCAGCCAGATTCTCCTATTAAGACAGTTAAGGATCTTAAAGGTAAGAAAGTTGTTTTTCAAAAAGGATCAGCATCACATTATTTACTACTTAGAGCATTAGGTGAAGTAGGTTTGAAATATAGCGATATTCAAGCAGTTAGTTTAACTCCAGCAGAAGCCCGTGATGCTTTTATTCAAAAGAAAATTGATGCTTGGGTTGCTTGGGACCCATTTATTGCTGTTGTTCAAAAAACTGCTAATGCTCGTGTTTTGAGAAATGCTTCCAAAATTGCCACTCAAGGCGGATTTTATATGGCTAGACGGAGTTTTGCTGTAGAAAATCCAGAAATTGTTCGCATAGTTTTAGAAGAGGTAGATAAATTAGGAGAATGGGCAGAATCTAATCCTAATGAAGTTGTTAAAATTCTTGCACCTGAACTAAAACTTGATCCTGCACTTTTAGCTGTGGTAGTTCGTAGACGGACATTCCGTTTACGTCCAATCAACTCATCTCTTGTTGCTGAACAACAACGCATTGCCGATTTGTTTTATAAAGAAGGTGTTATTCCTAAACAAATTGCCATTAAAGAATCAGTTTTAAGTTCTCAACAATATGCAGCTATTACACCCCAAAGAATTAGTAAAAAATAACCTGTAGTTATTCTGATTTTTACCACGGCGGTTAAATCCCGCCATAATTATTTTCCTCATCACTTAATAAATTATTATGAAAGTTTCCTCTCCTCCTACTGATTTTTCCTCAAAGTATGGAACTAAAAAAAATAAGTTCCAGTTTAAGTTTATCAAAAATCGCTATATTCAATCATTTATCCCTTGGCTTGTGCCAATTACAATAATTGTAGTGTGGCAGTTTTTGTCTTCTATTGGTGTTATTCCCAGCAGAATATTACCCGCACCTTTAGCAGTTGTTACTGCTGCCATTAAATTAACTCAAAGCGGTGAACTTCCCAAAAATATTGGTATTAGCTCTCTAAGAGCAGTATCTGGATTTTTACTTGGAGGAAGTATTGGATTTAGTTTAGGTTTACTTAATGGTATTTCTCCTATTGCGGAAAAGTTACTAGATACATCACTGCAAATGTTGCGGAATATTCCTAACTTAGCATTAATTCCATTGGTAATTTTATGGTTTGGAATTGGTGATGAGGCGAGATTATTTCTAGTATCTTTAGGTGTTATGTTTCCCATTTATTTAAACACTTTTCATGGGATTCGTAGTGTTGATCACGGATTGATTGAAATGGGTAAGATATACGGTTTAAATACTTGGGGTTTATTCTGGCGAATTATTCTCCCAGGGGCAATGTCTTCAATTTTAGTTGGTGTGCGGTTTTCTTTAGGGATTATGTGGTTAACACTGATTGTCGCAGAAACAATTGCTGCTGACTCCGGCATTGGCTATATGGCAACAAATGCTAGAGAATTTATGCAAACTGATGTTGTAGTTTTAAGTATTGTAATCTATGCCTTGTTCGGTAAACTGGCTGATATAATTGCTAAAGCTTTGGAAAACTACTGGTTGCAATGGAATCCCAGTTATTTGAAGGGCTAATCTACTAATACCCGATAGGATTAAAGTTGATTTTGGTAAAAGTATTGTTTTCTTAGTCCATTTATGTAATACTCTTAGTCATTACCCAAATAATACGGTTTACCGATAGAGTTAGCGTAGTTATTGATTGAGTTTTTGATTACAAAGTTTTACACTTAAATATCATGCAAGTTCTTTGGTTTATTCCCACACATGGCGATGGACGCTATCTAGGAACTGCTATAGGTGGTCGTTCAGTGAATTTTGATTATTGGCGACAAATAGCCCAAGCGGTTGATCAATTAGGGTTTACAGGGGCTTTATTACCCACTGGTCGTTCCTGTGAAGATGCCTGGATTTTGGCTTCAACTTTGGTAACATACACTAAAAAAATGCGGTTTTTAGTAGCAATCCGTCCGGGGTTGATGTCACCAGGAGTAGCGGCAAGAATGGCAGCAACTTTTGATAGAATTTCTGGCGGACGATTATTAATTAATGTCGTGACTGGTGGTGATCCTGTTGAATTAGCTGGTGATGGTTTGCATCTTGGTCATGATGATCGCTATCAATTAACCGATGAATTTTTAACAGTTTGGCGAGAAATTGCTGGCGGTGAAATTTCTAACTTTGAAGGTGATTATCTCAATATTAAAGAGGGGAAAATCCTATTTCCTAATATCCAGAAACCTCATCCACCTTTGTGGTTTGGTGGTTCTTCTCCGATTGCTCAAGTAATTGCTGCCAAGCACGTTGATGTTTATTTAACTTGGGGTGAACCACCTCAACAAGTAGCAGAAAAAATTGCTTCTGTGAGACGTTTAGCAGAAGCACAAGGGAGAACGTTAAGCTTTGGAATTCGTCTTCATGTCATTGTCAGAGAAACTGAAAGTCAAGCTTGGGATGCTGCTAATGATTTAATTCGTTATGTAGATGAAGATGCGATCGCTAAAACCCAACAAGCTTATTCTCGCATGGATTCTGAAGGACAAAAACGCATGAAGGAATTACATAATGGCAGTCGAGAAGCATTAGAAATTAGCCCTAATTTATGGGCAGGAATTGGTTTAGTTCGGGGTGGTGCGGGAACTGCATTAGTAGGTGATCCTGATACTGTTGCTAGAAGAATGCAGGAATATGCAGACGTAGGAATTGATACTTTTATCTTTTCTGGTTATCCCCATTTAGAGGAAGCTTATCGAGTAGCAGAATTGCTTTTCCCTCGTTTACCTTTGGATAATTTACCAACAGTAGAACCACAATTATTAAGTCCTTTTGGTGAAATTGTTGCTAACCGAGAATTTCCCCAACAGCTTAAAGAACAACTTAGAGAAACAACAGTAGCAACTGTAGATTAGTTAAAAATTAATTAAATCAAGAGGTTTTTGTCAAATGGCTTATATTTTAGCGATCGCGGGTAGTCCTTCTCATCCTTCTAGAACCTACGGAATTTTGGAATATGCAACTCAAATTCTTTCTGAACAAGGCTTAGAAACAAATATTATTTCTGTGCGAGATTTACCTGCTGAGGATTTAGTTTATGGACGTTATAACAGTCCAGCTTTAGAAAAACCAAAAGCATTATTAGAACAAGCAAGTGGTGTAATTATTGCCACCCCAATTTATAAAGCTGCTTATACAGGGTTACTCAAATCTTTTTTAGATTTATTACCTGAAAAAGCTTTGAATGGTAAGGTTTTATTACCGTTAGCTACTGGTGGTACAATCGCTCATTTATTATCAATAGAATATGCTTTGAAACCAGTTTTAGGTGAATTAGGTGCAAGGCATATTTTAAGTACAGTTTACGCAGTAGATAAGCAAATTCAAATTCAAGCTGATGGTAGTTTGCAATTGGATGAAGAAATTGATCAACGTCTCAAAGAAGTTTTAACCGAATTTATCCAAGCTGTTAATAAATCCCAACCTGATATCAAGGAATTAGCATATAGTAACTAAAGGTATTTATGAATCAATACTCTGATTTGCTATCGGAACTCTCTGATTTTCTTTATCCTCGTAGTCCTTATTATGGAGATTTGAAGTCAGAACATTTAGAATTTAATGCCCAACTTCAAGATTTTTCACAACGAGTGAACTATATTTCTGGTCTACAAACTGGTGGTAAACTTTCCTCAGAAGAGGCTTATAAACAAATACGTATTCTCTGGAAACAGTTAAAAATGTCCAAGAAAAAAATATTAATTTGCTAAAAAAAGGAGATCCCCGACTTCTATCATTGGTTAATAATTTAATTGACATCATCAAATAAGAAGTCGGGGATCTTACCCCAACTAATAAACCCAAAAAAATTACCATCGTTTGCATATTTCATCATCAAAATTGTCGTAGAATTGCAAGCGAGCAGTTCCCACAACTAAATTATTTACATTCTCTCCAGGGGAAATAACCTGGACTCAAAATTGATAAATACCTGAGTTCGTGGGATTATAAAATGGTTTTAAACCGATGGTAATTGTTTAATTAGCAGTAACTAGTTGGTTGAAAATAGCAATAATAGTTTGCGGTTGATGTGGATTTTTGGCTAGGGTAATACCTAGCCTTTTTTTGTCCATTTGTTTCTCCAAAACCAATACTGTTTTTTTTGATCAAATTCAATATTTTCTACACCGTCTATTTGTGAAAAATATTAGTAATATGCGCCAACCAGGCTATAAGTTAAACTAGCAAGCACTAATGACGTAATAATTACATAGACAAAATTTCGCTGTAAAAGAAAAGTGCAGAAAGAAATGATCACGCGCAAAATAGGAATAGCAATGAGTATCAACAATCCTAATTGAATAATTCCCCGGCGGCTACCTGCCAAAACAGCATTTACTACACCTGTTGGGGAATGAAATTCAGATGGTGTACCTCGAAATATTTGATATTCAGCAGGCTCATAACCATGATGAATTAAATACAATATACCTCCGAATAATACTATAGAACTAGCGATTAAAACTCCATATTTAAGGAGGTTACTAAGTAAAAATTCTAATTGTTTTTCATTGGCTGATTTTGTGAATTTTTGATGATTAACATTTTCATCATAATGATTGAGATGCTGTTCTTCTAGCTGTTGAATATCACAATCTTGCTCCTCTAATTCAAAAGTGAAAGCTCCAACTTTTCTTTCTATCTGTGTTGTGCAAGTCCAGCGAAAACCAGAATTTAACTTATACATAATTACAGCCCTCCTATTAGACTGTTATAGACCATTTTTAACGCCATTACTACCAATACAAAGCTGAAGATAATTCTGAGAATTTGAGTTTTAGCACCAATTAAAATTCTCGCTCCTAAAAAAGCACCTGGTAACACTCCCAACATCACCGGCATAGATAAACCTGGATCTATGTATCCCTGGGTTAAATAAACACCTGCTGAGGCTGCGGCTGTGACACCAATCATAAAATTGCTGGTGGTCGTAGAAACTTTAAAAGGGAGACGCATGGCTTGGTCCATGGCCAATACCTTGAATGCCCCCGAACCAATTCCTAATAAACCAGAAAGCACTCCTGCTACTAACATAATACTGAACCCAGCAGGTAAGGCATGAACTTGATAAGGAATTACACCATCAGGAGTGGGGTAAGTCCCATTAAGTTGGAGATATTCTGCTAAGGGGTCTGGTGGAGCAATTTCTGTTTGTTCTGGTCTGGGGCGTTGAGACAGATATGCTGAATAAATTAGCACAATTGCCAAAATCAAGGAAAGTATTTTTACGGTTACATGAGTGGTAATTAAAGCCCCAATCAGAGCGCCAATGGTGGTGGCTACCTCCAGAAACATCCCCAAGCGCAGATTAGCGTAGCCTTTTTTAATATATGTAGAAGCTGAACCTAATGATGTCGCAATCACTGATACTAATGATGCCCCAACCGCATAGCGAATATCAACACCAAAGACGGAAGTTAATAACGGAACTATGACGACTCCACCACCTAACCCAGTTAATGCTCCGACTAAGCCGGCACTAAATGATCCCAACCAAACCAGTAAAGAAAATGCTAATATGCTCAATTTGAATTCCCCTTTTGTTTAATCTATATTTATGATGCCTAGATAATTTTTGTCAGCAGGATGTAAACAGAGAACTTCGTTTATCTATACAGAAGATTGAGGAGACTAAAACTATGACTATCGAGGAAGATAAAAGTACCTAATCCGATTAAGATAAAGGGCATAAAAAGATTTCCATATTTAGTAAAGATATCAGCGATGCCTTCGGCGGGCGTAGCCAACGCTTGATTGCGAGTTAACTTATGTGCTACATAACACAACATCCCCACTAATGAAAAGAAAACACCCAAAATTACTAGTAGACTTTGCCAATTACTGCTGGCGAATATCGGCACATAAATACTAATATTATCCGTTCCATTGGCAAATGTAACAGCCGCAACACTATAAGTTTGCAAATTAAAAAATCTCGCTATTGGCGATTCCTGAGAAACTTTTGTTTCTGTCTCTGCATCCTCTAATTCATCTGTTTCTTGATTCATTAAACTCTTGATACCAATGATAATTGGAACTAAGCCAAATAAACCAATCCAGGGACGGGGTAAAATTAATCCGCCAAAAAAACCAGGCAAACTAGTTAAAATTAAGGCTGTAAAACCTAGATATTGACCAATAATAATATGCCAGCGGCGAAACTTAGCATCCACCTGAGAGAAAAACAAAGTCAGGATGACTAAATCATCAATATTTGTGGCACTAAAAGATGACTTTCGCTATTAGCAAGGAACTTGAGTTCCTTGCGGGATGAAGATTTTGCGTAACAGCTTAACACCAATGAGCTTTTGCTTTACCTCTACCTATGGAATCAAATGATTAAGCCCCAGACAAGAGAAATAATTGGCTGCGGAGTGGTAAAAATCAGAAGATCTTCACTAAAAGAACTTTATAGATACTGGTACTAGACATTTTATTATTTATGAGTTTATAATACAGTAAGTTGATAGAGATGCTGTAGTTTTATGAAAAATTGCCAAAACTAGGGTATCTTTCAACACTTAGGCTAAAAAATTACCCTTCAGGAGTAATAAAAGTCTATTTACAAGATTTATAAAAAGTCATTCTGAACAAACTTAGACAGCGATTTTTTGTATTCATAAAATTGAGTCTATTCAAGCTTATCTTCTTCATTTCTCAACAACCTTACACTCATACCAGTATGGACTATTTATTACTACCAGCTTTCAGCTTTTTTATTGGCATCATTGTGGGTTTAACAGGAATAGGTGGTGCATCTTTGATCACTCCTATGTTGATTTTTGTGTTTCAAGTACCACCTTCTGTTGCTATTAGTTCTGATGTGGTTGCAGCCACATTAATGAAAGTAGTCGGTGGAGTAAAACACTGGCAACAAAAAACCCTTGATCTAGAAATAGTTAAATGGCTGTCAATGGGTAGCGTTTCTGGTTCGCTGTTGGGAGTAAGAGTTTTACATCAACTCAGACAAAGTGGAGAACATAATCTAGATAGCCTCTTACTGCGGTTACTAGGAGTCATGATTTTGATAGTTACATTTACAGCATTAATCCAAATGTTGTTGATGACATTTTTTCCCAAAATCAACTTACCCGAATTGCCAAAATTAAATTTAAAAACCAATCAAGGACGTTTTCTAACTTTACTCATTGGCGCAATTTTAGGCTTTTCTGTGGGAATGACAAGTGTTTCATCAGGCTCTATGTTTGCCTTAGCTATCATAGCTTTTTTCCGATTAGATGCCCGAAAATTGGTGGGTACAGATATTACTCAAGCCGCCATTTTACTAATATTTACATCCCTGGGACATCTAACTTTAGGAACTGTTGATTGGAGTTTAGTAATCCCTATTTGGATAGGTTCTGTTCCCGGAGTTCTTATTGGTGCTAAACTTTGTGAGATTACCCCTCAACGTCCACTAAGATTTATTATCTATAGCATTTTAATGATGGTAAGTTGGAAATTAGTTTCACAGGCATGATTATCTATACCTCCATCAGCTTTTTAATTTACCTGTCCAAATAATAGGTTAAATGTCCCTCGTTCATACATAATAAATAGCCCCAAACCAATTAATACAAAAGGGACAATAGCCTGTCCATAGCGACTTAAAATATAACTAATGTTAGCTTGACGGTTTAATAAATAAGCGATAGCACACCAAACCCCTACCATACCAAAAAATACCGCTAAAATTATTCCTAACCCAACAATATCTTGACCTGCAAATAGGGGTATGTAAATACTAATATTATCACCCCCATTAGCAACTGTCACAGCTGCAACTTTATAAGTATTTGGATGTAAAATACTTGATAAAAAAGAAGATTGAGGGCTATTCTGTTCAATATTCACCGTCTGCACTTCTGTACTTTCTGCTTCACGATTTACTAATTGCTTAATCCCAATTGCAATTGGTAATATTCCTAATAATCCAATCCATTCTCGCTGGATGACTAAGCCACCAAAAAAACCTGGTAAGCTGAGGATAATAATAGCTGTAAAGCCAAGATATTGACCGATAAAAATATGTCTACGCCGAAAATTTCGATCTATTTGCGAAAAAAATAAGAGCAGAATCATGATATCGTCAATATTAGTGGCAGCAAAGGCAATTATGCCTTCTGTAAAAGCAGTAGCAAACTTGTTCATGGTAAAATTCAAAAATATACTATTTATTAACTCCCGGTTCGCCCATTTTTTAGGGAGTTAGGAAAAATGTGCAGATAAAAGTATAATCAGAGACAGGTTATACAAAATAAGCTAAGTAAGTATATGTTCGACGTTATGGCAACTGAATCCATAATTACAAACGAACGAGTAGATGACATACCCGTACTACTCACACAGATAGAACGGATGGGTGTACAAAAGCTAATAGATAAAAACTTCCCCACCCATGGAAATTGGCGAGGACAAAGCTTGGGGAATGTAGCAGTGATCTGGTTAACACATATCTTATCGCAAGCAGACCACCGTTTAAATCAAGTTCAAGCCTGGGCTGGTAAACGGTTAGAAACATTGAAAAAATTGATTGGTGAAAGCTTAAACGAACTTGACCTAACCGATGACCGATTAGAAGCAGTATTGCGTTACCTTAACTGTGACGAGAACTGGTATGCGTTTGAGGAAGAACTGGGAAGTAATTTGTTGCAAGTGTATGATATCAAACCAGAACGGGTAAGACTGGATAGTACAACAGCTTCAAGTTATTGCGGGGTGAATACTGAAGGGCTATTTCAATGGGGTCATAGCAAAGACCATCGTCCAGATTTGGCACAAGTCAAAATCATGCTATCAACATTAGACCCATTAGGAATGCCAATAGCAACAGAAATATTATCGGGAGAAAAAGCAGATGACCCTTTATATATCCCCGCAATTGAGAGAGTCCGTTCGACGCTAAAACAGCCAGGATTACTGTATATTGGGGACTGTAAAATGGCATCAATGGGGACAAGAATCCATATTGTATCAGGGGGAGATTTTTATCTATGTCCTTTAAATGCCAAGCAAACACCGACAGAAAAATTAAGAGAATATCTGCAACCAGTTTGGGATGAAAAACAAGAATTGACAACTATCAATTATGATTATGCAGATGGAAAAACGAGAGAGATTGCTGAAGGATTTGAACTAAAATTGCTCCAAAAAGAAAAGATTAACGAGCAAGAAATATCTTGGGAAGAGCGACAATTAGTAGTCCGTTCTTATGCCATTGCCCAGACAGAGGAAAAATATCTACGTGAACGCATACAGAAAACCGTTCATGCTCTTGAACAACTAAAAATCCCCAAACGCGGCAAGAAAAAGCTGACATCATTTCCAGAGTGGGAGTTATCTGTAGCTGAGATTCTCAAGCGTTATCGGACTGGGGGATTATTTGAAATTGATATTCAAACTCAGCGAGTTGAAAAAGTTAAAAGACAATATGGCGAACGTCAATCTCAAATAATAGAAGAAGTTTCCTTTAATTTAGATTTTAAAATTAATGAAGACGCGGTAAAACAACAAGTTCAACTGTTAGGCTGGCGAGTTTATGTCACTAATGAAACTGAAGCTAACCTGAGTTTGAAACAAGCAGTTCGTGCTTATAGAGATGAGTATTTGACAGAACGAGGATTTGCTCGACTTAAAGGCTTTCCTCTTTCTTTAACTCCAATTTATTTACAACGTGAAGACCATATTACTGGTTTGATCCGACTACTTTCAATTGGTTTGCGAGTTTTGACTCTTTTAGAGTTTCAGGTTCGTCGCCATCTTGACAAAAATCAAGAAAAATTGGCTGGACTTTATGCTGGTAATCCTCAGCGTAAAACGGCACGTCCTACTGCTGAAATGCTTCTTGTTGCATTTAAAGAAATCACATTGATATTAATTGAGGTTAACAATGAAGTCTACACTCATTTAACTACTCTTTCCCCTTTACAGCAGCGTATTCTTGTTTTACTTGGGTTTCCCCCTACTATTTATACTCAGCTTAGTGGTCAATCTTTTACTCCTGAGTAGAATTCTTCTAACTCTCGCAAAAATGGGCGAACCGGGAGTATTAAGATAGCAATATTTGGATCACTAAATTTAATCTCATAAGTTTCAGGTTCAATTAAAAAAATGTAGGTTGGGTTAAGCGACAGCGCAATCCAACAAAATACCAGGAATATTAGAGATATCGGAAATGTTGGGTTTCCTTCCGTCAACCCAACCTACATGATTTAAGTAATCACTATTGAAATTATCTAAAATGAATAATTTATTGACAGCAATTATTACCGGGGTAGTTGCTTTCATAGCAACTAATATTGATGATATTTTGATTCTGTTGGTATTTTTTTCGCAAGTAAATAAAAATTTTCGCCCTTGGCAAATTGTTGTTGGTCAATATTTAGGTTTTACTATTCTCGTCATCTTCAGTTTACCTGGATTATTTGGTGGACTGATTCTGCCTCAATCATGGATTGGTTTACTAGGCTTAATTCCTATTGCTATTGGTATCAGTAGTTTAGTGAATAAAGAAACTGAACAATTAGCTGATATGACAGAGGAGATAACATCATCTTTTTTAAATCCACAAATTTACACTGTGGCAGCGATAACGGTGGCTAATGGTAGTGATAATATTAGCATTTATATACCGTTATTTTCTAGCATTCAATTAGAGGGGTTTTTAATAATTATCAGTTTATTTTTTCTCCTGTTAGGCATTTGGTGTTATGCAGCATATCAGTTAACCCATCAGCATAAAATAGCTGATTTTTTGACCAAGTATGGTAATTATCTTGTGCCATTTGTGCTGATGGGTTTAGGAGTAGTCATTATATGGAAAAGTAAAGCGTTAAGTCCGTTAAAACTCCTTGGTAGTTGTATTTGTTTATTGTTTTTGGTGAAGAGAAATGATATTAACCAAGATAAAGGAGAAGAGGAAATAATTGTTTCTATCACCAATGATTAAATTTTCAAAGTTTAGTTAACCATTCATTCTCATTGGTATCTTGAAATAATACGGTACTCAAATAGCGTTCACCAAAGCTAGGCTGCACCATAACTATCAATTTATTGGCATTTTCTGGGCGTTTAGCTAGTTGCAATGCCGCATATAAAGCCGCACCAGCAGAAATTCCTGATAACAGTCCTTCTTCTTTCGCTAACCGCCGACTGTAGATAATCGCTTGATCATCTGAGACTTGAATGACTTCATCTATCAGTTCTGAACGATAAACAGCGGGAATAAATCCGGGGCCAATACCTTGAATTTTGTGTGGACCTGGTTTTCCGCCTGCTAATACTGGACTATTAACTGGTTCAACTGCAACTGCTTGAAAGCTGGGTTTGCGTTGTTTAATTACTTCGGAAACACCCGTAATTGTTCCCCCAGTTCCTACTCCTGACACAAGGATGTCAACTTCTCCATCTGTATCATGCCAAATTTCTTCAGCGGTGGTGCGAGCGTGAATTTGGGGGTTAGCAGGATTGCTGAATTGTTGCAACATATAAGCATTGGGGGTGATAGCAACTATTTCTGTCGCTTTAGCGATCGCTCCCCGCATTCCCTCTACCCCCGGTGTTAACTCTAATTGCGCCCCATAAGCTCTTAGCATGAGTCTTCTTTCCTGACTCATAGTATCTGGCATCGTCAAAATCAAACGGTAGCCTTTAGCGGCTGCAACCATAGCTAAAGCAATGCCTGTATTCCCAGAAGTTGGCTCAACTAAAGTTGTTTTACCAGGAATAATTAAGCCTTGTTCCTCTGCTGCTTGAATCATGCTCACGCCAATTCTGTCTTTCACAGAAGCCGCAGGATTCATACTTTCTAGTTTGACAACAATCTGCGCCAATGCTCCTAAACTTTGAGGAATTTTGTTTAACTGTACTAAGGGTGTTTTGCCCACTAACTCGGTGATATTTTTGGCTATTCGCATTGCTATACCTCTTGATAACTAAATGTAATACATGGGATTATTTTGGGCGCGAGTCTCTCTTTCTTGACACAAATCTTGGAGTGTATAGCTACGCAAAACCTCAATTGCAGCCGCATTAGCTTTTTCCCAGATTTCCAGAACCAAAGTTTTTTCTATCGTCGGAGTCTCAGAGCTTTCTTTGTCTTTCCGTTCACCTTCTACCAAGGTGACAATTTCTAGCAAAGTAATTTGCCAAGGCTCACGCATTAACAAGAAACCGCCTTTTGAGCCACGTTGACTGTGGACTAAACCCGCACGCCGCACTTGAGTGAGAATCTGTTCCAGATAGCGTTCTGGTATGGGTTGCTTGGCGGCAATCTCACTCATAGTCAAAGGAACTTTTTTATCGTGATGGCTGGCTAGTTCTAACAGTGCTAGGAGCGCGTATTCCACTTTTGCAGAAAGATCCAGAAGAGCGTAGTTTTGACTATTCAAATCTGTATTCAGAATACTACTGTACATTGATAGATTTATCGGCTGTTAACCGCAATTATTTTACTTTTGAGTGTTAGATGTGATAGTACCACACCTACAATAAGTAAAATACCATAACTCTATCGGATTTAGGGTGATTGTATGCAAGATTCTCAAAATTGCTGAATATTTTCGGGAAAATATCTCAATACAATACTTTTTAAATCAAGAATAATGTATACTACGGTTACTACATCGGAAATTAGTAATATATACGCTGATGTCATTATACACAGGTTTAACTCAATCATCTACTAACAATACTCCAAAGATTTTCACCAGGCGATCGCTATTGCCCGTTAAAAAAAATGCTGTGTGGCAAATAGAAAGCGGTTTTGTGATGACATACACTTATCTAGAAGACGGTACAACAGTAGCTTTGGGATTATGGGGTCCGGGAGATGTGGTTGGTGAAGTTCTCTCGAAAATAAAACTCTATCGGATGGAATGTTTAACCACAGTAGAAGCCACTGTTTTACCTGTGGATGATTGGCATCAACTCACAGAAACTTTGCTGTATCACATTCAACAAGCGGAAGAATTAATGGTGATTCGCAGCCATAAAAAAGTAGAGACTATGCTGATTCAACTATTAGGATGGTTATCCAAAAAATTTGGCTCAGAAGTAGAACAAGGGCGTTTAATTGATATGCGTCTAACTCATGAAGATTTAGCAGCACTGATCAGTTCTACTCGTGTAACTATCACTCGTCTGCTGGGACAATTGGAACAGGAGGGATTGATTGATAGACTTCCCCTGCATCGAATTATCGTGAGACAAGAGGATATTTGGTATTACGAAATTTAATTTGGAAAATACCAAAAAATAACTCTGCGAAGGAGGTAATCGCCCATTCATAGACTTGCTAAAAATTTTACTCTCATCAAAGCATTTGATGTATTTGTACAAGGAAATCCCCCAACAACAATTAAAGGAAAACCGAGTTTCTTAGGTGTTGGAGGATGATAAGTTAAAATGTCATTCCATATAGGAACATTCAAGAAATGGGATTGCAACACTTTTTGAGCAATAGGATTTATTTCTACAAATTGAAGGGTTTGATATTGTTCACCAAAAACCCATTTAGCAGCAAGTTCAAATGCCCCAATTCCAGAAAATAAACTAATTGCTTTAAAAGTTTGCATTAATCAACGTACTCCCATTTACTATTGTCAGCATTACAGCCTTTATTGATTGATTGGCGAATAGTCGCGCCTGAAATCCCAATTTTCTGAGATGCGATTTTCACGGATTCATAAACTTCTCCGGTATCGAGCCTTCTAACAGGTTTAGGTTGATGATGATGTTTTGTGTGTTCCTCGCAAGTCATTATTTGAAGATTTTCTATCCTATTATCTAATTTATCATGGTTAATATGATGAACGTCAAAACCGCAAGGAATTTTATCGTTGTGGTACTCCCAAATATCTCTATGTAAAAGTGATCTCGGTTGAGTTGTTTTAATATAATAACCATGAGTTTTTAGTGTGTATTTTTCACCATTAAACATAACAGATGGAAGTCTTTTTTGAGTTCTAAGTTTATACCCATGAGATTTTAGAAGATTATGAACAGAAGTTCTTGTTGAATTGCATTTTTCAGCTACTTCTTGTAAACTAAGCCCTTGTTGATACAACTCCCAATAATCTGCTGCAACGTCTGGTTTTGCATTAAAATGTTGAGGATTTTTGCAAGGATCATAAAGTTCTCTGGGCTTTCCTGGTTTTCTTGCCATATTTAAAAAACTAAAATCTTCAAAACCCAAGGGCGGTAGCACCAAATCATATGAAATAGACATCTATATTTTGCGGTGGTGTGTAAGTTTTAATATCAGAGTGAATAGGAATTAGTGGATAGTGTGAACGCAATACTTGTTGAGCAGAAGGAAGAATCTCTACAAATTGGTAAGTTGTGAAAACCTGATAACCATAAATTTGTTCAAGAATTTTAGCAGCTAATTCCCACGCACCAATTCCAGCGAAGTAATCAATACAGGTAATCATAACAAAATTATTTCTGTGCTACCGCCTTTAGAGTTTGCTGTTGTTGTTTAAAGCCATGAAATTAGTTAAAGCAGTTGAACCACCAATGGACAGTAATATGTTGAAGATGCTTGAAAATGATGTCGCAGAAATCTTGGAGAAAATCAGAAACTTATCCGCAAAATATCCTAGTGATTCTCTTGAACAGTCTGCAATTTCTATCCAGCTAGAATTAGAGAGCTTTGTGTATACCGCTAAGAAACAAGCCATTCTAAGATAACTTGAAATGGCTCGATAGCTAGGATACTTAGAATTAAAAAAATGGGAATAGTTAGAGGCTATTCCCTGTTATTTAGGGTGTTTTAGTAATAATAGAATTATATCATGAACAGAATCAATTTTGCAGGAATTGAAGGTGAAGTTAAAAGTGTTTCACCTCATGGAAATTATACAGTAGTTAAGTTGAGCGATCGCATTACAATTGTCGGAACTTTCAGTAATCGCTTTCACTGGGAGGAGTCGCCTGATTCTGATTCTGGATTCAAGAGTTTTATCACCTATATCGGGTTAAAATCCTATTCAGAATATCAAAACTTTGCTGAATGGGTTGCATTGAATAATGGGTATTTTGAAGGTGACGACGGAACTCCAAGAGAAGCCAAGCGTGTTAAACATCCTAGCTTTCCATTGGAGATAAAAGTTAGAGGTTTAATAGCTGAGTCAGTTTTTGAATTAGTGCAGATGTAATAACAAAACAAGTTGGTGTTATTGATTTTTTCGTAACACCAACTAAAAACATGATTTTTCTTTGCTACTGCTTTTAGTTTGTGATTTGTTTAGAAGTGAGAAACAATGAGTTTGTAATTGTTTGCCAAACAACGAAATTCTGAATAATTTAGTTTAGACAAGAGGTGAATCAAATGTATATTGAAGCATCAGAAGCTTGGTGTTTTGCTGAAGAATTGTCAAATAAAATCATTAATGGTGTTTGGAGTGATGTTGTTAAAAAGCTCAAACAATTAAACCCCATGCAGTCAATTTATGTATTTGATTTGATAGTTAAGAATAAAATGCTTAATCAATCAAATATTGACAGTCTTGTAAGCGTAATTTCTAATCATCTAAATGATAAAGATGAATAGATAATGTAACACTACTGCTAGTTAATTCTGGCAGTGATTGAATTAATAAAATAAAATGAATTATGATTAAAGTAATCAATGGTAAACGTGATGGTTTTATCGGTCAAGATAAAATTTATATTGGTAGAGCTAATAAGTTTTATGACTTACAAGAAAGTCCTTTACATAATCCATTTAAACTTAGCAGCGAGAAAGAAAGATTTGAAAGTTGTAAAATGTTCGATAAATATTTGTACGACAAAGTTAAACTTTGGATGAATGAGGGAATACTTGATGAAACAACAATCGCTCTCAGGGATATATGCTTTAAAGTTCTTGAGGGTGTAAATGTAATCTTAACTTGTTGGTGTAGTCCTTTGCAATGTCATGGGGATGGAATTATTAGGTGTGTGAATTGGATAATTCAGCAAGATTGGTTTAAACAGGCGTATAGCGAGTATTATAAGTGATTTTATTTTGGTAGCATTTGCAAATTATTGTGAGTGCTACTAGGAATTTTATTGAATATTTATTTCAGCATTTTATTGAATATGGACGCTACCGCGAAGAGATTTTGGGAGTCAATTGATTCCTTTTCTTTTTTTCTTTCATTTTATTTTCTTTTAGGAGTTTCATCATGGCTATTAAATTTGTCACAAAATCTCAACAAGAAGTTCAAGTTATTGAAAAGCAACGTTTAACTTTATTGGATGCTATTCGAGTTATGAGTTGGGAACAGCATAAGCTTGATAATCCTAATTATAAACGTGGCTTAGAAGGTTATAATACAGAATTTGGTGATGAATGGAAAATAGATCCAATTCACGATAAATCTTTAGATGAATTAATTGAATTTATCCAAGATTTAGGTTTTACCGTTGATGAGTTGTTAAGTGTTAGATCAGAACATTATTCTGAGAAGAAACTAATTCAAGAACGAGTAGCAGCTAAGAAAGCTAGAGAGTTTGGTTATGAAACTAGTCAAACGAATGGCTTTAAAGAAAGTGAAGATGGAGATGATGAATATGGGTATCCTCCATACTAAATATTTGATTGATTGATTTGATAGCTTCTAATCTCTATATGAGGTTAGAAGCTTTTTTTAATTACAACTGGAGGAAAATAATGGTCAAGTTCGTAAGAAAATTTAAACAACAGCCGATTGATAGAAAACCTGGAGAAACACCAGTTCAAGCAGCATTCAGAAAATTAGCAGAAAATACTAAATATTTCAACGAAGTAATCAAACCACATCTAGAACAATTAGTATCATGTTATCCCGATAAATACATATTTTTGTATTATCACGATAAATGTATGATTTTTGATGGTAATTATTACGTTAAAAACAGAGAATTTAGAAGCATTTCTGACAATGAAATCTATGACAAAATTGGTCAGATTCTAGCAACAATATAAATTCTGATGTTTAATAGCTCTGATTCCTATAGGAATTGGGGCTTTTTTTTAATGAATTACTAAATTCTTTACGATATTGCAGCTACCGCTAAGAGAATTTAGTTTATTTTTTTAGGACATCTTTATGCTACATCTACAACAATATCTTTCCGAATCTCAACAACAAGAAATTTTACAACATTGTAGAGAAATTGGTAAAAAATCCCCTCTTTTCAGTCCGACAATGAAAAATGGCTCTCCCTTTAATTATCAAATGACCAATTGTGGTAAAGTTGGCTGGATTTCTGACCAAAATGGTTATCGGTATGATGAGAAACATCCTGTAACTAATAAACCTTGGCAGCCAATTCCAGGAGTTATCAGAAATTTAGCTAAATCTCTAGCAGCAGAAGTTGGAGATTATAACTATAAACCTGAGACTTGTTTGATTAATTATTATACTCAGAGTAGTAAATTAGGACTTCATCAAGATAACACTGAAGTTAATCAAAAATCACCAATTATTAGTATTAGTTTAGGTGATGATGGAATCTTTCTCATAGGTGGTAAACGTAGAAAAGATCCTACCAAAGAGATTATCTTGAAAAGTGGCGATATCTTGATTTTACATGGCGAATCTAGGATGTTTTATCATGGCATTAAAGGCATAATTCATGGTACATCTAATCTTCTCAAATCTGGAGGAAGATTAAATTTGACTATCAGACAAGTTTATTGAGCATTTGGTATTAGCGATCGCTTTCTTGATTGGAGGCGATCACTATTTTTTTCATGATTTTTATTGCTATAACGCTACCGCGAAGAGAATTTGTTTTTAATGTTTTACCAAGGTTTAAACAAATGTTTTACCAGCATCCAGAAATCAAAGGTTCTATCCGTAATCTTCGTCAGTATTATCGTGAATCAGCGGGAATGAATGTGTTTTCTTATGACATATATCTCAATGATAAGCTAGTTTTGAGTGAAGATTTTGATTTTTCTTCTCAATCTCGTCAGGAAGCTTTAAATTCAGCGATCGCTAGAGGTAATAGAATCAGACAAGATGAATTAATCAAGCATGAATTAGCTGCTGTAGGCAATAACCTTTATGTCAAATGGTGTACGGATTTGACAAAATATGGGAAAAGTATTGGTTTAACAGGCTTTTATAGCGTATTTGAAAAGGGTAGACAATATTGTATTTATAACACTCAAAACCTTGATGAAGCTCTTGAAAAGTTGAATGAATTAAAAGCAAGAAATCACAATGATTTACGTCGGTATAGGCAAATCCGCGAGGAAATAGATTTTTAATTAATTGGAATCCTAGCTTTCATCATGAAGATTAGGATTTATTTCATTTTTTTCTGTGCTACCGCCTTTTGGTTGTGGTCTTTAGTAGTAGTTTCATAATGAAATATATTGCTCAAACAATTGAAGCTCATGGTGTATCTGTTGAAGAAACCAGATATGAGCCAGAATACCCAGAACTATATTCTCAGAAAATTGCTTGCTTTACAGGTCATAGAAAAATCCCTGATATCACCAAACAAATCAACATAGCAATTGACTTAGCTTTAGACATGGGGATAAATCATTTCTTTCTTGGTATGGCTTTAGGTTCAGATCAATTAGCTGCAAAGGTTTTAATGAGTAGGAACTTACCTTGGACGGCTGTAATCCCTTGCGCTAATCAATCAGAATTGTGGAGTTTGCAGCACAGGAAAGAAAGCGATCGCCTTCTCAGATATGCAGAAAATCAAGTAATTCTCAGACCCAACTATACCGCAGATTGTATGCACATCAGAAATAGATACATGATTGATCATTCTGATTTGTGTATTGCAATTTATGACGGAAGATTTACAGGTGGAGCTTTCAAAACTTATTGCATGGCAGTTAAGAAGTTGATGCCTGTGATTAAAGTGCATCCAAAAACGAAAGAAGTCTCAATTTATCAACCACCAAAACCAAATCATACTCAATTCAGTTTGTTTTAATCATTTCTAATTTTAACACTCCTAATTCTATTCACAACAGAGTTAGGGGTTTTGTTATGCAAATCCATCAGGAAAAATAAATGCTCAAATCAGCAAAACTCACAACCACTACAGGCTATACATGGAAAACCTCAATCAGTGCAACGGCATCTTATGAATCAACGATTGAGTATTTTCTAGGAAAATATTTCGATGTGGGAACTTACCCGATTGAAAACCTAGAAAAAGTTGTGAAAGTTGAGATTTTTGACGGTAAAACAACGGTGGTATCTGAACTTTAATATCTTCGTTTGCCATAGGCATCCTGCTTTATTTTTTCAGTGCTACCGCTTAGTGGTTGTGTTCATGATTGTATTATCTGGATGAAAAAATAATGACTTGTAACGGATACTCAAATGACGAGACTTGGCAAGTTAGTTTATGGATTGAAGATTGTGATTTGTCAGAACAGGAATTGAAAGATAGTTTCTTAAATCTCAAAAATGAAATATTCAAAGACAAATCGCAATATAACAGATTTTGTAGTGCGTTAGAAGACCTACTTACCGAGTCGCTTAATGTGGTGAATTGGAAACAATTAACAGAACTAAATGGGATTGATAGCGACGAAGACGATACAGAAAAAGATGATGACTGTGATGAATGATGGTAGATGGGAAGGTTGGAGAAATTACGAAACTTATGTAATTTCAATGTGGATAACCAACAATGGATTACCTTGTGAATCATCTGCAAGTGAATTAGAGAAATATTTTGAATCCTTGAAAAATCACTTCTTAGAAAGTAAAGATTCAATATTATTTCAACCATTGATTTATTTACTTACAGCAAGTCTTGAAGAAATTAATTGGCAAGAAATAGCTGACAAATTTAATATCAAAGAGGATGAATAATGACAACTGAATTTTTGAATCAATTGGCAAAAGCCTACTGGAATATGGATTATTATGATTTTCTCTTCAGAACTAACTTTGTAGATTCTGATTATGCCAGGGAGAAATTTCAATCTTTTCAAGCTGGTTGCAAGAAACTACTTGAGTTTGACCATGAAACTTTAGAATCAATTCTGGCAATGTCCACGTCTGACCAGAATAAATCTGAATTGAATTCATGAAAAATGAAGGGTTAGGATTGCAACTAACCCCTCTAACAAGTTAATTACTGAAGTTAGTTTATCATGAAAAATCTGGAAAAGTTACTTGAGCTTAGAAACAATATTTCTAAGTTGCAATTTGAAATTGAAGGCTTGATGCCAGAAGCAGTTGGTGAAGCAATAGAAGTTTTGGGTACTTGTGAAAACACCAAAAATAAAACTGTTTACCAGAACAATAACAGCAAAATTGTTTTGGTATTCAAGAAACAATACGAAACACCTCAAACTGATTTGAAGTTAAACAGACTTGAATCAGATATCAGAACAGCAACGGCTAAATTATCTCAAAATAAAGCCAACGATTTAGCTAGAATTGAATCGGAAATTGAGAAGCATCAACAGGCGATCGCAGAACTAGAATTAGAACGAAATCGTGTAATGTTCACTTCATACCTTTCTAGGCTTAAAAAGGAATATGAATTACGTCGTCAAGAGACAATGACATTAAAACCAACCCTTTCAGTGTTCTTGTAAATTGTTTAGAATTAATGTAGAAATTTGGTAATAAATACTAAGTTTCTGCATTTTTTCTGTGCTACCGCTTTTAGGTTTTGGCTTTTCATTTCAGATTAGTCATGTCATAAGTTTTTGGGTTTTTAAATAGTTTGAATTGTAATAAGAGGAAAAATCATGTTTTCAGTATTTGGGAAAAAACCAGTTGATGCAATTTCTTTACCTGATGTACCTTATAGTGTGAGATTAAACTGCAAAGATGGAGGAATATTTGTAGGTGGAAAAGAACCACAGCACAGACGCAGTAATCCAGATGATAAAATTGATATTTCTATCATCAAAGTCTCTAAGTATTATGGAAATCTGGGACTACAATATACAGGTCAATGGATTCAATTATTCTTTGTTGCTGCACCAAACATAGATCCCAAAATATTGCCACAAAATACAGTCTGTGTTTGCTATATCAAGAAACAAAGTATTTCCAACTTGTTTAGCAAGGTTCAGGATGTAATTAGTGAACAAGATCCGGGTATGGGAATATTCACTATCAAATTCAACAAAGAATCTGGTAAAGATGGTCCATACTATACAGTTGCTTTCGACTGGAGAGAACGTCAAGGTGAACCCGAAAACAAGCAATTGCAACAAATAGCTGGATTGTTACAGACTCAACCAGCTTTATTTGATTTTGAAGGTACTCGTGATATGCAGTGTTTAGATGGTTTGTCTAGCGAAGAAATAACTGCACTTCTTGAAGGTGGCCAAGAACAGCCAGAGTTACCACCATCAAATGTTAAGAAGATTAAAGGCGGTAAATAATTGATTTGATTTAGGTTTTGGGCTGGGAGAAATCCCGGCTCTTTTTTTAGTTAGAGGAAATTCATGAAATTATTAACAGGTTTTACGCCAAAAGCATTGCTAACAACAAATAGATGTTACCGTCCTCCATCACCAAAACAAAGATTGTTGAAATTAGTTGATACTCTAGAAATACATGGAGTGTTAACTGATTATAATGCAAGATTGATTGAAGCGATTGCATTATCTCCGTTATGGGATGAGGAAGATCATAAAGATTTTATAGGATTGGGCTTAAAGATTGCCAAACGGCAATTTAGCGATATGACTATGAACCATACCTATGAACAAAGTTTAGCATCGCCAGAAAATCCAAATAACTGGAAAGAGTAAAGATAAAAACCGAGTTAGTTATTACTGGCTCGGTAACAAAATTTGATTCTGGCATAGCAAAACATAAAACAGAGAAAACTGGGGATTTAAGTTTTTGGACAGACTGAAATAGTTGCCTTTTTTTTATTGGGCTACCGCCTAATGATGATGTTGTTTGTTTGAAAGAAAAATGCTTGAATTATTAATTAAGTTAGAATCTAAAATCCAAAATGGTATAGATACTTTCAGTGAGTTAGATTCTATTTGTTTGGAATTAATTGATTTAATTAATAATAATGAAAACCAAGAAATTAAATCAAAAGCTGAATTGCTAATGGAAACATTAAAACCGCAATGGACAAGTATTAGTTTTCAGGCTTGGGTAATTGGGGAGATTTTGTAATGTTGAAATCTAAGAAAACAGTGAAAGAGAAAGATGAGAAATTCTTTCAATATTTGAGTGCGGTTTTGGAAAGTCATGGATATGAACTTATCAAAATTATTTCCGAAGATGATAATGAGCTTGGAAAAGTTTATGAAGTTCTTTACAAAACTAAGACATTAGTTACTGAGGAATTTCAAGATGAGAAAGGTGAGAACAAAACTAGGGACGTGCTTCGAGAAGTTACCGACACAGATACTATTGTTCAGCATTTTTCAAGTTCAGGGATTAATTGGGTATGGCTTTCTCAGTTCGAGGATTATAAAGCTGAACGTCGTGCAATCAGTTTGATAATTCAGGAGTTGATGAAACTATCCAAGGAAGAAAAGATTAAACAGTCGGCATCTTTTGCAGAAAGACTTGTTGAATTTAATCCTAGTTTAGTTAGTCAAATGCTTAACGCTTATTAAGCTAACCAGGAGTCAGGAGTAATTCTGACTCTTTTTCTGTGGGGACGCTACCGCTGCAAGGTTGTGGTTTTTATTAATTGCGAAGACACCCATGAATAACATGATAGTTCATTATCAAGGATTCCAAATCGAAATTTATGAAAATCATCCTACATGGATTGACCAACGATATGCTTCCGAAGTTAGTCTTTCTTCCGATCCTGATTTCTATATATTTGATGGTAACGCTTGTACTCCAGATTTTGGTAGTTGTTTGATTAAATCTCTGAGAAACTGTGATGACCTTGTTAGAGATTATGGGGAAAATATTATGTTTGAACCAACTTTAGTATTTAATCCCCCCGGTTGGAATGACCCAGACAATTTTTAATAATTAGTTGGCAATACCTATATTGGTATTGCTGACTTTTGGGTGTTAACTTGGAGAAATTAGAAATGTACGCAGAACTGTTTGATATTAAGAAAATGGAAAAAAGAACCTGGATTTCACCGGATAAAAAGTTTATAGAGTTTTTAGAGAGTTCCATGTTTATATGTAAAGACCCTTGCTATGATGATGGATTATATGGACATTATGAAATTCAAGTTACCAGATGGGCTAAGAACACTAAGGTAGCATTGGTTCATATCTTGTTTGACCCCGGACTGATGGGAGATGGTGATAAACCAGATTTAGATGAAACGTTTATACAAGTTCGTAAAGCTCCAAATGATGATATGGAAACTTTATGTAAATTTGTAGATGAATTAATTGAACTTGCTAATAAGAAAACATCTTTTATCTAGTTATTTGACTCAGGTTTATTTCTGGGTCTTTTTTAATGCTACCGCTTGATGATTGTGTTGATTTTGGAATCCCCAATGACTGAATTTAGCTGTTTAGACTGCAAACACCATATACATTATTATAATTCTCCTAGTATGGGAGAAGGTGAGCCAGAATTAGAGTTTTATTGTGAACATGAATTAGTTGCAGAATTTGAAATAGAAGATGAGTCCGAACTTGTTGATATTGCGGAAAAATGTGATTACTTTAAGGATAACATAACAGTTGAACAAATTTACTTGGCTTCAACAAATGAACAAGAAATTTGTAGATTAAGTAATCTCATAAAAAGAGAATATTTGTTAGAATCTCATACAGAAAATTCCTTGAAAATGGCATTTTTTCTGATTGCCAAGTCTGCAATTAATCTCTATGCCCAAAACTATACTGATGAAAATTGGTGTCTGGAAACTTTGAAGAACCGGAAGTTAATTAATGAATTAGCTCAAAAACTTCAACACTACTTTTTAGAAGTTTATCAGTAATTAATCGGGTTGGGGTTTCCCAGCCTATTAATGTTCTCATGTTTAGAAAATGATGGTTCTACCGCTCCCTTTATGATTTATTGGAACAAATATGGCATAAACCCTTATCCTGGTTGGGTTTGAGGCTTTAATATGCTCAAAAATAGGCGATCGCTTATTAATTTATATCAAACCCATGTACACCAATGGTTTTGGATATCTCACAAGGATGTTTGATCATAAGGGGAACGGTAGAACCAAAATGATTAATGCTACCGCTTAGTGGTATTGGTAATCATTAATGTTACATAATGGAGAAAAATATGTCTCGGTTTGCTAACTTCGATGATGATGAAATCAATTTACTTTATGCCTTACTAAGATATGGCTATAAATATCCAAGTAATCTACCTGATGATTGCATTGGTGCATACGATATGTACCAGGAAATTTCTGCTGAGATTGCTAAAAGGAGTCCTAAAAATAGCTAATTAACTGGAATTATAGGCTGGGAGAAATCCCGGCTTTTTTTAATGCTACCGCTTAATGATTTTGGTTAATTTTCAATAAAAATAGAGGTTAAAATGTTCATCAAAACCATCGCAGTTAGCTACGAAAGAAAGTTTAACTTAGGCGACTTTAATAGTGCCGTATTAGGCTGTTCACTCTGGGCATCAATATCAGAAGGAGAAAACGAGGATATGTGTACTCAACTTCTCCAAGATAAATGTCGGGAAGCTGTCAGAGAAGAATACAGAAAACTGCTTGATAAATCCAAACCAGTAGAGACTTTCACTGTTAATGGTAATTCCCCTGTTGCCGATGAATATATACCAGAAGGTGATATCTATGGCAAGTAAATAATAAATAGGCTGGGGTTATCCCGGCTTTTTTTAAATGTTGTCACTTAATGATTTTGGTTACTTTTGAATAGTTTGGAGTAAGTATGCAAATAGATGATTTTGATATCAAGACATCCAGTGATGATGAAGAAAATGTTGATTACATTACTGGTGAGAAATGCGAAATTACAATTGGATTTTTCTATGCTGCCCCGGATACCTATAGTGAGCGTTACCTTTACCTGAGTGAACAAACATTGAGGAAAATGTTGGAGTTACTTGAACAAGCTAAAAATCCCAAGTTGGAAGGTTAAAAATGAGCAAAGATTCTAATATTGAATGGACTGGGAATACATGGCCAATAGTAACGGGCTGTGACCCTGATTCGGATGGCTGCGCGAATTGCTATGCAGTGTTGGAAAGTTGGATTCATTCACATCATCCGAACCCCAAAATCTCTGATGTTTTTGCAGGAACAGTTAGGAAATCAACCAATGGTAAACTCCAATGGACAGGACACATTAACCTACAACCCCAACGCTTAAAATGGATTTTGGAATGGGGAAACTGGGAAAAACCCGAACTCGTATTTGTCGCTAATTTGGGGGATTTATTTCACGAAAAAGTCCCCTTTGAGTTCATAGATGAAGCTGTGGTCTATATGATCATCGCCCGGTGGAACATTTACCAAATTCTCACCAAACGCCCGGAAATTATGCACCAGTATTTCACCAGTCCTGACCGTCTCCAAAAGATTCAATCTGCATTGGTGAAAGCTAAATCCGAAATACTAGAAACCAAGCTAACAAAACGGGTACGCAAATTGGTTGAGGAAAGTTGCAGATTCTTAGAGGAAACGGAACTCAAGTTACCATTAGATCATCTGTGGTTGGGGTATTCAGTATGCACACAGAAAGACGCTGAAGACGTTTATTATCTACTGAAAACCCCTGCGAAGATTCGGTTTCTCAGTTGTGAACCGATTCTGGAAGACATTGATTTATCAGAATGGTTGGGTGAGTTTATTGGTGCGGGTATCTGTGATGGTTGCGGAAAGGAAAAAAGTCAACTATACGGTGTTGATGCTTATCCTGTATGTGGTGCGGCAATTTGTGATCAATGCGCTCCCAGACTACATTGGGTCATATTAGGGGGAGAGTCAGGGGCAAATGCTAGAACTACTCATCTTGAACATTTGCGTTCGCTCCTAAATCAATGCCAAAAAGCCAACATTTCTCCATTTATCAAACAACTTGGTGCTAAACCAATATTGAATAACCAACCCTATAAAATCAGCGATAAAAAAGGTGGAATTTTATCTGAATTTCCAGAAGATTTACAAATTAGGGAGTTTCCAAATGTTTAATCAAGATAATCAAAGGTTGAATAACTGCAAAAGTTGCAACTCAAAGAATACAACTTACGACCATAATCATGGTTTCTGGGAATGCCAAGACTGTGGTGAACTTTGGGCTTATAATATTGATGATCCAGACTGGATGAACTAGAAGATTTGCTTCAAAAAAATAATTATCAAATATGAAAACTAATGGCTGTCTCTATAACAGAGATAGCCTTTTTTTAACAAGAAAATGAACATTAATTTAACACCAAAACAGATGCTCTAGAAACCCGCAAAGACAACAAATTATCCCACCCAGAAATACTCAACCATTAAGCTTATGGAAAAAAATAACTATAAAGATTAATTAGGCTTCACTATTTCTATAACTTCTTTAAATCCAAGCGATCGCACTAAAACATCACTCGTAACCGCGATCATAAATTGAAAAATTATCAGTCCCACTAAAATAGATGTGAGTCCACCGGGAATTTTTTCTATTAAACCAATAAATTCCTCTGCTTTTCTAATTCTATCTTTATGTAAATCGAGTTTATTCCAGTTTTCTTTATCAGAATCCTGATGAGTTTCTAAAACCTTTATTTGAGTCGTTAGCAAAGAAAAAGATTTTTCTAGCCTGTAAACTCGCTGTTCTACATTGTAGAATCCTGAAGTTTTTTGTTGCAAGTCTTGAATGCCTTGCAAGATTAGGTTAAGTTGATTTTGATTTTCCATATTATTTAATTCCCGCTAAATAATTTTTGTGTTTGGCTCTTAAAGTTTCAACCTAATTTTTTTTGACTGGTTTTCATAGTCTCCACTTCTTTAGCTAAAGAAGCTTTTCTGGTTTTCCTTAAATATTATCTATCGTTCTTGTGCTTTGCTTTTAAAGAGGTCATCGCTTGCCTCTGTTGAAATCTTAAAGCTGCTTTTCTTTCGATATTGTTGCCATATTAACTCCTCAATAAATTGATATTTTTTCTATCAATTATATCTGATATTTTTCAGTTTAAGTACAATCTTGAAAATTTTATTCTTATAAAGTGCTGAGATTAAACTATTCTAGAATCAGAATCATGCTCCTCAATGATCTTTTCCATTGCGACACGACGAGAATAACGCTCCTCTTCCTTGCGGAACTTGTAGCTGTCGATAATCTTGTCGGTTCATGATGGAAGTTATTTAATAGTTACACCAATGGTTTTTACACCTAAACGGCTGAAATCAAGTGTATTGTTGGTAACAACAGTTAAACCGTTAACCAAAGCTGTCGCACCGATGATGGCATCTGGTGTTTTGGTCTTAAATTTCTGTCTGAGCAAGATAGCCTGTTCAGTGATAGCTTCTTTCAGATCGAATACTGTGGCATGGCTGATAAATTCCCTCGCTTTAGTATGCAATTCAAGATCAGCCGCAAACTGCCCCCAGCCCAAAAATTCGATTTTGGTGATAATAGAAATTTTGAAACTATCGGCGAGTATGGCGTGGATGGCTTCGTCATCTGTCAACCCGTTAAAATAGTAGATGATGATATTGGTGTCAATCAAGTAAGGCATTAGAGCCAACCTTCACGATTACTGGTTAAGTAGTCATCAATGACTTGCTTTGGTTGGTGAGTAACCCCAAAAAACGAGCGTGGACTAAATGGCTGGGTAGGTTGCTGTATTTGTCCGAATTTAATACTATCTTCCTGCGCTAGTTGTGTTAACACTATCTGTACTAGTTGAAATTTATCCGCATGGGATAGGGCGGCAATCGCGGGTAATATTTCTGCAATTGATGTTGACATGGTGGTTGATCTCTAGAGGTTGGCTTGACAAAATATGGCGGCTGAGTAGCATAAATAATCAAATTGCTATCAATCAGCATCGTCTCTCCCGAATAAATTGCGATCTTGGCGTTGTTCACGCTGCCAAACAACTGGATCAGCAATTTCTGCAAAAGGATTTAACGCCACCGCCTGCGTCAATGCTTGCGCCAAACCTTCGCGCCTTACTTGGTTTAAAGTGATAGGCGTTTTTTCTCGTGCTTTTTGTTCTAAATAAACAGCATAATTCAGTAACTCCGCTTGCGATGATATCGGTAGAGCGGCGGCATGGTGTTGAATTTGTTGCAAAATAGAGTTCATAGCTGTCGTTTCTCTAGTACCGACGATATCTATCTATATTACTGCTCATACGCCCCCAAACCCGAAATTTCTCGCCCCTGCGCCAGCTTGTGCAACAACGGAATCAAATCCTCCATCAATGCTAACTCCTTCCGAGCAGCAATTCTCATTTTGAAAAAATTAAGATAAAACTCTCTTAATTTAAGTAGATAACCTGTATCAAATTATCATTTTTTGATAGATAATTATTATCCGAGAAATTGGCTGTGAGAGGTGTCCACATTGTTAAAACGAGTAGAGTCAGCTTTAGGGTCGCAACCTACGATCATGATGCGTTGACCCATTTCAGCCATAGCGGCTAAAGTATTTTGAGAAGTGGTAGATTTACCGATACCGCCCTTGCCGTAGAAAGCTATCTGTCTAATTTTTTCTTCAGTCATTGTTCGTGTTTCCTAGAATTAGTTGATTGGTGGTTTTGTTGGTTCTCACGGCCAAGTTCTACGGCGGTGAGCGTTTGTAGAACGTCGCTATCTATGGAGGCGATCGCTCTACAGAAAATCGAGTGGTGTTCATAGTATTTATGAGGTTGTAAGGATTTTTTTCTTTGTCAGTTGTAGGGGTTTACGGCGTAAACCCTTACCATTAGCTGTTTTTTTCTAAACTGCTTCGACAATAATTTCTTTACTGATGCGATCGCGTAATCTCGCTTCAATCGCAATCTTTAAAGTAGCAGTGCTGCTAGAACATGAACCGCAAGCACCTTTAAGAATGACTTTAATCTTATCGCCTTCGACATCATAAAGTTCTACATCTCCCCCATCGGCGATTAAAACGGGTCGGACTTCTTCATCTAATACTTTTTGAATCAGGGCAATTTTTTGAACTGTAGTTAATGGTCTTTTTTGCTCTGAACTAGGAATTTCTGTTTTAGCTTTCGCCTTGTAGCTGTGGAGATTTTTGTTGGCGGCTTCCTGCTTTACTTCTCTTATTATATCATCAATCTTCGTTAAACAGGAACCGCATCCGCCACCAGCTTTTACATAATTTGTTACTTGCTCTGCACTGAAGAGATTGTTTTGTGCAACTGCTTTCTTAATCTTAGCATCAGTTATTCCGAAACAGCTACAGATGAGGACACCTTCTTCATCGTCATGTGCCTCTAGAGGAATACCACGATAATTATAGATAGCAGCTTCTAGAGCTTCCTGACCCATAACAGAACAGTGCATTTTTGCTTCAGGTAAACCACCTAAATAATCAGCGATTTCCTTATTTGTTACTCCTAAAGCTTCATCTAAAGTCAAACCTTTGACCATTTCAGTTAAAGCGCTTGAAGATGCGATCGCACTAGTACAACCAAAAGTTTGAAACCGAGCATCGAGAATTTTATCTGTTGCTTCTTCAACTTTCAAATGTAATCTTAAAGCATCACCACAAGCAATACTTCCTACTTCACCGGTTGCCACCTTCACACCAGCTTCGCCAGTTTCTTCAATTGCACCCTGGTTTTTAGGATCGTAAAATAACTCTAATACTTTATCAGTGTAGTCCCACATAGTTAATTTTAGATTTTGGATTTTAGATTTTGGATTGGTGATTTGTCATTAGTTAGTAGTAAATGAAAACTGACCACTGACTAATGACTAACTACTAATGACTAATGACTAATGACTAATGACTACTGACCATTGACTGTTGTTGTAACCAATCAGCATTATCATTTTTGAAGGGAGATAAAGCCCGAAGACGGTCAACAATTTCCGGCATTACGGCAATTACTTGATCAATTTCAGCTTCAGTTGTGTAGCGAGAAAGACTGAAGCGAATCGAACCATGTAAAGTAGTGTAAGGTAAACCCATAGCTCGTAAAACATGAGAAGGTTCTAGAGAGCCAGAAGTACAAGCAGAGCCAGAGGAAGCGCAAATACCGTACTTATTTAAAGAAAGCAAAATTGCTTCACCTTCAATATATTTGAACCCGATATTCGTAGTATTTGGTAATCTATTTTTGGCATCACCATTTACTTCACAATCAGGAATTTTAGCTAGAAGAGACTGTTCCAAATAATCACGCAACTTTGTTAATCTCTGAGTTACTTCTTCTAAATGTAACAGTTCTAATTCCGCAGCTTTTCCTAAAGCAATAATTCCCGGAACGTTCTCTGTACCGCCTCTGCGTCCTCGTTCTTGGTGTCCACCAACTAATAGAGGACGGAAACGAACCCCACGTCTCACATACAAAGCACCAATACCTTTAGGAGCATGAATTTTGTGACCAGATATAGTTAACATATCTATGGTGCTGGTCTTCATATTCAAGGATATTTTGCCTACCGCTTGCACTGCATCAACGTGGAAGAGAGCGCCGTATTCCTTAACCATAGCACCAATTTCTTCAATTGGAAAGATAGTGCCGGTTTCATTATTGGCATACATTACTGTCACCAAAGCAGTATTACCAGTTAGAGAAGCTTCTAACTCACTCAAATCTATTTGTCCCTTAGCATTTACTGACAAATAAGTAACTTGATAACCTTTGGATTCTAATTGTTTGCAGACATTTAAAACTGCCGGATGTTCTACTTGGGAAGTGATGATGTGACGTTTTTCAGGTTGAGCTAATAACGCCGCATGAATAGCAGCATTATCACCCTCAGTTCCGCAACTGGTAAAAACAATTTCTGATTCATCTGCTCCCAGTAAAGCAGCTACTTGTTCTCTAGCTGTTTTTACAGCCTTCCCAAGTTGTCCACCAAAAGTGTGCATACTAGAAGGATTAGCATAATAGTCCGTCAAATAAGGCATCATTGCCTCAACAACTTGAGGATCTATTTTAGTGGTGGCATTATTATCAAGATAGATACAATTATTTTGCATGATTTTCTCTATAAAAGTATAAAGTGATAAAGAAGGAGTCAGGAGTCAGGAGTCAGGATTATGGCTAACGCCACGCTATCAGGAGTCGGAATAAAGATAAATATAAATATTCCCTATTCCCTGTTAAGTAGTCGGACAAAATTAAATTCACTCGTTGAGAGAGGGAACAGGGAACAGGGAACAGGGAACAGAAAAATCAGTTGTGTAATTAATTCTGTCCCATTACTTAACTGTCACCTGTCACCTGTCCCCTGTCACCTATATAACTGCTTCTCCTTGATGCTTTTGCAACTGTTCGGAAAACTTCTGAGAATAGGACTTATACCAATTTTCCCAGTAGTCTTGTTTATTGGTTAACTTTGCTAAAACCCGGTTGTAAGTAGCAAACCAACTTTCCCAATAATCACTAGGTTGTTTAACGCAACCATCAACAGTAGGACAACTGGCTTTACATTGAGGTACAGTGTGAATACTACCAGCGCAATTTGTGCAAAGTTTAGAGTCAATCCAGTAATTACCGTCAACTTCTTGAATTGCACCCGTAGGACAAACAGATAAACACAACTTGCAGGAAATACACTGGCTAGTAATTTCGTAAGCCATGATTATTTACCTTTGTGTAAATTGGTGAAGAGGTAATAGGTAATAGGTGATTGGTGATTGGTGATTGGTGATTGGTGATTGGAACAATATTACCTATGACCCATGACCTATTACCAATTACCCATTAGCCTGAACATATTGCTCGTAAAATTCTAAAGCAATCTTTTCAATTACATCATAGGCTTCAACAGTTTTTATTCCTGCTGCTTCTAATTTTTCCTTGGGACAATTGCCTATTTTTGATACCAAGACTGCTTTACAATCTGCAATTGCCTTCATTATATTGTCTGCGGTAGCTTCTTCGCTGTAACCACCTTGACAATATTGATCAATCTTGCGGTGACTAACAAAACGAACTTCATTGCCATCAACTTCATACACTTGAAATTCCTTCGCGTGTCCGAAGTGTTGGTTAACTAATCCACCGCCTTTTGTTGCTACTGCAACTAAGATTTTAGGACTATTAGCAGATTTTTTGCCAGTTGATGCTTTATCTTTAGCAGCCTTAATTTCTTCTCTAAATTTCTCAATCCCTTCGTGAACTTCTTGACGAGTTTCAAAGTTATATTCTGGAGCCATTTCCATGAACTTATCTTTAGTAAATTCTTGGCTACGGTCTTCTCCTAATAATCCTACCGCATCGGCTCGACACTGGCGACAGTGGCGCATCATTTTCATGTTACCAGAGCAATTGTCTTGGACTTCCTTCAGTTCTTTTCCTGTTGGTCCACGTTGACCAGTTAAACCAAAATGAGTCCCATGTTCTGGTGCAGAAATTAGCGGCATAATGTTATGTAAGAATGCGCCTCTCTCACGAATAGCCTTATTAACTTCTACCAAATGTTGATCATTAATTCCCGGAATCATCACGGAATTAACTTTGCATAAGATATCAGCTTCCTTGAGAGCTTGCAATCCTTCCAACTGCTTTTCTAGGAGAATTTTTGCTCCTTCTACCCCTCTGTAACGCTTGCGTTTATAGTGAACCCAAGAATAGATTTGTGCGCCTATTTCGGGGTCAATGGTATTAAGGGTAATAGTAACGTGATCTATATTTAATTGTTTGATGCGATCAATATGTTCTGTCAGCATCAAACCGTTTGTGGATAAGCACAATTTAATATCTGGTGCTTTGTCTGCAATTAATTCAAAAGTCCGAAAAGTTTTTTCTGGATTAGCCAAAGGATCACCAGGACCGGCAACTCCCAATACAGTCATTTGGGGAATTTTTCCGGCAATTACTAACACTTTATGTGCAGCTTCTTCCGGTGTGAGTAATTCACTCACTACTCCAGGACGACTTTCGTTAGCGCAGTCATACTTGCGGTTACAATAGTTACATTGAATATTGCAAGCTGGAGCGACGGCAACGTGCATCCGTGCATAGTGATGATGAGCCTCTTCACTATAGCAAGGGTGTTTAGAAATACGCTCTATGAGTTTTTCGTCCATTTCTGGAGTTGTGGTGCTGTCGCAACCGCAAGCAGCAGATGTAGCGGGGGTGATAATGGCATTCTGAAAGTCGGAGGTGAGAATATCTGTAGCAGGTAGTGTCATTGAATTTCGCTGTTGGAGGTGGACTTGAGAGCCACTGTGGGAGATGCTTTTACTACTGCCAATACCTAAATTATTTTAGACATGGTGCTAATCTCATCCCTCCACTCACTTTTGACTGCTAACTTGGTTTTGTTAAGGAGCGTTAAGTGATTGGCGATAAATGATTTATAGCAGCCCTTTTTTTGTCCCCTTTGGTTTACACCAGGATAGAACTTATTGGATTTATTATGTTTGTACTCAAATCCTTAAATCCTTGCATTGCAACGATACAAAAATTAAAAAAGATTTTTTCGGGTAGGGGTACGAGTATTTATAGTTAGGGGTACGAGTATTTATAGTTAGGGGTTCAGGATTTCTTTGTACTCATCTCAAACTCAATATCTGTAAGGGTTTTGGCTATATTTTTAGCGAATTTTCTTGATATTCGACTGTACTCAACTTTCCTGGAAATTCTCCTAGAAACTCTTGTTATTCAGAGATTTGAGGTTAAAAAACTGGAGTAAAATCAACCCGATTACTCCAGATACGTGCGAAATTCAATTCTGTATACAACCTATCATTTTTTTTTAGAGTAAAAATGCAATTTATATTTTTTTAAGTTTTCGATTATTAATGATATTTTTATAGCTGTATTGCTTGCTATACAATAAATACAGCCTAATTACACCATCTATATTAATGCAGATAATTTGCAAAAGATTTAATTTTTTGATCATTATTAGGACTTATACTCAAAACGGCTAGTACCGCAAGGCGGAAGTCAAAAGTCAAAAGTCAAAAGTCAAAATGAAGACAGTATAGGCTTTTGGAGGATTTAGAATGGTTGGTTTATTTACGCCGTTTTGTACTAGAAGCTGGACTTTTTTATCATACAAAGAACAAGGTTCAAAGCCTCTCCAGTATTAAATATTATTCCTTTTCCCTCTCCTAAGAGGAGAGGGTTAGGGAGAGGTGCAAAGGAGAGGTTTGGAGAGGGGTTTTAGGGAACACCAAAAAATAAATTACCCAATTTTGTGGGATGGGCATCCTGCCCGTCCTTGATGATTAGCGGGCTTTTCGCCCCGCACCACAAGAAATTTTTGGGTATTTTTTTAATTGGAAGTCCCTTAGAAGGTATTTGAAGAGTTTTGAGTTGGTTACACAAAACCATCTTCAATATATTATACTCTATAGTAATGCCAGATCGGTTATACAGTAGACATCTCCAAAAAAGAATGTAGAGACGTTCCATGGAACGTCTCTACAAGAGTTCTAGGATACGCACATTTAATTTCTGGAGATGTCTAATATAAGCGTTGTAGAAATGTAGCCATTATGCAACGCCTTAACTTTTCCAGATTTCCGCTTAAATATATTCAAGCTAGTTAAGTATCGTTTCTAAGTTGAAAAAGTATGGAAAGGACTATTTTACATGACTCCAATATCATCAATAAACTGATGAGAATGTTGTCAAACTTCCTAAAATTCCGAAACCAACCAGTGATTATTTGTGGTGCGGTTACAGTCTTAGTTATAGGACTTCAGAAACTGCAAGTATTAGAGACCATAGAATTGAAAATCTATGATCAGATGGTACAACTACTTCCTGATCAAGGTCCAGATCAGCGACTATTAATCATCAGTATAACGGAAGAAGACCTGCAAAAATGGAATTGGCCTTTATCCAGTGAAACTTTAGATCGGTTGTTCGATAAACTAGAACAATATCAACCCAGAGCCATTGGTTTAGACATTTTCCGTGACTTACCAGTACAACCTGGTCACGAAAAACTACTACAACGCCTACAGCAAAGTGATGTGATTATCCCAGTCTGTAAACACGCTGACAGTAAAAGTGATGGTATTGCATCACCCCAAGGTGTAGAACCATCACAGGCAGGATTTAGTGACCTAGTGGAAGATACTGATGGTTTTATTCGCCGTAATTTAATCTCAGTTAATGTGGAGAAGTCTGATAAATGCCAAAGTCCCTATTCCTTAAGCTGGCAGTTAGCCACAAAATATCTAGCAGTTGGCGGTATTCAACCCCAACTAACAACTGAGAAAGAACTAAAACTACGGGATGTTGTTTTTAAACCCCTAAAAGCTCACTCTGGTGGTTATGAGAATGCAGATACCCAAGGATACCAAATTCTCCTGAATTATCGTTCTCACCGTCAGATTGCCCAACAAGTTACTCTTACGGACATACTTGCGGGTAAAATTCAACCCAACTTAGTTAAGGACCGGATTGTTTTAATAGGTTCTACAGCACCAAGCTTAAAAGATGTTTTTAATACCCCATTTAATTCTGGAAAAGCGGACGATTCTGGGAGAATAACAGGTGTAGAAATTCATGCACAAATTACTAGTGAGATTCTCAGTACCGTTTTAAACAAACAGCCTTTATTTTGGTTTTTACCTCTTTGGGGTGAATTCCTCTGGATAGGAACATGGTCTGTCATTGGTGGATTTTTAGCCTGTCGGATTCGTCATCCATTAGGCTTGGGTGTAGGGCAAACTATATCCTTGCTGGTTCTATTTGCTGGTAATTTTATTATTTTTACTCAAGCTGGATGGTTGCCAGTGATTGCTCCCGCACTAGGTTTAATTTTGACAACTAATGCCGTACTTGCTTACAGTAATTATGCAAGTAAGCAAGAAGAACAAAAAATCAGGGGAATATTAGAGAAACAAGCAGAGATAATCGCCCAGTTGCGATCGCATCAGGTCAATGCTGAGTATAATAATACCAATTATGTTTCAGGACAACCATTAAACAACAATGCCCTCCTCAAAGGACGTTATCAAATTACTGAGAGATTGGGTGGTGGTGGATTTGGTAAAACTTACTTAGCCGCAGATACTCAACGGCCAAGAAATCCTCTCTGTGTTGTCAAACAAATGAGTCCGGCCAAACGAGATCCAGAATACTTGAAAATAGCTACTCGTCTATTCAATAATGAAGCATCTATTCTGGAAACCTTGGGAAAACACCAACAAATACCCCAATTATTAGCATTCTTTGAACAAAATCAGGAATTTTATTTAATTCAGGAATATATTGAGGGTCATACTTTGACTAAGGAGTTAACTCCTGGGATATGTTGCTCCTATGATCAGGTAATCAATATCCTCAAAGAGGTTTTACAGGTACTCGTTTTTGTCCATAGTTATGGTGTCATTCACCGAGACATTAAACCCGATAACTTAATCAGGCGAAAAGAAGATGATAAGATTGTTTTGATTGATTTTGGTGGTGTTAAACAAATCCAACCTCAACAGCAGACTCCAGAGAATCTGACTATTGGTTTTGGTACCATGAATTACGCACCCGGTGAACAATTGAATGGAATGCCAAGATTGAACAGTGATATTTATGCTTTGGGAATTATCGCTATCCAAGCCTTAACAGGGATAACTCCCAAAGATTTTCGGAGACATGGGAATACGGGTTTAATTGTCATTGCTAACACATCTCCCACAGGTGAGGTGACTTTGCAAAATTGGCAACGAATAGCAACTATCAATGACAATGACGAATTGGTTAGAGTCTTAAATAAGATGGTAAGTATTGATTTTACCAAAAGATATGAGTCAGTTAAGGAGATACTAGAAGATCTGGCGTTGCTGAATCGAGGTATGAAATTCCCAAATTGAATCTTTAAAACTCAAACCTCAGTGCGTCTTTGCGCCTTTGCGTGAGACTAAAATTCATACCCTTAATCAGCAACGCCGAAGATCTTAATTAAGTCAGAGGAGAGAGCGGTATATTAAATTACCCCACCCTAACCCTCCCTGCCCTTGTAAAGGGGAGGGGACTGGATTTTTGTTTTCACTCTTCACAAGGGACTAAGGGGGGTAAATCCTTTCACAAAAGCGAACTAAAGAAAGGTAGCCACATAAGGCTAATTCTCAAAGATATTTAATAAATTTTAACCATATTTTAAATTAATACTTGTGAAATTAATTACGATTCATCGTATACTGAGGGTGTTGAAAAACTTGGGAGTTATTCCATGTTGCCGCCAGCATCCAGTGTGAGAGTTAGTTATCAGCAACAGCATTATTGCCAAGATGATATTACCAGCATCTCGGCCGGGTTTTCCTTACTATCAGGGATTTTCGCCCATGGAAACCCTCAAAACCTAAAAATTTACCCACCTAATCATAGTTTCCCGATTGTATTATCTGCCACTCAAACAGCTTGGGTAGGTATGGCTTGTTTTGGGATCTTTTCCTTGGGGTTGATGAATGCAGGGGTTGTTCAAGCACAATCAATCATGAGTCAAATCCCCACCAGACCCACATTAACGACACCTGAACCCCCTCTACCCACTCCCCAACCCACAGAAGAACCGAAACTGGAAACCCCACCCTCTCCAGTCACTCCCTCTCCTTTGGAAAATATTCCGGGGACTGTGAATATCAAGGGATTTGAATTTGTTGGTAATACAGCCTTTACCCAGGAAAAATTAAGATCAGCAGTCAATGATTTAATTGATCAAGAAATTACATTTCCTGATTTAATATCAGTAGAATCTCGCATAAATAACCTGTACCGGAATCAGGGTTATATCAACTCTGCGGCGGTGATTGAGCCTCAAAATATTTCCGCTCAAGGGGGAATAGTTAAGGTGACAATTATTGAAGGAGGCATCGAAAATATTGTTATTAAAGGGACTCGACGCTTAAAATCTGATTATATTCGTTCCCGGTTGGGTTTAAGCACAAAAGCTCCCCTCAATCAAGAGCGCATTCTTCAGGCTTTACAACTGCTGAAAACTGACCCACAAATTCAGGATATTTCTGCACAAATATCACAGGGAGTGCGACCGGATTTAAGTGTGTTAGAAGTTACGGTCAAAGAAGCAGATACCTTTCATATTGATATTTTCACCAATAACGGCCGCGCTCCCAGTGTCGGTAGTTGGCGACGGGGAACGACAATTACCGACAATAATCTGTCTGGTTGGGGTGATAGTTTTAGTCTTAGTTACTCTAACACCGATGGTAGCAACGCCTTAGATGTCAGCTATGGTTTACCACTAAATCCCCGCAATGGGACAATTAAAGTCTCTGGAGGAATCACAAGAACCAGTGTCACAGAACCACCCTTTGATCAACTAGATATTACTGGTAACTCCAGTTACTACGAAGTAGGTTTTAATCAACCATTATGGCAAACTCCTAGTCAAGAATTGGGTTTAGGTCTAGCTTTTTCCCGACAAATCAGTAAAACTAAACTCGGTCCAGACGGTTTTCCTTTGTCTATTGGTGCAAATGACAACGGTGAAACTCGCATTTCTAAAATTGCCTTTTCTCAAAATTGGGTGACACGCAACTCAAAATCTGTACTAGGTCTTTATTCTCAATTTAATTTTGGACTAGGGATATTGGATGCTACTACCAATAATAACGGTATTCCCGATAGTCGTTTCTTCGCATGGCGTGGACAGGGACAATACGTACGTTCTTTAAATCGCCAAAATGATATGTTACTGATGGTGCGTTCTAACTTACAGTTGAGCAAAGAGAGTCTTGTACCTCTAGAACAGTTTGGTATAGGGGGATTATCCAGCGTCCGGGGTTATCGTCAGGATGCTTTATTAAAGGATAATGGCTTCTTACTATCTACAGAATTTCAGTTTCCTATTATACGTACAATCAATCAGCAAAGTGGATTATCTCTTATTCCCTTTGTAGATTTTGGCACGGGATGGAGTAGTGGTAACACTAAGGTAAATCCTGGTAATACCAACAAAGATGGCTCTTTGGTCGGTGCTGGTCTGGGTTTACAGTGGAAATCAGATCAACTCAAGGCTCGTATTGATTGGGGACATACTCTAATTGATCTGAATTCTCAGGATAAAACATCATCAGAAAACCGTTTATACTTCTCTGTGGAGTCAAGATTATGAAGCTTAACCTATCTGGAACAACCCTAATTCAACAATTAATATTACAGATTGTCACTGGCTTGATTGTCGCTGCTAATACTGGGATAGTTAAGGCGCAACTGACACCGGATAATACCGTTGGTTCTACTACTAGAAGTGATACTGTTAAGGGACTTACCAGTGATATCATTGAGGGAGGAGCAACCCGTGGTACTAATTTATTTCACAGTTTCACTAATTTTAATGTAGATGCTGGTAAGGGAGTTTATTTTAGTAACCCTGCTGATATTAACAACATTTTAACCAGGGTTACTGGCAGCAGTCAGTCAAATATTTTCGGAACTTTAGGGGTGTTAGGTAATGCTAACCTGTTTTTAATTAATCCCAATGGTATTAGTTTTGGTCCAAATGCTCAGTTAGATGTCAAAGGTTCTTTTGTCGCTTCCACTGCGGATAAAATTGTTTTTGATAACTACGAGTTTACTACCACTAATCCCACAGCGCCACCGTTGTTAACTGTGAATATTCCTCTAGGGTTAGGTTTCCGCAATAATCCTGGGGATATTAATGTTAATCTAGCTGGTTCTACCCTAGCATTTAATAACGGTCAGGGATTGAAAGTTCCTCAAGACAAAACCTTAGCGCTAATTGGTGGTAATGTCAATATTAATGGTAATGGTGTTGATGCACAAGGATTGAGAGCGGGAATTTTATCACCGGGAAGTCAGATACAATTGGGTGGTTTAACCCAGACGGGAACTGTTAATTTCAACGAAAATTTCTACTCAACCTTTCCTCAAGGTGTGACTAGGGGAAATGTCAGTTTAAGTAATGGTGCTGAAATCAATGTCCGTGCTGCTGGTGGTGGTAGTATTACCATAAATTCCCGAAATTTGAATGTGAATGGGAATAGTAGGGTGCGTGGGGGGATACAAAAGAACTTAGGTTCAGCAAATGCTCAAGCAGGGAATATTGAGATTAATAATATTGAGCAAGTCACCCTAGATAATGCCGCTATTGCTAATATTGTAGACGAGTTTGGTAAGGGGAATGCTGGGGATATTAATATCCACAGTTCATCTTTAACTTTGAAAAATGGTGGTACGATTAATACCAGTGTTTTTGCTGCCTCTAGTGAAGGGAATGGGGGTAACGTCACTATTGATACTGCAAATTTAACTCTGGAAAATGGTAGTTTTATTAGTGCCGATACCAATGGTAAAGGTAATGCTGGAAATGTTGCAATTAAGGCTAACCAAGGGGTAAATGTCCGGGGGGGGCTATCTAGTGACGTAAAAGGTACAGCACAAGGGACTGGGGGTACTGTCACCATTGATACCTCAACTTTAACTCTGGAAAATGGTGGTTATATTAGTGCCGATACCAATGGTAAAGGTAATGCTGGAAATGTTGCAATTAAGGCTACCCAAGGGGTGACTGTCGGGGAAAACGCCCTGCTATCTAGTGGGGTAAACGATACAGCACAAGGAAATAGCGGGGGTATTACTATTGATACCTCAACTTTAACTGTAGATAAGAATGGTTTGATTAATGCCAGTAACTATGGTAAAGGCAATGCTGGGAATATCGCAATTAGCACTACCAATTTAACTCTGAAAAATGGTGGTTATATTAGTGCCAGTACCTATAGTAAAGGTGATGCTGGGAATATCGCAATTAAGTCCACCCAAGGGGTAACTATTGGGGGATTTCTATCCAATGGAGTAACGGATACAGGAGAGGGAAATAGTGGGGGTATCACCATTGATACTTCAACTTTAACTGTAGATAAGGATGGTTATATTAATGCCAGTACCTTTGGTAAAGGTGATGCGGGAAATATCACAATTAACGCTACCCAAGGGGTAACTATTGGGGGAGGGCTATCCAATGGAGTAACGGATACAGGAGAGGGAAATAGCGGGGGTATTACTATTGATACTTCAACTTTAAATTTGGAAAATGGTGGTATTATTAGTACCAATATTCTTGGTAAAGGTAATGCTGGGAATATCACAATTAACGCTACCCAAGGGGTGACTGTCGGGGGACTCCTAACTAGTGGGGTATTCAGTACAATAGAGACAATAGATAGAAATAGCGGGGGTAAAGTCACCATTAATACTTCAACTTTAACCCTGGAAAATGGTGGTTCTATTAATGCCAGTACCTTGGGTAAAGGTGATGCTGGGAATATCGCAATTAAGGCTACTCAAGGGGTAAATGTCCGAGGAAGGCTAACTAGTGACGTAAAAGATAAAGCACAGGGGAATAGTGGAGGTATTACTATTGATACTTCAACTTTAACCCTGGAAAATGGTGGTTTTATTAGTGCCAGTACCAGTGGTAAAGGTAATGCGGGAAAAATCGAAATTCAAGCTACTGAAGGGGTAACTATTGGGGGATTTCTAACTAGTGGGGTAAATTATACAGGAGTGGGAAATAGTGGGGGTATTACTATTGATACTTCAACTTTAACCCTGGAAAATGGTGGTTTTATTAATGCCAGTACCTTTGGTAAAGGTAATGCTGGGAATATCGCCATTAAGGCTTCCCAAGGTGTAACTATTGGGGGATTTCTAACTAGTGGGGTATTCAATACAGGAGTGGGAAATAGCGGGGGTATTACTATTGATACTTCAACTTTAACCCTGGAAAATGGTGGTTTTATTGATGCCAGTACCAATGGTATAGGCCATGCAGGAAATATTGACATTACCGCAAAAGATAGTGTAAAAGCAGATGTAAAAATAGATGGTTTTAGCGGCATTCGGAGTAATGTAAATCCAGGTGCCAAAGGTAATGCAGGAAACATTAAAATTGACTTAAAAGCAGGTTCTTTGTCTTTAACTAATGGTGGTGGGATAACGAGTTTTATCCGTGGTTATGAAACACTTCGAGACGGCACAATTGTTAAACAACGAGGAGACGGAAAAGGCGGCAAGATAACTATAAACGCTGGTGATATAAACATCAAGGGCTTTCCTTCTCAAATTAATACTAGTACTGCTGGTATAGGCGATGCAGGAGATATTGACATTACAGCAAGTAACATTACTATTGATGATCAAGGTTTTCTTAGTAGTTTAGTATCTCGAGGTTTTAATGATAACTCCTTCACGTTATTCAATGACGGTGAAGGAAAAGGGGGTAATATCAAAATTACAACCTCTAATTTAACCTTGGAAAATGGTGGTTTTATTGATGCCAGTACCAATGGTATAGGCGATGCAGGAAATATTGACATTACAGCAAAAGATAGTGTAAAAGCAGATGTAAAAATAGATGGTTTTAGCGGCATTCGGAGTAATGTAAATCCAGGTGCCAAAGGTAATGCAGGAAACATTAAAATTGACTTAAAAGCAGGTTCTTTGTCTTTAACTAATGGTGGTGGGATAACGAGTTTTATCCGTGGTTATGAAACACTTCGAGACGGCACAATTGTTAAACAACGAGGAGACGGAAAAGGCGGCAAGATAACTATAAACGCTGGTGATATAAACATCAAGGGCTTTCCTTCTCAAATTAATACTAGTACTGCTGGTATAGGCGATGCAGGAGATATTGACATTACAGCAAGTAACATTACTATTGATGATCAAGGTTTTCTTAGTAGTTTAGTATCTCGAGGTTTTAATGATAACTCCTTCACGTTATTCAATGACGGTGAAGGAAAAGGGGGTAATATCAAAATTACAACCTCTAATTTAACCTTGGAAAATGGTGGTTTTATTGATGCCAGTACCAATGGTATAGGCGATGCAGGAAATATTGACATTACAGCAAAAGATAGTGTAAAAGCAGATGTAAAAATAGATGGTTTTAACGGCATTCGGAGTGATGTAAATCCAGGTGCCAAAGGTAATGCAGGGAACATTGACTTAAACTTAAAAGCAGGTTCTTTGTCTTTAACTAATGGTGGTGGGATAACGAGTCTTATCCGTGGTTATGAAACACTTCCAAACGGTACAATTGTTAAACAACGAGGAGACGGGAACGGCGGGAAGATCACTATAAAAGCTGGTGATATAAACATCAAAGGCCGTTACAGTGACAATAATAGTTCATTTTCTTCTCAAATTAATACTGGTACTGGTGGTATAGGCAATGCAGGAGATATTGACATTAAAGCAAGTAACATTACTATTGATGATCAAGGTTTTGTTGGTAGTATAGTATATCGAGGTTTTAATGATAACTCCTTCACGTTATTCAATGACGGTGAAGGAAAAGGGGGTAATATCAAAATTACAACCTCTAATTTAACCTTGGAAAATAGTGGTCTTATTATTACTGATACTCGTGCTAACGGTGATGCAGGAAACATTAAACTTGACATCACAGACAACCTCAAATTAAGCAATAGTACCATCTCCTCCAGCGCTACTTCAGACTCTACGGGAAAAGCAGGAAACATTAACATTGACCCCACACTGATAGAATTGGATAGTTCTCAAATCACTGTGAATAGTCAAGGATCAGGCGACGGTGGTAATATTACTCTAATAGGAGATAACCTAAATCTGAATAATTCTACCATCTCAGCCAGTACCAAAAGTGGTCAGGGCGGTGATATCACCCTGAATATTCCCGATACTATCCGTCAAAATAATAGCAAAATTGAAGCTAGTGCGGGGGAAAATGGTAATGGTGGTAACGTGACAATTAACACTAAATTTATTATTGGTAATGGTGGTAACATTAGTGCCAACGCAACGCAAGGTAAGGGTGGCAATATCAAGATTACCACCCAGGGAATATTCGGGTATAAAGGTAAGCAAATTGACGCTAGTTCGGAAACAGGTGTTGATGGAGTTGTAGAAACGAATACTCCAGAAGTAGATCCTAGTCAAGGATTAATTGATTTACCGGAAAATTTACTGACTGCTACCATTATCACCAATTCTTGCCGTCAAGGACAAAGTTCACAAAATTCAAATTCATTAATAGTTAAAGGTCGAGGGGGTTTAGCCTTGACTTCAGATCAACTGCCTAGTAGTAGTGAGGTAGAAGTAAGTTTAATTGCGCCCACATCTGTAAAATCATCATCAGCAATTAACTCTACATCTGCAAACATGGAGAAAACAGCATTTAAAACCATTATTCCAGCCCAGGGTTGGGAAATCAATAGTCAGGGAGATGTGGTTTTGGTCGGTCATTCCACAGGAAACCCCGCTGAGAGAGTCAATACTGCTATTACTTGTGCATCAAATTAAGGTAGAGTTGAAAATGAGCATAAATCAGAAAACAACCCGGAAAACAACCCAGAAAAACAAATTTTCTCTGCAAAAAAAGATTCTATCGTTTTTTGCCACTGATTTTACTTTTTTGTTTTTCCCTGACTATTACTCCCGTAATTGCCCAAAATCAGACAAATAAACCGGATAATGGCCAATTAATTCAACAAGCAAGCCAATTGTATAAAGCTGGGAAATTTAGCGAAGCTATCCCAATTTGGGAACAAGCTATCCAGTCCTTACCCCAGGATTCTCTTAATCAAGCCTTAGTACGAAGTAATCTTGCTTTGACTTATCAGCAACAGGGAAAATGGGAATTAGCTAAGAGCGAAATTAACCTAAGTTTGAAGATTTTGGAGTCTGCTAAAATTACTACAGAACAACAGAGGGTTTTAGCTCAAGCCCTTGACATTCAAGGACAACTTCAGCAAAAAACCGGAGATTCTCAAGCAGCTTTAAATACATGGCAGCAAGCAGCACAACTATATCCCAACTCTGTAAATAATCAAATGGGGTTGATAAATCAGATTAACCAAGCTCAAGCTATGCAAGACTTGGGACTGTATCCGCGAGCTTGTCAAACTTTATTGGCTGTTCTTGGTTATACTGAGAAAAAATGTATGATTTCTGATGTAGAAATTAAGTGCGATTCGTTGTTAGTTGAATCACGGTATCCAGCCCGTACATAAGCTAACCAACCCAACTCTAGTAATAGAGGAAAGGTTGAACTCTCGGTCTGATATGGGTGTAAGTCCCATCTACCAGACTCAGGTATGACTCCCTATCTGCCTACGATGACCCGACTCGGTTTCGGGAGGTCGAAGCTAGGAACAGGGCGCAATCAGACATCCGTTGTGGGGTGACACTGGTGCTAATGGGGAGTTCCCACGGTGAAACAGAGCCTAGAAAAGCGACTAACTACGAAGCAGGACACAACATTAAAAATCCTGACTTAACTGGAATTAATTCCCGCCGCATCTTTAATTAATAGCGGCAAGAGTCTAGGGATTCCAGTAGTTGAAATGGCTACACCTAAAGGAACTAACAATCTAACCGAGGGAACGAATAAAAACGGATTGAGGGTCTTAGGGAGGTCGAACCCTAAAGTAGGCTAGACGAGCAGCGGAACTCCTTCAATTCGGGTAGGACAGACCGTAATTGGTCTGAGGTGTTCAGAATACACAAATTGGAGCAGAGCATGATTAGACACAGAGAAAACTCTAGTGAATCCTGGAAAACGTTACCTTGGAAGAAATTCCGCCGTAACCTATTCCGCCTACAAAAACGAGTGTACAAAGCGGTTCAAGTTGGCGACAAGCGCAAAGCTAAGTCCCTACAAAAGCTGATTCTGAAATCAACCGCAGCAAGATTACTGGCTATTCGTCAAGTAACACAGCTAAATGCTGGGAAAAAGACAGCGGGAATTGACGGGAAAACCGCGCTCTCATTCGAGCAAAGGTTTGAACTAAATGAAAAACTTAGAACAGAATGCAATAACTGGAATCACCAGGGATTGCGTGAAATACCCATCCCTAAAAAGGATGGTAAAACCCGGATTCTCAAAGTCCCCACTATTGCCGATAGGGCGTATCAATGCCTTATCAAATACGCATTAGAACCAGCGCACGAAGCAACCTTCCACGCATACAGCTATGGGTTTAGGACGGGGCGTTCGGCTCACGATGCCCAGAAAATCCTGTTCAACAACCTACGCTCATTTTGCAATGGAATAGATAAACGAGTTATAGAACTCGATATTGAAAAATGCTTTGACAGGATAAACCATACCGCCATCATGGATAAACTTATCGCTCCTAAGAGTATAAGACAGGGAGTATTCCGCTGTCTCAAAGCCGGAGTTAATCCAGAGTTTCCTGAACAAGGAACACCTCAAGGCGGGGTGGTAAGTCCACTTTTAGCTAACATCGCCTTAAATGGGATTGAAAGTATTCACAGATATCACCAGATGTCAGGCTACAGAATCACAGACAAGACCCCAAAGGAAAGGATTATTGAGCCATCAATTCGCTACGCCGATGATATGGTAATAATACTCAGACCACAAGACGATGCAACTGATATACTTGACAAAATCAGTCAGTTCTTAGCAGAGCGGGGAATGAAAGTCAGTGAGAAAAAGACAAAGTTAACCGCCGCGACAGAGGGGTTTGATTTCCTCGGCTGGAATTTTAAAGTCCAGAAAAACGGGAAGTTTAGATGCGTCCCATCAGCGGACAATTTCAAAGCTTTCCGCAAGAAAGTAAAACACATCGTCAACAACTCGAATTATGGTTCTACCACAAAGGCTGAGAAATTAGCCCCTGTAGTTAGAGGTTGGAGGAATTACCACCGCTTCTGCAAGATGGACGGGTCAAGAAACTCGTTATTCCACATCGAAACTAGAGCATTTAGGGTATTCAACAAGGAAACAAAGCAGAATCGCTACACTAGTAAGCAATTACTAGATAAGGCGTTCCCAGCAGTCCCTTACTCCGAAAATAAACATATCAATGTCAAAGGTGAAAAATCACCCTACGACGGAGATATAACCTACTGGAGCGAACGCAACAGTAAGTTATATGACGGTAACACCTCTAAAGCCCTCAAACGGCAAAACCATAAATGTGGTAATTGTGGGTTAAAAATGCTCAGTGATGAGAAGGTACACTTACATCATATAGATGGAAACCATAAGAATGGTAAACCTAAAAACCTTCTAGCAATTCATGAAAGCTGCCACGATTATATTCACATGAGCAAAAGCGAAAGCTAAGAACATCGGAAGCTGGATGCCGTGAAAGTGGCACGTCCAGATTTAACAGAGAGGGGCGCGGGATAATACCCGCCCTCGACTCTACCTACAATCAAGGATAAAATATCAGCTAATTCTGAGAAAACCTATCAAGCTAAGGCTTTCAGAAGTCTTGGTAATGTCATGCGTCTGACAGGTAATTTAGCAGAATCTGAAAAAATTCTCCAGGCTAGTTTAGATATTGCCAGAAAAAGTGGTTCTAGAGAAGATCAGAGTAAGGTTTTACTGAATTTAGGTAACACTCAACGGGACTTAGCTAATAGAAATATAGAACTAAATAATAAGGAAGGACTTGAATACCAAGAACAAGCCTTAGCTCAATATAAAGAAGCGGCTTCTCTTTCTTCTTCACCAACTGAAAAACCTCAGTCTCGTTCACTAACTGGAAAACCTCAGTCTCAGTTTCCTTCACCAACTGGAAAACCTCAGTCTCCTTTGCCTTCTTTACAGATTATAGAACTTCAATCTCAATTGGGTCAATTAGAAATCTTAATGGAACAGGAAAAATGGAAAGAAGCCACTGATTTAAAAAATCAAATCAAAGTTCCATTAACCTATTTATCCCCCAGTCGAGAAAGTATTTATGCTCAAATTAAATACGTGAAAAATTCTCTGTGTTTAGAGCAACAACAGCCGAATTGTCTGAAACCAACGACCCTAAATTTATCATCTGTGAAAGCAGAATCTTTCCAAGCAGCGGAGAAGATGTTAAATCAGGCTGATGAAGTTGCCAGTCAATTGGAAGACAAGGGGACACAATCTTCTATCATGGGATTATTGGGTCAATTAGCCGAAAGTCGTCAAGACTGGAATAGTGCTAATAATTACACCCAAAAAGCATTAGATTATTCTCGCCAAGCTAAAGCACCAGAACTAACCTATCAATGGCAATGGCAAGAGGGACGGATATTTAAGGCTCAAGGTAAAAATAAAGAGGCTCTTAACTCTTATAAAACATCATTAGCAACACTGAAATCTCTCCGCCGTGATCTTGTCGCTGTTAACCGAGACAGTCAATTTAATTTCCGGGAAAATACTGAGCCTGTTTACCTAGAATATGTGAGTTTACTTTTGCAACCGCAAGAAGTACCAGCAGAAGACCTGAAATTGGCTCGTGAAACCATTGATTCTTTAAAATTAGCAGAGTTAGAAAACTTTTTGCGATCAGCCTGTGATGATAATTCTAGCAGGTCAGTGAGTATTGATGAGGTGATTGATAAACAAGATCCTAACGCCGCGCTGATTTATCCTGTGCTATTAGAAGACCGTTTTGAGGTGATTGTCAAGTTACCCCAAAAGCCTTTAACTCGTTATACTTCCAAGATTGAGAAAAATAAACAAGATTTTGAGCGTCAGATTGCAGACGGAATAACTATTATTACCGCTGAAGATACTGGTAGTGGTCGTACATTACCCGTTATTGCCCAAAAATTATATGATTTGATCATTGGTCCTGGGGAAAAAGACTTACAGGAGAGTGGGGTGAAAACTTTAGTTTTTGTCCTGGATAGTTCTTTGCAAAACTTTCCCATGTCTGTGTTAAACAAGCGTCAGGAAAACGGTCAGCCAAAATATCTAATCGAACAGTATAATATTGCTTTAGCTCCTAGTTTGCAACTGGTGGACGTTCAGCGTTTCCAAAAGAAAAATGTCCCGGCCTTAATCGCTGGGTTGAGTGATTCACGAACTATTGAAGGTAGAGATTTTGGTGAGTTAAAGTCTGTGAAGGATGAAATTAACAACATTAAATCCCTACTGCCTAATTCAACTAAGTTACTTAATCAAGAGTTTACCAGCAACGCCTTGACTAATAGGCTTAATTCCTCCTCTTTTTCAATTATTCATCTGGCTACCCATGGTGCGTTTAGTTCCCAACCTGATCAGACTTTTATTGTTACCTCCGATAAGAAGCTAAGAGTCAATGAGTTAGATAATTTATTGCGTTCGAGAGATCCGGTGGAATTATTGGTGTTGAGTGCCTGTGAGACTTTAACGGGGGACAAGAGAGCATCTTTGGGATTAGCAGGTGTTGCTATCAGGGGAGGTACACGGAGTACATTGGGAACTCTGTGGCTAGTTGATGACAAGTCAACCTCCATGCTCATGGCTAAGTTTTATGAGGCTTTTAAGAATCAGAATATTAGTAAAGCTGATGCTTTACGTCAAGCCCAACTAGCATTACTGCAAAGTCAGGATTACAAAGATCCTAACTATTGGGCAGGTTACGTTCTTTTGGGTAATTGGTTGTAAGCTGTTACGCAGCTAAATTTGATAACCACAATTTACTTAACCTTTGTGGTGCGGGCATCTTGCCCGCTATAATTATACAAACTAAATGTACAAAAGATTCAATCCTCTTAAATCAAAATCAAAAAGATCCCCGACTTCTTTAAGAAGTCGGGGATCTGGGTTAAGTATTTGCAAAAAAACTGCTCAATTATCCTCAATTCAGAGGTGGTTCTTGGGCAATGTTTGCCTCTTCCAAGTGTTTAACTGATGTTAATAATTGCTCCCAATAATCCTGAACTGTGGGATCATTGGGTTTTTGACGACGTAAATCAGCCAAGGTGGTAATGGCATTTTCCCAAATTCCAGATGCAGCATAAAGCATTACTTGCTCTATAGGATTACTGGTCTGTTGGATGGCATCTGAGAGGTTATCATCTTTAACAACCTGAATTACACCAGTTAAGGACAGGCCTGCTTGTTTGCCATAATTAGAGCAATTTGCTGACAACATCCAATTGTATTTCTGATCCAGTTTTAATGGGCGATGATCAGGTACTTTGATACTGAAAATGCCACCTTGGGGAGGTGTTTTGAAATTCTTGGTGTACAAGGGTTCATCAGCTTCATCTCTGAGGACAAATTCGAGAGATTGAATTGGTTCAGCAGTTTTAGGAATGTAGAAAAAGAATGTCGGATGATTTGATGTCGTCAGTTGTGAGCTATCAGTATCAGACATAGCTGTTAAGGCTGTCAATTCTGATTGATGATTTTTCCCATCCAAACTACTAACAGCATTTAAGCAACTTCTTGTTGATCCTGTTCTGGTTGCTCCTTGTCTCAGTCTCATGGGTTTGGTGGGAACAAAGCTAAGTCTAAGTACCTTACCCCGGCCAATGTAGGCTTGTACATTTCTGATAGCATTTTGAGCATAGCGATCGCCGGGAATTAATTGTTCAGCCTCCTTGAAAGAAAGTAAAGCTGCTTTAAAATTTCTAACTGCGGTTTTTTTGTACCCTTCCCGCATATACTGATTGTAACGTTCACGGTTCTGATTATTGGGAGTAGCTAGAGCAACAGATGAACCGGGGGTGTGACTGACCACCTCTAAAGGTAGAGATAGAAACCCCGCTAGAAGTAATCCTGTCAGAATGGAGTTTCGCATAAAACAGATAATGATTGGTTGAAAAGTCCTTTGTTAATCAATCCTTAATGTCTGGAATCACCGAGATATGTAACTGTTAAGTTGCCGTTTATAGGGTCATTGTTCTGCAATCAGATAAAATCTGGATCTTTGCAGTTGGTTTAAGCTAGAACACAAAACATATTATACTCCATAATTTTAATGATGACGGATTTTAATTGATTAGTTTTAATTAAGTAAGTTAGCGTTAAAAATTGTCCTGATGACAAAGAAATAGGAAAGGGTGAACAGCGACAGAGAAGGCATTTTGGGCAATTTTACCTTCCGTTACTTATGTCGGTTTTCTGCTATTCACTTACTTATCAATTAATTTCTCTGTCAGCATATTAGACTGTAATCTCCATGATTTTCGACATCTTGTTACTTTTTGCTATACTGACACAGTAAGATTCTCGCATTTGTTACGCCATCAGAAAATCAACATGGCTAGTAGGTAACATATTAGTTTTATTTAATAGAGGGTAAATTAGTGAAGAAACAGTTAAACACTGTGTTACGGAAAACATCAAGTCTGGGGCTAATGTTACTACTCCCTATATTGGGAAATTTACTCTTTTTAGCTAATGCTAAGGCAGAGTTGAATAGTAGTCTGACAATTGAAGTAGAGGGACTCAGAAACAAATCTGGACAAATTTGTGCTACGCTTTTTGATAAAAGTCAGGGATTTCCTAGTGATAGTAAAAATGCTTTACAATCCCAATGTATCAAGATCACAAAAATATCTCAAAAACTGACTTTCGATAACTTGAGAGCGGGTAGTTATGCTGTTGGATTAATTCATGATGCCAATGAAAATGGTAATCTCGATACTGGTTCTTTTGGTGCGCCCATAGAAGGTTTTGGGTTTTCTAATAATCCAGAGGTTTTCACCGGACCGCCTAAGTTTAATGATTCGGCTGTTGCTGTATCTAAAACTACTACTGATATTAAGATTAAGATGAAATATTTCTTTGGTTCTTGATTGATATAGCAATCGTTCATACCCAGATCCCCGACTTCTAACATTGATTTATTATTTATGGACAGAATGAATCAAAGAAGTCGGGGATCTTATTACAATTTTGTATCCCCACATACAGCAAACAAATCCGAAAATAAAATAAAGAAATCCACCTTTCCACTACCAAAATAATAAAATAATAATAGTAGTAGGTAATACATAAAATCTATATTTACTGTCATCAAAACAGTGTTTATCAGGAAATGAGTACAACTAAATATATGGAAGAATATCTTGCCTAAATAGCTGTAAAGTCCTACAGGTTAAGAGGTTTCTGGTGAGTACAAAAAAGCTGCATCCCTGATCTGAAAATACCAGTACCCCTGTGATCAAAAGCTAGTACCCCTACCCCAAGAGAAAATGTAAAGTTCTGTTAAATAGGCAGTTAAACATATTGAGTACAAGCTTAATAAATTTAATAAATCTAATCTGCGTTGCTAATTCTGTCTGTTTGGAAGTTATCTGATATAAGCATGAAAACAGTACAGGATTTTTTCACCTAACAATACCAATGCACCAGTCATTAAACAGGATCATTAAGACTGAGACTGTAAATACAAAGCTACGTAAACATGAAGGTTTTAGATTTTTTTTAGAACCATTAATCAGTGATTTTCGGATTATTTTTGAGCGTGATCCAGCAGCACGTAATTGGTTAGAGGTCATATTTTGTTACCCCGGCTTTCATGCTCTGTGTTTACATCGTCTTGCACATTGGTTACATATCCACAATGTGAGTTTTATTCCCCGGTTGATTTCTCATTGGGGACGATTTTTCACAGGTGTTGAAATTCATCCAGGAGCAAAAATTGGTAAGGGTGTATTTATTGATCATGGCATGGGTGTTGTCATTGGTGAAACTGCCATTGTGGGAGATTATACACTCATTTATCAGGGTGTAACATTGGGAGGAACTGGCAAAGAAAGCGGTAAACGTCATCCGACATTGGGTAGTAATGTTGTTGTCGGTGCGGGTGCGAAAGTATTAGGAAATATCCAAATTAGCGATCGCGTCCGTATTGGTGCAGGGTCAATTGTCTTGCGTGATGTGCCTCCAGATGCCACTGTGGTGGGCATTCCTGGACGGATTATTGCTCCTAAGTCTAGTAACCCCATTTCCCCCTTAGAACATGGCAAATTACCCGATATAGAGGCAGGTGTGATTCGTTCTTTACTCTCGCGGATTGAGCAGTTAGAACAACAAGTCCAAACTCTCACTAATCATCACCAAGATGATCAATAAAGTTAACTCCATAAATTGTGAATTACTGATGTCACCAAATTGTAACTTTTTAACTGTCGGTGAACAAATTTTGCAAGTTCCTTTAGGTGATAGATGGTGTATTTATCATCGGTTGCAAGAGTTGATGATTTCCTGTTCCTGTCCCCCGGATGGGTCTTTGCGCGTGCAAGTTAATAACCTAGAAGAAGCGATTCTTGTTCGTAGTACATTGATGCAATTTTTTGCTTCTCGTCATCAATTGGTGACATGGTTAGAGAATTGTTTGTGTAACGGTGTTGAGTAAAGATTGCTGGAAACAATCATGTTTTTTTGATTAGTACGACTGATAACAATTAATAATTCTAGCCCTGTCTAATCCAAAGCATATCAGAGGTTAATTTTTAATGCAAGTCTGATTGATCTCAAGTCATTATTCACTCACAAACTATCTTGCATATTCCAGATAATTCACATAAGCTAAGGTTCACCCAGGTTACTAAAACTAAAAAATTAGTAATTGCTGATGGGAATAACTTGTACCTTATGTTGATTTCAATTGTCAATGTCCAATTATGGTAATTAATCGTATTGATAGGAAGTTACTGCAATTTCTCCAAAAAGAACTGGCACTTTCCCAGGCTGATATTGCTGTAGCAACGCGACATCCTGAGTTCAATCATGGACCTTTACCGATGCTGCTTTGGCAATATGGTTTAGTGGATTTGCAACAACTAGACAGAATTTTTGATTGGCTTGCAGAACATCCTGAATTGAGGTAGATGAAAAATTACCAGTAAACATAAGAGGTAATAATTATGATTACTAAGTAGGTGAACACAATAAAACCAAAGTGTGTAAATAAAAGTAAAATCACCCAAAGCTTCTTCACTCTTGCCTTCCCAAAACGACAATTTTCAATGCTAACCTACTTAGTTTGATTGCTGGTATGAGTATGTTATTTTTTACAGGATTTACTAATATCTGTCTGGGTTATTGGCTATTAACAAAATCCACAAATAATACCACCAGAAATATTGGATAAATTATACTTATCTTTTGTTTCTTGTCATACAGATGCAACAGAAATATTTGATTAATAATTAAGGATCGTAAATCATGATTCATGATTTATTCGCTCAATTAAGAATTTATTGCCCATCTACCACCATGAAGAATTGTAGCGAACAAGGATATTACAAAAAACTCCGCTAGAGGGATGTTGAAAATGTATCAAATCATGATTAATGATACGACATTACGTGATGGGGAACAGGCAGCAGGTGTTGCTTTTAACTTAGAAGAAAAAGTAGCGATCGCTCAATTCCTAGATACCATTGGTGTCCATGAATTAGAGGTGGGAATTCCGGCAATGGGAGAAGAAGAAATTCGCGCCATTGTTGCCATTCGTAACTTAGATTTAAACGCTAAACTATTAGGTTGGAATCGCGCTGTATTATCAGATATAAAAGCTTCTATAGCCTGTGGACTAGAGCGAGTACATATTGCTATTCCTGTGTCTGGAGTGCAAATTGCCGCTAAATTTCATGGACAATGGCGAGTAAGTTTACAAAAGCTCAAAGACTGTATTAGCTTCGCCTTAGATCAAGGTCTTTGGGTATCAGTTGGTGGTGAAGATTCTTCTAGAGCCGACGAAAACTTTCTCCAAGATGTTGCCATGTTATCGCAAGAATGGGGAGCATCACGTTTTCGTTTTTGTGATACAGTTGGGGTACTTGATCCCTTCCGAACTCACCTTAAAGTTAAGCATTTAGTATCAACTCTATCAATTCCTATTGAGATTCACACCCATAATGATTTTGGACTAGCAACTGCTAACGCCTTAGCCGGAATCAAAGCTGGTGCTGTATCTGTAAATACTACCGTTAATGGACTAGGAGAAAGAGCCGGAAATGCCGCTTTAGAAGAAGTAATCATGGCTCTAAAATGTATTTACGGTGTTGACTTAGGAATTCAAACTCAACACTTGTTAAAACTATCTCAATTAGTCGCTAAAGCCTCCGGTGCTAATGTTCAACCTTGGAAAGCAATTGTGGGTGAAAATACCTTTGCTCATGAGTCTGGTATTCATGCTCATGGTGTTCTGCAAAACCCCGTTACTTATGAACCTTATGCTCCTGAAGATGTGGGTTGGGAACGGCGTTTAGTCATAGGTAAACATTCTGGTCGGCATTCATTATCTAATCTCTTAGAACAGCATGGAATCTTTCTCGATTCTCAAGAAACCCAAGCTATTTTAGATGTAGTCCGTCAGCAATCAATCCTTAAAAAACGCAGTCTCACTACAGAAGAATTATTAAATTTAGTCAGCGAAAAAAGGTATTCCCATGCAACGTGATGAAATAGAACTGGACTCGCAACCCATTTTTGAAATTGGTCAAAAAGTTCGAGTTAAGAAACTAATCAAAAACGATGGAACTTTTCCCGGTAGAGAAATTGGGGAAGTTTTAGCAAAAATTGGTGATGTTGGTTATGTCTCCAGCATTGGCACATTTTTGCAAGCTTATTATATCTATGCTGTACATTTTTTGGAAACAGGGTACATCATCGGTTGTCGAAAAAGAGAACTAGAATCTGCTGAGGAAACACATGAAAGTAATGCTCCGAATGAATGATGCTGGTACTTTAGTTGTCTACGTCCCTAAAAAAGATTTAGAAGAAGAAGTAGTCAAAGAAAGAGATGGTGAAGCAGGTAAAATTCTCACTTTAACTAATGGTTGGGAACTAGAATTTAGTGAATTTCCCGATAAAAGTCGTTTACCCGTAACAGTAGAAGCTAAACGTCTTCCTTAAAATTCCCATCAATACCAAGAAGGTAAAAGGTAAAAATCTCTTTTTTTCCTCTTCCTTCTTCCTTCCTTCTTCTTTCTTCTTTCTTCTTCCTCCTGACTCCTAAGTTATTAAATTTTCTCTTGAAAAAATTGGGTTATCACAAATGGGTGAAAAATATTTGGCTTTATCGGAATTAAATATTGAAGGACAGTTTTTAGGTTTTGCGGGGAAAAAAACTGGAAAATATAAGCATTTACAGTTAGGAATTGCCGGGGGAAATATCAAAATTAAAATTCCTAAAAATTTACGTTGTTCTATAGGTTTATCTTTAGTCCCTGGTGAGCAAATTCATATAGATGCTATTAGTAAATTAAACCCCCGTAACAGGAAATTAAAACTCGAAGCTTATCAAATTCAAGCGGTTGGTTTTTGTCTTGTCAAACATCCCCTTCCTCTTCCTCAACCTAAAGCCAAGATTATGGTATGTCAAAAATCTGGTTGCATGAAACGGGGTGGAAAGGGGTTATTATCAGACTTAGAAAAAACTTTAGGCGATCGCGGTTTATCTGATAAAGTCACCATTGAACATACCGACTGTCAAAAACGCTGTAGCAGCGCTCCCAATTGTGTTTTGATGTTAGGTAAAAAACAATACAAGAAAGTGCAGCCAGAGACTATAGCTTCTTTGTTAGAGAATCATTTGAGTTAATATCAGAAAAATATAGCAGTACACACCAATCGCAAAGCCCGTAGGGGCGCAGACCCTGCGCCCTAAACATGATGGGACTGAGCAAAATGGTCGAGGAGTTCCCGGTGCAGGAAGCGATAACGCCCACCCACACGCAAAAGTAACCGCCGCTCAACACAGTAGTCCAGGAATTGGGCAAGATTCCAGGGTATACCGCTCTGCCAAAGGACAAAGCGCAGACAAAGGTGCTGCAAACAGGCTCGTCCACCTCCTGCAAAGAAGCCGAAGAACAGAGCCATAAATACTACTTGTAGCGGCAAATCCTGGGGTGAGTTGCGGAAAAAAATCCCCCGCAAATCATTTAGCCAGTCGTGCTTTTCTGCTACTCTGTGAGCCACTGGACTCGTCATAAGCAAAATCACGCCGGAGGGATAGCTAAGGATTGTTGTAAATAGCATATTGTTTAATGAATTCCAAATGCCTTGATTGGGACAAGATCGCACCTTTAATTCCTCCTTCAAGCCTCTAATCAGCATGAAAATTAGCCCTGGAATCAACCCAAAAAGCGAACCGAAAATGATCGATCCAATCAGCCCAAAACCTAGCCATTCAATTAGCCCACGAGAGAAATTCTTTAAAAATTTTCGTTTCGCTGCGCGAGATATGGAAATTTGAAATGCTTCTACAGGTTCAATTTTACCCATTAGATCCACTATCCCTCCATTAAGCAGCCCTCCAAACAGCCCAAAACTCAGCGAGGACGAGAAAAGAAACGCTCCAGGCTGCCCTCCAATCAGCCCTCCAATCAAACCTCCAATCAAACCAAATGTCAAAGTAACAATCCGCCGATAGCGTCGCAGTAACTTTTCAGACTCAATCCAACTCGGCTGGATTTGCTCAATCAATAACTCTACCGTGTTGTTAGCTTGCAATTGCCTTGCTATCCAACTTAGAGTACGTCGGGTTTTTTTCCAGTGGGGTTCATCTTCTACTGTTTTATATGCCCATTTAGCCTTTTCCTTTTCTTTGCGGCGGTCTTGCTCACGAGTATCTCTCAACAACTGACGATCAATATACTTCTCTAATAAGTCCGCTTTGCTGCTAATGGGTTGTTCTGGGTCATACACATCAATAACCAGCTTAACAAACAACGGCACACGCAACAAACCCGGCTCACCCTCTGAAGTCAGTTCTAGCAGCTTTTCCAAGTCAGGATTTTTCTGAATCACTGACCATAATTCTGAGCGATTTAGGCTATGGAGATAATTTTGAATTTGGATATCCGATAAAGGTTGGAGATACACCGCACCTCTGAATGTTTTCAGCTTCATGTCTACCGCTGCAAATTCTTTCATGCGACAACAGACAACGACATGAGGATAGTGCTGGGCAAATTCTTCGAGTTTAATAGTGCATTTTTTCTGTCTTTCTAGTCCCAGTTCATCTAAACCATCCAACAGAGGCAATAACACCCGTTGCTCTAACCAGCGTTCATAAATTTTAGATTTGCGGTTTCCCCCATGCAGTTCATAAAGTTGCTCAATTAGCCATTGTTCAATACTTTGGTTATCATCACGCCAAGTTGAAAGCTCAAATAAAACCGGAATTACAGTTTGGGGATTTTTCAGCGCCCCCTCAACTAACTGCTCTGCTAAACTTAACAACGCTGTAGTTTTTCCCGCTCCCGGCGCTCCTAAAATTAGCAATTTCCCGGCAATATCATCTCTTCCATAGGTCTCAATTAGTAATTTATTGGCATCAAGAGTTCCATAATCTTGATCATCAATCTGCAAAGTTCGATTTACCCAAGATAGCTGTTCTTGCAGAGAGACATCCATCGAAATGCGCTTCCGTCCCAACGTATCCGTCAAGCGTTGACGAATATCAGGTAACTGCTTTGTTTCTAGTATTAACTTTCCCCATTCCCAATTAACCTGCGGTGACTCTGATTTGCCAAACATCCGCAAGATAATATTATTAATAGTGACTTGGTTATCGTTGCTATTTTGAAAACTAAACGCATCTCGCCCTGCTTGAGCTTGCTGAACTTCACTATTTGCAAGTGAGCTATTGCCAATATCCTGATTTTGCCCCATTACCCCCACCCACAAATAACTCCACCAGCGTCTTAATCACCAGTAGACATCTCCAGAAATTAAATATGCGTATCCTAAAACCCTTGTAGAGACGTTCCATGGAACGTCTCTACATTTTTTTTTGGAGAAGTCTGTTTATATTTTGTCGCAAATTTAACCAAATGTCTCTACATTCCGATTAATTTCGCTGCTACTCCTAACCAGGGGGCAATGGTCTTAAAAACTTCCTGTCCAGTAGTCCACAGGCTCTTACCCGCTTCAGTGGTATCTTTCATGATTGTGAGCGTCTCACTAACTGGTTTTAGGTACTGCCCCACCATATCTTTATTCACACTATCCTTACCTGCTTCGCGCTTGGCAGGTCGCAAATAGTCCAGCAGTTCATCTTTCTCATCTTGAGTTAGTTTTGCAGCTTTTATGGCTATTTCTAAAAGTTCTAATTGCTTAACTGCATCCGTATTAGTGATTTGTTGCTGTGTTTCCAGTGTGCCTGATTGATTTTGTTGGGCATCACGTCCTGCTTGTTGTTGTCCAATCACAGCACCAGTCGCTGTTATACCGCTCATGGTTTGGGATTGACTGGGTTGTTCCGGCTGCTTTTTGCCAAACATATATTTGTCCTGCTAAAAGATTTTTCGATACTTTGTAACAATTCTGTATAAGGTTATATTCCAGAGATTGAGAATTTGCAAATCTCAGAATAATATTGCTATCAAGTAAATAGCTTTTTATATTCCTCTATCATCATAAATATTTTCTCGACGCAGTGATTCATCTGATAGAGTAATATTACTTTGAGGAAATTGAGATAACCATTCTTGAAATTGTGCTACTTTTTCTGCTGATGTTAAATTTTGCTGTTCTGCTGGCAGAATTATATTGACATGAGAAAGTTTAGATAAGAAAATTTTCTGATCTTCGGGAGTCAATTTGGAAACAATTTCTACAAGGGAATCAACAAGTTGTACATTCATAATTATTTATGTTATTTACTAGGTTATGGACAATATTACACTGTATTTTAATTATAAACTCTAAACTGCAAAATTCTTTTAGTCCGTTTTAACGGACTTTCGCTATAAGACTGGGAATTTATTCCCAGGCTGGTGATGATGCTTCATGAAGTATAATATTTTCATCATTAAATCCTATAAATTCTAATTCAGACAAAAAGAAACAATCTAAAAATACCCAACGTCAATAATGATTGATCATCCTTGTATTCTCACAAAGGAAATCATGAAAAATATCCTCATATTCACCACAATTCTATCTTTAGGTAGTGTAATAACTTTCAAATCTATGCCTGTTGTTGCTAATCCCAGCTACCAACAGTATCAAGTTAACAAAGACGTTAAAACCATCCAATCCGTACCAATTCCAGCCAATGAATTACCACCACCATTAGACAAAAACGGAGTATTTAGAGAAATTACCAGTGGGGGAATAGCTGGAAAAACCTATGAAACAGTTTTACTAAAAGACGGTCAACTGATACGAACAAAAACAGGTGATGCTAACGACTCAGAGCGTAGTATCAAAAAAGTTACTGGAGAACAAGTTAAACAATTTGAAAAATTATTAACCCAAGACAAATTTGAACAATTCAACAAATTAAGTTTCCCAGCACCTCCAGGTTCAGCAGATTATATCACCTATACCATAACCAGTCAAAAAGCCACAACCCAATATAATGACATCTCGCAATCTCAAATACCAAACAAACTAGATAAAGTTGTCAAAGCATGGAACGAATTAAAAAATAGCGCCAAATAACTAACCCAAATCCTCAACTATTGAAGTTGGGGATTTAAATCACACTTTTAATTTCTGTATTTCTTCCTTCCTTTGCGCCTTTGCGCCTTTGCGTGAGACAATTTATTTATCATCCCTTCTCAACCAAACCCTCCAAAACCTGCTGTAAATCAGTCGTCAACTCAGCCACCGATTGTCTAGCAGCAACTCGACTACTTTTATAACCAGAATAACGTTCAGAAATAGAAATCGGTTCACCCACAGTTATCTTCACCTGCTGCTTACCCAATTGTGGACGATTTAAAGAAATATTTCCCTTAATTTTATTAACCATATCCCATAAAAGTAAAGTCATTTCTGCAAATCTTTCCACCGTTGGTTTTTCGCGGATATACATCCCAGAAACAGCCACAAAACTCTCAACTAATCTCATGTGCCACATCCGAAAATATGCTTCTTCAGCAACTCTATCTCCCAAACTTTTCTCAATGAGTGATAATGATTTAATATCCTTAAAATCTTCCCTAAATATATAATTCCAACCGGCTTGTTCCACCCGTCTACATCTATCATTCCAATTCCCCCTAGATGGTAAATCAAAATATTGTTCAGCAATAAATAAAGCAATATTCATCACAGCTTGTAAACGATAAGCTAAAGCTTCATTTCTATCTATAATTTCCCCATTAGTAATTTTTTCATCTGGTAATGTTTGATGATAAAATTTAGTATAAAATTGCTCCATTACCGATAATAAATGTTCAGCTAACCCTAATAATCGGGGATAAAGCGCAGCAAAAGAAGCCTCAGTTTTCTCTTGATTCACAGATAAACCACTAGCCGCTTCTAATTCAGTTAACAAATTTGCTATATTATCCCAAGGTTCATTGACATAACTATATTTAATGCCAATTGGTAAAATTAAAACTTCCTCATCTCTTCCCGCTTTTTGCAAATCTTCCGCACACCAAAAACCCATCTGTGCGATACCCGGTTCTAAGGGACTAATAATCTCCGATAAACCATTTGTAGCACCTTCTGGCGCAGCAGCCATCGGAAACTGACCATTGACATACAAATCCCGCACCGAACGCAATCCAGTCCAATCAGCTTTACCGCGTTGAATCGGAGTTCCCCCCAAGTGGGAAATTACCCAACCCACATGATCACCAGCCCAGAGAGGAATGCCCCGATCATAGATAAAATGGGCATGAAGCGGATATTGTAGCTGTGTACCCCCAACTCGTGCTACTTTAGGCAAGATTTGGGACAGTAAATAAGTTAAACAAAGAGGGTCTGCTGTTTGAGGATGACGAAACGCCAACATAAACCGGATTTTACCATCCTGAAACCGTTGATAGCAATCCGCCAAAGTTTCAACATTGTCTGCTTCAATGTTGCTAATGGGTGTTTTCCAGCGAATCCAGTTAGGTAGCACTAGATGTACCAACTTTAACAACAAAGGGTTAAAAGCTGGCGGAATAAATTCTAAAGGTGGTTGCGCTTGATACATTATTTCAGACACAGTAATTATCTCCTCAAGTTATAACAAGTGACAGGTGATACCAATTTTATGTGAGGCTGCACAGAATAACAATCATTCATATTTATCTGCGTTTATCTGCGTTCATCTGCGGTTAATTATTCTGGAAATCTTATTCTATGGAGCTTCATTTTAATTTGGTATGACACAGGTTAATCTTCAATAATTGGCAAAATTAGCAAGTAAAGGTAAAAACAATGCGATTATCACAAATGTTATTTGTTACGCTACGGGATGATCCTGCTGATGCGGAAATCCCTAGCCATAAATTGTTACTCCGTGCTGGTTATATCCGTCGCATTGGTAGTGGGATTTATGCTTATCTTCCCCTAATGTGGCGGGTTTTGCAAAAGGTTTCCCAAATTGTCCGGGAAGAAATGAATGCTACCGGCGCACAAGAATGTTTATTACCGCAGTTACAACCTTCTGAATTATGGCAGGAGTCGGGACGCTGGGACACCTATACTAAAGCTGAGGGAATTATGTTTTCTCTCGTTGATAGGAGGGAACAACAATTAGGACTAGGACCAACTCACGAGGAAGTAATTACCACAGTTGCCCGTGATATGATTCGTTCCTATCGTCAATTACCTGTACATTTATATCAAATTCAAACTAAGTTTCGTGATGAAATTCGTCCCCGTTTCGGTTTAATGCGCGGACGAGAATTTATTATGAAAGATGGTTATTCTTTCCATGCTGATGAAGAAAGTTTGAAAAAAACTTACCAGGAAATGTATACTGCTTATAGTAATATGTTGCGGCGTTCTGGTTTGGCTTTTCGGGCTGTAGAAGCTGATTCTGGGGCTATTGGTGGTTCTGGTTCAACAGAGTTTATGGTCTTAGCAGATGCAGGAGAAGATGAAGTTCTCTACACTGAAGATGGTAAATATGCAGCAAACGTAGAAAAAGCAGTTTCTTTACCTGCGGAAGCGGAAACTTCACCTTTTACAACTTACGAAAAACGGGAAACTCCGGGAACAGAAACTATAGACAAAGTTTGTAATTTCTTGAAATGTTCTCCTACCCAAATTGTCAAAAACGTTTTATATCAAACTGTTTATGATAACGGTTTAACTGTTTTGCTGTTGATAAATATTCGCGGAGATCAGGAAATTAATGAAGTCAAATTACAAAATGAACTAACTAAATTAGCTCCTGAATTTGGTGCTAAAACTATCCTCACTTTAACTGTACCAAATGCCGAAGCCCAAGCAACATGGCAAGCAAAATCTTTGCCTTTGGGTTACATAGCACCAGATGTTAGTGATGATTATATTGCGGTCAATAAACAGGTAAATTCTCAGTTTGTGCGGTTGGTGGATAAAACCGCTGTGGAGTTAAAAAACTTTGTCACTGGTGCAAATGAAGCTGGTTTTCATGTAGTTGGCGCAAATTGGGGTGAGCAATTTAAGTTACCTGCACTAACCGTAGATATTCGTAAAGCAAAATTAGGCGATCGCTCACTTCACGACTCAAGCCAAACCCTACAAACAGCTAGAGGCATCGAAGCCGGTCATATCTTCCAACTCGGTACAAAATACTCTCAAGCGATGGGTGCAACTTATACCAACGAACAAGGGGAAGAAAAGCCTTTAGTCATGGGTTGCTATGGTGTGGGTGTGTCTCGGTTAGCACAATCAGCCGTAGAACAATCCTATGATAAAGATGGCATAATTTGGCCAGTAGCGATCGCCCCCTATCACGCCATCATCACTATTCCTAACATTAAAGATGCCCAACAAATCGCCGTTGCCGAAAAACTTTACACAGAATTCAACCAAGCAGGAATAGAAACCTTATTAGATGACAGAGACGAACGGGCAGGAGTAAAATTCAAAGATGCAGATTTAATCGGTATCCCCTTCAGAATCGTCACCGGTAGAGCCATTACAAATGGTAAAGTCGAAGTAGTCAAACGCGCAACCCGTGAATCTCAAGAAATTGCCATTGACGAAGTTATCAATACATTGCAACAATGGATTAAAGACACAATAGAAAGTTAACTTTAACTCTCGTAAAGTGGGTATTGTGAGACTAAATCAGTCGAAGTATTAACCTTCCTGCTGTCATGAGGTACAGTTTTTTGTCTCAAATCCGTAGGGGTGGGGTCTCCCCACTCTAGATTGCATTTTATGAGAACAACAACCCCTGTATTTCATGAAATCATCAGAAATTTAAGTATTACAGAGAAAAATTTTAATCAATTAAAATAATTTTTACCTAAACTCATCCTATCATTATACTGAGATAATTAACTGCAAACCGGATTTATGAGTCAGTGCCTTAACCCCGTGTGTCTACAGCAAAACCCACCAAAAACTATCCTTTGTCAATCCTGTGGTAGTCAAATAGTGCTGAAAGAACGGTATCGCGCTATCCGCATTATTGGTGAAGGTGGTTTTGGGCGGACATTTTTAGCAGTAGACGAACAAAGATTAGATACCCGCTGCGTTATTAAGCAATTTCTAACCCAACAATCAGGAAGTGCTGCGCTCAAAAAAGCTACAGAGCTATTTGAACAAGAAGCATTCAGACTCAACGATTTAGGGAAACATCCCCATATTCCAGATTTACTCGCATTCTTTCCCCAAGAAGGCAGACTGTATCTAATTCAAGAATTTATCGAAGGTCAAAATTTATTAAACGAACTGCGACAAAAGGGGAAAATTAGCGAATTTGAAGTAAAAAAAATCCTAATTGAATTATTACATATTTTACAATTTGTTCATAACAATAAAGTAATTCATAGAGATATTAAACCAGAAAATATTATTAAACATTCGCAAACAGGCGCTTTATTCCTAATTGATTTTGGAGTTTCCAAAGAGGTAGGTAACAACGTTCTCACCAAACTGGGAACAGTTACAGGTACACCTGGTTATGCACCACCAGAACAATTTCGCGGCATAGTTTATCCCAACAGCGACCTTTATAGTTTAGCTGTAACTTGTATTCGATTATTAACAGGATATTTCCAAAAACCAGATGGTACTGATCCACTATTTGATTTAACAGTCATGCAATGGATATGGAAAAAATATATATTTGTGAATCATGACTTAGAAATAATATTAGATAAAATGCTGCAAGACCTACCCTCAAATCGCTTTCAGTCGGCAACAGAAATTTTATCAGTATTGCAACCACAGCAAGTTTCACCAATAACCATTTCTCCTAATCACTCCCGGCAAGTTACTACAACAATTGTTTCCCCAAAACAACCCATAGTTTTTAGAGACAATTTAGGAAATAATTTATTTTTGGAAATGGTAGGTATTCCTGGTGGCACATTCTCTATGGGTTCACCAGAAGGAGAGGGATATAAAAATGAAAAACCTCAACATAACGTGACAATTTCACCTTTCTACATCGGAAAATACCCAATTACCCAAGCACAATGGCAAAAAATTGCCAGCTTACCGAAAATCAACATAGATTTAAACCCTAAACCCTCACACTTCCAAAGTGCAAATCTGCCAGTGGAAAAAATATCATGGTTAGATGCCCAGGAATTTTGTGCTAGGTTGGGGGAACACACAGGTAAGATGTATCGCTTACCTAGCGAGTCTGAATGGGAATATGCCTGTAGAGCCAAGACTACAACTCCATTTTACTTCGGTGAAACCATTAATACAGATGTAGTTAATCATAATAACAAATACAAACAGACCACAGATGTAGGCGAATTTCCCCCTAACAACTTTGGTTTATATAACATGCACGGTAATGTATGGGAATGGTGCGAAGATTCTTGGCATAAGGACTATACAAATGCACCCAGTGACGGTAGTGCTTGGACTGGTAACGATAGCAAACGCATATTGCGCGGTGGTTCTTGGCTTCAAGAGGCTGGGAACTGCCGTTGTTCCTATCGTAACTACATAGTTGCTGGTGGCAGTAACTACGGTAGTGGTTTTCGAGTCGCGTGTTCTTCTGGGTGATTCCTAATCTCCAATTCCCGCATCTCGTAATCGTTTCTCCAACTCCGCTAACCGTTGTAAAGCCTGCTCTTTTTCTCGTCTTTCTTGTTCCTTTTCTCGTCTTTCTTGTTCTTTTTCTCCTCGTTCCTTCTCAACCGACTCAAACCCCCACAATAATAAATTACCCTCCTTATCCCACCAGCGTAACCAATAACCATCACGGTTTTCGCGCTTTCCTTGCCATACACCAATAAATAAATCCATTTCCCCTAACCAATAACGGTTATTTTCATCAGGGGAACGTAATTGATATTTTCCTGAACTTTGTAAACGATGAAATTCCAAAACACCCGTATCAGGTGCAAAAATTAGATAATTTGCAACTTCTAACACCTCTTCATAAAAAAACCATTTACCAGGGGGAAAAGTCCTTTTACTGGAATATTCACTCCCATTTGCGTCAGAAAGAAATTCCATCACCACAACCGGTATTTCACCCTGTTTGTGAGGAGTATAACTACGTTGTATTTGCTCTCTAGGCACGGTAATTTTGGGTATGTAAGCCCAATCAGGTGCTTTGATGACAATTTTGCCATTAACTACGGTACAAATGCCGTAATTGGTCGTAGCCAGGGCTGTTTCTGGGAGTTTCCCTGCCAGTTGCAGGCTTTCCGTCAGTGCAGCGGCTAAAGAAGGTTGATTAACATTATCCACTGGTTCATCTTCTAAAACAAAATCTTCAGGCAAGAGTTCCCAGGTAATCTTGTGGGTCGAAGCAGTAACAACCATAACAACCACAAATAAGGGATTAATTACCTATTATAGTATTTATCAATTCATTTTTCGGGAAATTGCCCTGGAAAAGTTGATTAATATAGCAGATATGTATGGTGTGTAAAGCCATTGAGGGCATAGCTACGCTTCTTAGAGCGACAGCGCAACGCACCATTATTGAAAATTTAATGCCAAGTAGGTGAACACAATAAAACCAACCTGTGTAAAGAAACGTAAAATCGCTGAAAACTTCTTTACTCTTGCCTCTTGCCTCAATACTGCTCGGTTAAGGAAAATGGGGAGTAAAACCAATAGAAAAGTGTTCGCGTTTTATTTACGAGAACAAAAAAATTGAGAGACTTACTTTTTCTTTTTGAGGCTATCGTACAAATCAACCCAATTTTGTCGGAGAGAATCAATACATGATTGTAAGTAATCAACTTGGGTTCTCCTAGCTACTTGCATGACTGCATCAACGTGAGCCGGACTTCCAGCCTTGCCTAAATGCTTGTATTTACTCAATTTGTCGGGTTGAGTGGTAGGAAAAATTGGGTGATTAGCGTGTAATTTGTAGTACCAATAAACCCCTTGTTTACCCCGTGCTTGGTAACGGGAAACACAGCAACCAGATGGTGCTATTTCTCCACCAGCCTTAATTTGTTGAATCATCAGTTGCAACGTCGCAATGGCTTGTTGCAGCAGTTCCGCTCTGGAAATTAGATCATCTTCTTTCGTAGACATAATGAATTGAAAGGACCTGAGTTCGATATAAATAATCATCCTGAAAACTAATTATATCAGGCTTTTCTCAATTAGCAATGATTATTGACAATAAATAAACAAGAGAAAACAATCCAAAATTGAATATTTTGGACTCACAATTTAAGGTTGATACACAACTTTATCTTATTTTATTTTCAAAATGAGAATTGCTGTTCTTGACTTTAATATGTAGACACAGTGAATGTTCCTATGGTAGTATCTTCTGAGACACCAGCCACAGCAATGAGCCTCTGGGGAAATTAGACAGAAGCTCATTGCTGCATAATGCCTGGGACGATTACCAAATTATTGAGGAAGAATTATGAATCCTATTTCTAATGATAATGAGTCGATTGATGCCAGTGTTGAACAGCGCAAGAAAGCAAAAAAGAGTCCTATCCAGCGCTCTATTCAATGGTTTTCTGGAGGCTTAACAGCAGCCTTAATTTTGTCCTATGGTGGGGCTGCAATTAAGGCAGAAACATCAAAACCTACTGCCGCTCAAGAAGGTGTTACCAACTTAAAACAGGACGGAATTTCACCTAAGCAAGGCTCCACCCCCTCTGGGTTGGAACCCAATTCTTCCTATAAGATTTCCCGTGGTGAGTTGACAGCCCAACAAAAACAATTTGTAGGAAGCTGGCGATTGGTATCCTGGATAAACAAGGATGCACAGGGGAACGTTACCTATCCATTTGGGAAAGATTCTGTTGGTTACCTGATGTACACTCCCGATGGACATATGTGTGCAACCTTTTCAAAAAACAAACGTCCTAATTTTCCTTCAGGAGATATTTTAGGGGGAACGCTAGAAGAACAGGCAAAAGCAGTACAAACATATATTACCTATTGCGGTAAATATGAACTCCAAAAAGGTAAAGTTGTTCATCGTGTTGCAGTCAGCCTGTTTCCAAATTATGTTGGTACAAATCAAGTACGCATCTATAGTTTTAATAAGAATGGCGAGCTAGTATTGACTCATGCTCCAGAGATGATGGATGGCAAGCTACAAACTCCCTTTATAACTTGGGAGCGCTTTTCAAAATAACAGTTCACGGAATTCCCTAACGTTATTGGGAGAAACAGCTACACTATTGCAATGCCTTGTCCATTTTTTGTAAGTTGGGTTGGGTTAGGCGAAAGCGTAACCCAACCTTGTATCTTAGAGGTATGTAAACTGCCTGATTTTCCGAATTAAAATTTGCCACTCTTGTTTCCAGGGATACTACCAACTACTCGTTAAAAATCTACCACTTTGGCGAACAAGCGGGGTATTTACAGATTTAATCGTGCCTCATAAGACAAATATTATTTATGAAACCAGAAATACCTAATCTTTGGATTAAATGTCCCCAATCCAATCCCCAAGCCAATTTACGCTTATTTTGCCTACCCTATGCAGGAGGTGGGACATCCATTTTTCGTCTCTGGCCTCGGGAATTGCCGTCGAATGTAGAGGTTTGTGCAATTGAGTTGCCTGGAAGAGAAAATCGCATCAAAGAAAAACCAACTTCAAATCTTGAAATTCTGACAGAGAACTTAGTAGATGTCTTACTGCAACATTTGGATAAGCCATTTGCGATCTTTGGTCATAGTATGGGATCGCTAATTGCTTATGACCTAGCTAGAAAACTCCGGCAAAGAAACGTCAATCCGGTTTATGTGTTTTTATCAGGTCGTCCTGCCCCTAACATACCTGAATTATATCCGCCCCTTCATTTGTTACCTAATGCAGAATTTATTGAAAAATTAACCAATGTTTACTCTGCCATACCAGAAGTAGTCCTACAAGACCAAGAACTTATGGAGTTGTTCTTGCCTACCTTGCGAGCAGACATGACTTTAGTAGAAACATATATCCATTCCCAAGTCGAGCCTCTTGATTGTCCCATTTTTGCTTTGGGTGGTCTTGAAGATCCGGAAGCCAGTTACGATAATCTTGTTAGTTGGCGTGATTACACCCGTTCCTCATTTTCAATAGAGATGTTCCCAGGTGGACACTTCTACCTCAATGAAAATAGACAAGCTTTGTTGCAGTTTATGTCTCAAACCCTGAAAGACTTATAACTTGCACAAAGTCATTGTAGCTTGATAGCTCTTTGACTCAACCTTTGACCTTTTAAAAATCGTCCTCAATAACCATTGGTGACAAGTCAAACAAAAGCCGCCTTTATTAATCAGTAGCTATACTTGAATTTAGGCAAAATAATGTACTTAGATTAACATCAATACTGGATTTTTAGAATGCGATAGCGAAGCTGATCGAAGGTATCCCATCCTGAAAATCATGTTTTTCAGCTTAATTATCAAGATTTATTAAGTATAATTGCTTGTTGATAAATGGACAATAACTGTAACTTGTCACCAATGCTCAGTAACACTGCCCATAACTCACTTCTCGATCTATGAACCAAACACTTCCAGCGCAATATAGCTTTATCCCCCGCTATTTCCGACTGGCTCTAGCCAACGTCCTATCCAGTATTATGATTCCACTGGCAAATATAGTCAGTGTCATCTTTTTGGGTCATCTTGAAGACATCCGTCACTTCGCTGGAGTGAGCATTGCTGGAAACTTGCTGAATTTTTTCTATTTGGCTTTATTCTTTTTACGCATGGGAACTACTGGACTCACAGCACAGGCAGTTGGACGGGATGACCGAGAAGAGATGTTGTTGGTGGGGCTGCGTAACGGCTTGATTGCTCTAGTCATAGGTATCACCCTCATCCTCTTACAATATCCTTTAGGAGAACTTGGGTTTGCTCTGCTAAATGCTGACCCAGAGATAAAATCTTCGGGCCTTGCCTATTTCAACACCCAAATTTGGGGAGCGCCTGCAATCTTACTCAATTTTGTATTGATAGGTTGGTTTCTAGGACGAGAAAAAAATAGCTTAGTTGTGCTAATTTCAGTCCTTGGTAATGGCAGCAAAATTGTACTTGATTATGTATTTATTATCCACATGGGATGGGAAAGTACAGGCGCAGGAATATCCTCTGCTACAAGCCAATATTTATCTTTATTCATGGGATTGATATTTTTTTGCCAGGAATTTCAGTGGTTGGAAATTCGATCTTTATCTGGAAAAATATGGGACATTTCAGCTATAAAATCTAACTTAGCTCTCAATATGAATATCCTGATCAGCAATTGTATTTGTCTGGTTACTACATTCATATTCAGCTATCAAGGAGTCCAACTGGGAACTTTGATTTATGCTCAAAATACCTTAATGTGGCAAATATTTAGCTTTAATACATATTTTGTAGAGGGAATGGGATTCGGTACAGAAGCTTTGGTTGGAAACTTTAAAGGAAAAGGATCTCGACAACAATTACCTCCCTTAGTAGGTTTTTCTATTTTAGCTGCTCTCGTGGTAGCAGTGTTTTTTGGTGGAGTATGTGTGCTATTTCCAGATACTGTTTTTAGTTGGTTCACTAACCACACTGAAGTAACCTCAAATATAAATACTTTTCTTCCTTGGTTACAACTTACCTTAGCTTTTAGTTCAATCAGTTTTGCGATGGAAGGATACTTCTTAGGTTTAGCCCAAGGATACACCCTCCGCAATGTTAGCTTAATTGCTCTTGTAGTTGGGTTTATACCTGCCAGTTTCGCTGCCATTAAGTTTTCCAGCAACCATATCTTGTGGTTAAGTGTATCTTTATTTCATGCAGTCAGAATGGTGATGTTTTTGGTAAATCTGCCCAGTACATTTGGCGATGATATTAATGCCAGTGATGTCTCGGTTACGAATTTAGAGGTGAAATAGGAGTGCAACCGGGATACCTCCAAGTGCGATTTGTTCTGGAGAAACCAATTTTTTGGGAGGCTAAGAAAGGTAGATCGCCCAACATGAATGGGCTTAATAAGTGAGGAAAGATACTAGAACTTACGCATTGACACATGAGACAATAAATGCAGAGACATAACCTTTATGACTTTTGAAAGTATCTCTCCTCACTTATTAAGCCCATTCATGTTGGGTGATCTACCTTTAAAGAATCGCGTGGTCATGGCACCCTTGACTCGTTCGCGGGCTGGAGTGGAGCGGATTTCCAACGCACTGATGGCTGAATACTATGCTCAACGGGCATCGGCTGGTCTAATCATTGGTGAAGCAACCACGATTTCAGAACAAGCGAACGGTTGGCTGAACTCACCCGGCATCTATTCCGATGAGCAAACCAGTGGCTGGAAACAGGTCGTCGATGCTATTCATGCTAAAGGCGGACATATCTTCCTCCAGATTAAGGAGATAGTAGAGGCGGTTCTGACGGTGTGGCCAGCCAACCGGGTGGGAGTCCGAATTAATCCCAACGGCGTAGATGGTGAAATGATTGCCTTTGAACGACTTTATATCAGCAATCCTGACTTGGTTTTCAGCTATCTGGATATCCTCAATTTCCCATATCCCACAGGGAAAAATGCAACTCTTTTAAGACGCAATAAGCCAAAACCTTGCACTTTTTGTGATATAGAAGATATTTTTGGTTAACTATTCAAGCGATCGCGGCTATATTCCTGAAGATTTGTTTAAAGAGTTATATGAACTTGCACACTTTTTAGGTGATCGCTATCCCTTAACAAATCAAGAAAGTATCTTGTATTCTTCTTGTAGTTGTCTATTTGACAGAAGCATCCGCCCACCCCCTCCCCGCAAGCGAGGCTACGGTGTACACACAAGTCCTATCTGTCTACGTTGTCAAATAGATTGGTAGCCACAACAAACAATATTCAATAGGAGAAGAAAAATGGAAGCTACGGCAAATAACCACTTAAACAATGTCGATTTTATCAAGGATAAAGAATTACTAAATTATCTGAACAATTGGCAGCCACACCCAGTGGAAAGAGCAGTATGCTTGCCAGCATTCATGTATGTATCTGATGAGGTTTATCGGCTGGAAAGAGAGAAATTATTTAGTCGTTCCTGGCTCTTTGTTGGTTTTACCAATCAGTTGGAAAAACCTAAATCTTATTTTACTGTGAGTATTGCAAATATTTCTCTACTGATTGTTAAAAATGAGGAAGGTAATTTACGTGCTTTTCGTAATATCTGTAGTCATCGATTCACACCCCTAGCTTTAGAAAATGGTAAGGCTAATTGTTTTGTGTGCCCTTATCATGGTTGGACCTATGACCTAGAAGGAAAATTAACAGGCGTCACTGAATTTGAAAAACATGAAGATTTTGATATGTCAAAATATGGACTGTCATCTTTTCATATTGATACTTGGGGACCCTTTATATTTGTTAATCTTGATCCCAATTGTTCTCCCTTAAAAACACAGCTTGGCAAACTACCTAAACTATTTGATGATTATAAAATTAGTGAATTGAGTCATGTTCATACCCATGATTATCAAGCCAATATTAATTGGAAGCTTTATGTAGAAAATACCGTTGAGAATTATCATGTACCATTTCTTCACAAAGGTACTAATGAAATACCTCAACTTGACTGGGTCTCCCCTGTAAAGAGTTTTTTTCAAGGAAAAGATAATTACTACGTAGAATATTCTTCCTTTTCGACAAAAGAAGAGATAGAACCGGGTACAGTCATAGAAGGATTACCTCCTAAATTGATGCAAGGTTATTTCTGGTTATCGTTTTGGCCGAATTTTTGCCTATTTTGTCTGCCAAATCTTGTACTAGTGTTTCTAATTGATCCAATCAGTGTATCTCAAACAAGAATCCGTTGGACTTGGTTAGTTCCTAATACCACAGAAGCAAAATCTGCAGAGAATGTTCAATCACTAGTTGAGGAGTATGATAAGATACAACTCCAGGATTTAAGTTTATTGCCAAAAATACAGAATGAGCTAGCTTTCCTTCGTTCATCTGCTGGTCCGTTATCTCCTAGCAAAGAACCAATGGTACACCGATTTCACGAGTTCTTAATGGCATACCTAACTGATTCAATCGGAATGCAGAAGTTCCAGAATAGAAATTTTGATGAGGAAGACTTGTTCTAAGTGGCGTTGCTGATTTACAGGATGAAAGACTGAATCTGCTCACCTAAGAAAATGTGTAGGGGCGCAACAGCTATCATTGGTGTCAACTTAAGGAATATTGCGGGGGTGCGATCGCTCGCCTACGAATCACGATCACGCCCCACAGCTTACCGAATAACTCGTAGGAACTCTATATAAAGATCACCAACGGGCTATTGTGGCTGGCGAATCATTCTGACAATAATCGGTGCATCACCAACTTGATACTGGCTAATTAACTCAAACCCTTGCTTTTTATAGAATGCTATGTTTCTTGGAATGCAGCCGCAGGTTTCCACACAGGCAGGAATACTATCGCGATCGCATTGTCTGAGAATAGGCCGCAATAGGGCTAGACCAAAGCCTTTACCCTGTTGAATTGGCTCCACACCTAGAAAGGACAGATACCAGTAAGGTTGACTAGGATGATCATTCCCCAATTGTTCAAACAATTCAAATGCCTCTGCTTGGCGTGACTCAGCGATACCTTCTTGAAATACTTTCCTTAATGGTTCTGCATCCCATTCTATCCCTGGCGGAATCCATTGCACTGCACCTCCATAACCATCAACATAATAAGAAGTCTGATGGGCTAAGGACTCGTTAATATATGTTTCAAATAGGAGTGGGAAATAAGTGAGATATTGATCGGGGTCAGGAAAGAGCCAGCGGGCAACAGGATCGTTGTTAAAGGCTAGAACCATTGCAGCATTAATATGTCTCTGGTCGGAAGCTGATGCAGTTCTGATCTGAATGTCCTTATGTTTTATTGAAGGATTGATTTGAGCCGACTTTGTAGCGATGATGCTATCGTCAATAGGATTTGTATTCATTTCGGAGGAAGACATGGGCTATTCTCACCATTAGTTGATTATAAATTTTTGGACAGTAAGAAGGTAGTAAACAATTAGCTATAGCGGTTATCGGTTGAGTTAAATACAAGAACTCCACCCCCGCAAGCGAGGAGGGGGCTTATGACTGTATCTCACTCAAGTGCTTTTGGATAAATCTCTATCAATTCTCGCAAACCCGAAAAGTCCATCAACCGTTCTCTCTCTAGGGGTAACATTATAGCTAGGACAATAGCAGAAGTGATCCGTTGCAAGTCGGTAACTTCCTAGATCACAATATCCACCTAAAATATATGCCTCTTCATTGTAGGAACAAATCATTCCATGGTGAGTGACATAGTGTGGTAAAGTGACAAATATAAATGTTTCACCGCCGTTATTATGTTGCCTTAAAAGCTTTTTTTTATTTGTTACTTTCTCTGTATCACTCCAAGGCAAGAATTTGCTATCCAATGCTGGAATAAATTCACTTATTCTCGCACCTGGATGATTGGTTTCTGCATCTTGGTACTGGAGGGGAACTGGCCCGTTTTCCATCCAAAGAATTTCCGCTTCCTCTTCACCTAAAACTTGCCAAGATTCTACTTTTACTCCAGCAGGAATAAAGGAGTAACCATGTTGATCTAGTTCCCATTCACCAATTTGAATCTTGCCAGCAAGAATAAAAATTTCCAAGTCAGCAGTGAATATCCCAGATGGCGCCGCAAATTTGGGCGGTAGGATTACTCTGGAAGTAGATGCACCACAATCATGCCACGTCAGCAATCTTCGTCTTCCTGCTAGGACTTGATCAGACATTCCACTGATTCGCCATCCTGGTTCTTCTGGCACGGTATTTGTATTGAAAAATTGATACTGATACGGCACATACTCTTTCGATATGTCCGTACACCTTCCTGATAGGTGCAAGCGTCCACTCCCATCTCCCCCCCAATCTTCTTGGATCGGCACTATACTTAAAAAATTATCCGTTTGGTCTGTTTCGGACAAATTAAAACTTCTATTCGCGTCACCCATAATTCCCATTCTTCTGCTTATATGCTTGCCATTACAGAGTCTATTTTATAGCCTAAACTGTCATTTTCTGTAAACGCATCATTTGCTTGACAAATATTCTAATATTTTTTTATGTTATGTGATGAGTAAATCGTTTGGGAGCCATCTCTATCAATTCTGGCAAAACCAAAAAATCCATCAACCGTTTTCTCTCTAGGGATAATATTATAGCTAGGACAATAGCAGAAGTGATCCTTTGCAAGTCGGTAACTTCCTAGATCACAATATCCACCTAAAATATATGCCTCTTCATTGTAGGAATAAATCATTGCATCATGAGTGACATGATGTGGCAAGATGGCAAATATCAATGTTTCGCCGCCGTTATTATGTTTCCTTAAAAACTTTTTCTTGATTGTTACTTTCTCTGTATCACTCCAAGGCAAGAATTTGCTATCCAAAGCTGGAATAAATTCACTTATTCTCGCACCTGGATAATTGGTTTCTGCATCTTGGTATTGGAGGGGAACTGGCCCGTTTTCCATCCAAAGAATTTCCGCTTCCTCTTCACCTAAAACTTGCCAAGATTCTACTTTTACTCCAGCAGGAATAAAGGAGTAACCATGTTGATCTAGTTCCCATTCACCAATTTGAATCTTGCCAGCAAGAATAAAAATTTCCAAGTCAGCAGTGAATATCCCAGATGGCGCCGCAAATTTGGGCGGTAGGATTACTCTGGAAGTAGATGCACCACAATCATGCCACGTCAGCAATCTTCGTCTTCCTGCTAGGACTTGATCAGACATTCCACTGATTCGCCATCCTGGTTCTTCTGGCACGGTATTTGTATTGAAAAATTGATACTGACGCGGCACATACTTTTTCGATATGTCCGTACACCTTCCTGATAGGTGTAAGCGTCCACTCCCATCTCCCCCCCAATCTTCTTGGATCGGCACTATACTTAAAAAATTATCCGTTTGGTCTATTTCGGACAAATTAAAACTTCTATTCGCGTCACCCATAATTTCCCATTTTCCTGTTTATATGCTTGCCATTACAGAGTCTATTTTATAGCCTAATGGCCAAGCATTGCCGCCTATTCGTTTGGAGGCGAAAACACTGCCCCGGAAGCGACTCCGGGGAGCAGTTTAACCCCTATTAATCATCAAACTTTACAAAAGTAGCAAGCACATCTTGAATCAAATAGTCAACTAATGCCTCTGGTGTTGGATATTTATAAAACAAGGTTGATGACAATGGGATGCCTATCGAGTTTTGCAAGCGATTTCTTAGCTCTATGGATGTCATAGAATCCATTCCTAAGTCCAAAAATCCTTGTGATAGGGAGAAAGTCCTCTCTTGTTTGTCTCCCAAAACCTGAGACAATAGAGATTGAATATGAGCAATTAATAGTGCTTTGCGTTGCTCTTTCTCAGTTGCCTTTAATTGTTCGACTAAGTTGAGTGAAGTTTCTTCTCTCCCTTTCTGTTTGAGAATACCCTCTGTCCCAGACTTTTCTGGGTTTACCAATTGGGCAACCAAACGTTCTTTGTCACGAAATGCAACCAGTTTTACTGAAGAAGCAGGTTCGATCCAAATTTCATCTAGAATTGTTTGTACTCGGTTATCAACTCCTTCGGGAGCTAAATTTAGAAGTACAAATGAAAGTTCGGGATGATCTGGCTCTGACTGGATAACTTGGCTGATTTCCCATAAATGCGATCGCACCAAGTCTGTCTGCGCTGCTTCGATAGCTTGTACCCCTTGGGTTACTAACCAAAATCTAGGTGAAGAACCAGATTTTACAAAGGATTTCACCAAGTTAACATCAAGTTCGTTCGCTGGAGAATCTAAATTCCCCAAATGCACCACCCCATGCCATTTTTGATCTGTTATTAAGTCCTGATATTTGGCTAGTGGAGAGGCCGTTTCTGTCCCTGATGGGTCGAGAGATTCGTTTGGAAAAACGACTGTTGGCAAATCGCCTTTTGTTTTCATCTCTGTCGCCAATTTCTGAGCAAACCCATGATTATCAGCAAAAATGAGCCAATTTCTGGACAGAGGTTGGTCTTCTTTGGTGACTTGAGCCAAGATCAGCACTTTTTGTGAATTAGGCGATGAAAAGGAAACAGGATTGGTAAAACCAGATGAAGATAACAACTCTTGCCACTTGTTGATACTTAACAAGGGATAATCAGGTCGCAAATCAAGGTCGGTAAAGCGCCACCAGCCTTCTGTCAAGCCAAAAGTTATGTCTACTGAAGGTTGACGAGTCGTACTTTCCACAAGCATTAGCATTCCACCCGGAGCCAACATCTGCTGGACATTTTTTACTGTTTCACGCAAGTCTTTGGTGGCGTGCAATACATTGGGAGCAATAATCAAATCATAATAGCCCCGAGCAACTGCTACTGGCTCTTGCTCAATGTCCAATGTTTGATAACGTACAAAGGAATAATCGGCAAATTTTTCTTGTGCTCTGGCAACAAAGAAAGCGCCAATATCTGTGAATAAATACTCCACCCGATCAGCAGGCAGGTTTGGTAATAAGTAAGAAGTTGTTGCTCCAGTACCAGCTCCAATTTCCAGAATCCGCATCCCTCGGTCTTGTGGTAACCTTGAGACCGCCGCTTGCACAACCTGCTGTGCGAGGGTATTTATGAACTTGAGTTCTGGGGAATCTTGATAAAGTTCTGTTGTGCTGGTTAAATCACCTTCAGGAAACAACAACTGGAGCGGATCGTACTTGCCCTGCAAAACATCGGCTAATCTAGGTCCGCAACGAGAGACAATTTGCGCCATTGCTGAGTGGGGAGATTTGAGTAACGAATTCGCCACTTGTGCGTCCGGAGTCACTATCTGAGGGGTCTTGACGACTTGCCACTCAGACTGATTAAAACGCAGTAACCCTTCCTCAGCCATGATTTCCAAAAAACACCCGATTAACCGTTGGTGCTGCTTGACGATTCCTAACTGCTCGATCAGTTCAGCTGTTGAGAAGTGCAGGTTGGGTTCAAACTTAAAGCCTAGTTGTTGAAAGGCACTGACAATATACCCCACACTCCTACTTTCTAGTTCCTTTTCCTGGTCGCGATCGCGACTGCACTCCGCCTCAGATAACAATACCTGACTGTCTATGTTTCTGGTTAGTTCGCTCGGAGAAGCCAAATAATCAGCAGGTAAGCCATAACGAGGTTGTGGTTTCCACACCACCTGATCGGCAAAATCTTTTCCAGTGGCTTGCTGAGGTGATGGTTGACCGAGCAGAGAATGGGCAACGCTCTGGGAGCCAGATTGCGTTAGAGGTTGTGTATGTGTTACATCAATCCAGTAGCGCTCTCGCTGCCAAGGATAAGTTGGTACTCCCACTTGGCGGTAGCCATAGTCACGATGGAAGCCCTCCCAATCAATCGCCACGCCCCTTACATACAATTGGCCTACAGCCTGAAGCACCCCTTGCCAATCGCTTTGCTCTCGCTGTAGCGTCGGCAGCCATGTTCCATATTCAGACGGTAAACAATGACGTGCCATACCCAGCAATATTGGCTGGGGGCCCATTTCCACAAATATCTCTACTCCTTCTCTGTGTAATGTCTCCACACCGTCGGCAAATCTTACTGGTTTGACCACATGATCTACCCAATATTCAGGGTCTGTGGGTAAAACACGCTCAAAATTGCCCGTGACATTGGAGATAAAATTGAGTTTGGGTTGGTGGAAAGTTACCTCTTGCACCACCTGGCGAAACTCAGCCAGCATTGGCTTCATTAATGCCGAATGGAAGGCATGGGAAACCTTTAAGCGCTTAGTTTTAATTCCCTTATGTTCTAACTTCTGCACTACTAAACGTACCGCTTCCCGTTCGCCAGAAATGACCACGCTCTCAGGCCCGTTAATAGCCGCGATGCTAACTAAGTCCGTACCTTTGATTGCTTCTGTAACTTGTTCAACCGAAGCTAATAAAGACACCATTTCTCCGTTATCCGGGAGTTTTTGCATTAACTGCCCTCTGGCAGCAATCAGTTTCAATCCATCTTCTAAGGAGAAAATTCCCGCTACACAAGCTGCTGCATATTCCCCGACACTATGGCCAATGACTGCGCTTGGTTCTAGACCCCAAGATTTCCACATCGAGGCTAGGGCGTACTCCAAGGCAAATAGCGCTGGTTGGGTATAAGCGGTTTGCTCTAGGACAGAACTGTCATCGCCTTGGTAGAGGACAGAGAGCAAGGATTTTTCCTGATTCCCAATGGCATTTAAAATTTCCTGACAGCGGTCTAATGCCTGACGAAAAATTGGTTGTGTTTCGTATAGTTCCCGTCCCATCCCTAAATACTGGGAACCTTGACCTGTGAATAGAAAAGCGATTTGAGGTTGACTTTCGCTCTTGCTACCTTTAAACAGGTTGGTGTTTTCTGTTCCTGCTAAATTAGCTAATAATTTTTCCTGTGCTTGAGAAACTGAGTCAGCAACCACAGCTAAACGTTCGTGAAAATGAGTCCGCCGAGTGTTGGTGGTATAACAGATATCAGCCCACTCTAAGTCGGGATGAGTTGCTAAGTGCTTCTCGTAATTGCGAACCATCTGTTCGAGTGCGGGTTTGGTTTTGGCACTGAGGGTGAGCAGTTGTAGGGGGCGCTGCCAAGTTTTTGCCTCACTTTTTGCTGCTACTGGTGGTGCTTCTGAAAGGACAGCATGGACATTGATGCCCGTAAAACCAAAGGAACTAACTCCAGCAAACCTAGTTTTATCTGTTGCTGGCCAAGGTATCTGTTCGCTTGCCACTTTTATTGGCATTTCATCCCAAGCAATATAAGGGCTAGGCTCTTGGAAGTGTAGGTGTTGTGGAATCAACTCATTTTGTAAGGACAGAACGATTTTGATCAGACCTGCTACGCCAGCGGCTCCTTCCAAGTGTCCGATATTAGTTTTCGCGGAACCTAAGATCAGAGGTTCTTCTCGTTGGCGAAAGACCTTGATCAAAGCATTTGCTTCAATTGGGTCTCCCAGAGAAGTACCTGTACCATGAGCCTCAATATAATTGACATCTTTGGGCTTAATACCTGCATTGGCGATCGCTCTGCGAATCACATTTTGCTGAGAAGAACCGCTAGGTACAGTTAGACCGCTGGTTCTTCCATCTTGCCCATGTGCTGTGCCTCTAATTAAGGCTAGAATATTGTCACCATCAGCTACTGCATCTGAAAGGCGTTTGAGAACGATTATGCCACAACCTTCACCGCGAGCATAACCATTTGCTCCTGCCGCAAAAGTTTTGCAACGCCCATCTGGAGACAACATTCGGGATTTGCAAAGGTTGAGCCAATATTCTGGCGAGACATATCGCTGTACGCCTCCAGCCAATGCCAGGTTACAATCTCCCCTTCGCAAGTTGGTAACTGCTAAGTGAATGGCAGCCAATGAAGAAGCACAGCCAGTATCAACGGCGAGACAAGGACCTGTAAAGTCGAAGAAGTAAGAAAGGCGGCCTGCCACTGGGCTATAGGCGTTCCCTGATCCTATGTAGAAATCTGTTTCTACAGGGTCTTGTTTGACAAGTTGCCAAACGTAGTCATTGGCACATATCCCCATAAAAACACCTGTCTGGCTGCCTGCCAATTTTTCGGGGACAAATCCAGCGTTTTCTAAGGCTTCCCAAGCTACTTCCATCACCAGTCTATGCTGGGGATCTAAACTTGCTGCTTCTCTGGCGGAAATCCCGAAAAAACTAGCATCAAAATCTGTGGGAGATTGGTTGAGAAATCCTGCACGCCGGATATACACCTTGCCTGGCACGTCTGGATCTGGGTCGTAATAGGGATCTAGATATGAATGATGACCCTTTGGGGCTTCTCGAATGGCATCTACACCATTGGCAAGTAAGTCCCAAAATGCTTCAGGATTATCGGCTTCTGCCAAGCGACAACTCATACCAACAATGGCGATTGGTTCGCGTTCTTTCTGCTTTAATCGCTCAATTTCGGATTGTAAATCAGCAATTTTTTGGGACGCTACTTTCATCAATTGAACATAGCGTTGTTCATTATTTTCACTCATTTGATTAACCCCATTATATACTGCTTAATTGTTCTACATTCATTGATATGAAGTAAGAATTCAGGGAACAGGGAACAGGGAAGATAAAAGAAAAATGTTATTCCTTCTTCCTGAACTCCTGATAGCAAAGCGTGGCGTTAGCCATACTTCTGAACTCCTGAACTCCTGATAGCGAAGCGTGGCGTTAGCCATACTCCTGAATTCTTACGATATGAACATAGTGCTGTTCATTATTTTCACTCATCTAGCTAGATACTCACCTAAATGAGTATCTAGATTTGGGTTCATCTAGTTAACCCATTGCATACCTAATTGTTCTGCAAATTGTTTTGCAATTTCATCGGCATCATCATTTTCCTCTAGGGGCTGGAATGTGAGGGCTTTACTATCTATTTGGAAGGACTGCTCGGAGACATCTACATCCTCATCTTCATCAGCCTCTTCTATGAACTCTGCCATCAGATAATCAACCAACTTTTTAATAGTTGGATAGTCAAAAGTTAGCGTAGCGGGCAAACGACAGCCTAAGCTATTTTGCAAATTGTTTCTCAACTCTACAGAGGTCAAAGAACTCATTCCTAAGTCAAAAAACCCTTCTGAAACAGAGAATACGCGATCTTTCTGGTAGCCCAAGACTTTGGATACTTGAGATTGGATGTGAGCCACTAAAAGTGGCTGGCGTTGCTCTTTTTCAGCAGCCTTTACCGTTTCCAGGAAATTAAGTGAAGTTTTTTGTTGCTCTTTCTTTTGATCGGTAGTTTTGCGGAAGTCAGTGAAGAACGCACTTTCTACCGTATATTTCGACCAGTTTATTGGCATCGCGCCCACTTGTGGTGCCTTGGCGGTGAACAAGTTAGCAAATAGATGCGCTCCTTGACTGGGCGGAATCATCCCAAAACCTATTGCCTCCCAACGACTTTGAAGATTTGCATCCAATTGAGTGGCCATCCCAGAGGTAGCCCAAGGGCCCCAGTTGATGCTGACAGCGGGTAATCCCAATGCGTGTCGGTGATGGCAGAGTGCATCCATAAAGGCATTGGCCGCAGAATAATTTCCTTGACCTAGCGCACCTATAACTGAAGTCATAGAGGAGAAGCAGACAAAGAAATCTAATGGCATTTCTTTGGTCAGTTTGTGCAAGTTCCACGTACCTTGAACCTTGGGGTTCATCACTTTTAAGAAGCGCTGCCGGGTTTGATCCCTGAGCATTCCATCATCTAAAATACCTGCCACATGAACCACTCCCCGTAAGGGGATATCAGTTGCGGCAATTAGCATTGCTACACTATCGGGTTGGGAAATATCAGTTTTGACAATCTTTACCAACGCCCCTTTATCTTCTAACTGCTTGACTCCTGCTTGTGCTTCTGGGGATACTGCCCCTTGTCGTCCCACTAGCAGCAGGTGGCGTGCGCCTTGTTCCACAAGGTAGTTGGCCACTTGAAGACCCAATGCTCCAAATCCACCAGTGATTAAATAACTACCTGATGAATCAATTTTTGCTAATTGGCTGATAGTTTTAGCCTCAGCACGTTTTAATCGAGCGACATAACGCTCTCCATTCCGAAAAGCTACTTGCTCTTCTTTTTCTGGGAAGAGCATTTCTTGGAGCAGCATTTCGATTTCACTAACTTGGTCTGAGCCGATATCTATACAGACAGTTTCCAGTTCTGGATGTTCTAAAACAATCACGCGGGCTAGTCCCCACAATGGCGATTGTTCTACTTGTAGGGGGGTTTTTGTCACTGCTTGGGCATTGCGAGTGATCAAGCATAAATGAGGCATATTTTTGCCCCAATGATGGGGAGGAATTGCAGATAATGCTTGAACCAAATACAACACACTAGAACATAAATTTAGTGCTGTTGTTGGCACATCTGACATCTCCAGCTTTTGATCAAGACCCCATAAGTAAACTATCCCACGGCAGACTGACTGATCTTGCTTGACTATTGCGGAAAGTAGATTCTGGAAGTCTTTTGGTTCGGCAGGGTTGATTTGATAGCGATCGCTCTCTAATAATGAAAAAGACGATCCTTGTGAAACGAAAATACAGCGATCGCCCTGTTTGTTGAGCATATCGGCTAGGGAACTGCTTACTTCTCCTCCATCGCTGAAAATCAGCCAATTACCTGCTTTAGAGGTTTTGTTATTCGCCTTAGCAAAGGACGAGCTTGCTGCCAAAACACGCGGTTTTACTTCCCAACCAATTCTGTATAACCAATCATCTGTTTGATTGGCTAGGAGCGCAGTTTGATTAGCACGCCGCACCTGTAAATTAATCAGATCGGCTACTGCTATTCCATTCTCATCAACCAAATGTAAATCGAAGGAAGTCAGTATACCGGGGCTTCGCTGACTTGACTGATGAACGTGACACCAAATGCTTGTACTAGGCTGCTTGAAGAAACTCAGACGCTCTAAGCCGACTAGAAAATAAGTCTTGGTATCGCTATCAGGGCCATCTTCAAGAGCCGCCGCCAAAAGCTGCAAGCAACCATCTAACAGCAGTGGATGCAAGCTGTTATTTACACTACTCTCTACCATCTCAGGTAATTTAATCTTACCTAGCACTTCTTGTGAGTCACCCTGAGAACGCCACAACTTCTCAATTACTTGGAAGTTGGGGCCGTACTCTACCCCCAAATCGCTGAATTTCTGGTAATAGTCCTTAATTTCAAGCTCTTGGTTAACTGTTTGCTTCAGGGCGGCCAAATCTAGCGGTACTTTTGCCACCGGAGCTTTTCTACTCAAAAGATAACCTTGGGCATGACGAGTCCATGTTTCATCAACATCAACATCATCTGAGTTTTTGCGGCTAAAAATCCCAAATTCATACCCTGATTCATTGGGTGTTAATACTAATTGAACGGAGACTGTTTCTTCAGGATTCAAAACTAGCGACTGCTCAATCAGAAACTCTTCAACTAGCAATGATGGGTGATTCTCCTGCGCCCCCGCTCCAAAGATTTGCGCTCCTGCGGCTAGGACTATCTCCACATAAGCTGCGGTGGGGAAAATGACTTTCTCATAGAGAGCATGATCCGCTAAATATACAGGGAAATCTGAGGTGAGTTGACTTTCAAAAACTATTTGTTGATTTTTTAGTGCTGCACTCCGAATTCTTTGACCCAGTAGAGGATGATGCCCGTTCTGCATTCCCGATTCCGTCTGAGGTTGTCTTTGGGCAACATCAATCCAGTAGCGCTCTCGCTGCCAAGGATAAGTTGGTACACTCACTTGGCGGTGGCTATAGTCGCGGTGGAAGCTCTCCCAATCAATCGCCACACCTCGTACATACAATTGACCCACTGCCTGAAGCAGTCCTTGCCAATCGCTTTGCTCTAGCTGTAGTGTCGGCAGCCAGGTTCCATACCCTGATGGCAAGCACTGACGACCCATTCCCAGTAATATTGGCTGGGGCCCCATCTCCACAAATATCTCTACCCTTTCTCTGTATAATGTCTCCATTCCAGAGGCAAATCTTACTGGTTTGAGGACGTGATCTACCCAATATTCTGGGGTTGTGGGTAAAACGCGCTCAAAATTGCCCGTGACATTGGAGATAAAGTTGAGTTTGGGTTGGTGGAATGTTACTTGTTGCACTACTTGGCGAAAATCTGCCAGCATTGGCTCCATCAATGCTGAATGGAAGGCATGGGAAACTTTTAAGCGCTTATTTTTTATGCCCTTGCTTTCTAATTCCTGCACTACCCGACGTACTGCTTCCCCTGCACCAGAAATGACGACGCTATTGGGACCGTTGATGGCTGCGATGCTGACTGAGTCGAGTCCTTGCAGTGCTTCTAATACTTGTTCTGGCGAAGCTAATAGCGATACCATTTCGCCGTTGGCTGGCAGTTTTTGCATTAAACTGCCTCTGGCTGAAATCATTTTCAAACCGTCTTCTAAGGAGAAAATCCCTGCTACGCAAGCTGCTACATATTCCCCAACGCTATGACCGATGACTGCGCTTGGTTCAATGCCCCAGGATTTCCATAATTTGGCTAGGGCGTACTCTATGGCAAACAAAGCTGGTTGGGTGTAAGCAGTTTGCTCTAAAAGGGAATTGTCGTCATTTTCGTAGAGGATTGAGAGTAGCGATCGCTCTTGATTGCCGATGGTATTTAAAATTTCCTGGCACCGCTCTAGGGATTTCCGAAATGTTGGTTGTGTTGCGTATAGCTTCCGTCCCATCCCTAGATACTGGGAACCTTGACCTGTGAATAAAAAGGCAATTTCAGGTTGACTTTCGCTCTTGCTGCCTCCGTACAGATGAGTGGTTTCCGCTTCTGCCAGATGAGCTAATAACTTTTCCTCTGCTTGAGAAACTGAATCAGCAACCACAGCTAAACGTTCGTGGAAATGAGTTCGCCGAGTATTAGCTGTGTAACAGATGTCAGCCCAATCTAAGTGGGGATGAGTGGCTAGGTGTTCTGAGTAGTTGCGAACCATCTGCTCCAGTGCGGGTTTGGTTTTGGCACTGAGGGTGAGCAAATGTTGGGGGCGCAGGGCAGTTTCGGACTCGCTTTTTCCTGCAACTGACGGTGCTTCGGAAAGGACTATATGAGCATTGGTACCGCTAAACCCAAAGGAACTGATTCCAGCAATTCGTTGATTATTAACTGTTGACCAAGGGGTTAATTCGGTGGGAACTTTGAGCGGTAGTTGATCCCAAGCAATATAAGGGTTAGGTTTCTCAAAGTGTAGGTGAGGCGGAATCTCTTTGTGTTGCAAGGAGAGAACAACTTTGATCAGACTTGCCATACCAGCCGCTGCTTCTGGGTGTCCGATATTGGTTTTAACGGAGCCGACGATTAAGGGTTCTTCCCGATCGCTAAAGAGGCTACCCAAGGCATTTGCTTCAATTGGATCTCCCAAGGAAGTGCCTGTACCATGGGCTTCAATATAGCTAACTTCCTGGGGCTTAATACCTGCATTTTTCAATGCCTGACGAACTACTGCTTCCTGAGAAGGTCCGCTAGGTACTGTCAGTCCCCCACTTGCCCCATCCTGATTGAGGGCAGAACCTCGAATTAATGCTAAAACGTTATCTCCATCACGGATAGCTTGACTAAGACGCTTTAGAACAACAACGCCACAGCCTTCGCTACGGACATATCCATTTGCACTAGCATCAAAGGTTTTACAACGACCATCTGCCGCCAGCATCCGTGCCTTTGTGAAATTGATGCTGAGGGTTGGTGCTAGGAGTAAGTTCACACCTCCGACTAAAGCTAGGTCGGATTCCTTGTTACGCAAGCTGTTGGCTGCCAGATGCACTGCCACGAGGGAGGAAGAACAAGCTGTATCTACTACCATGCTTGCTCCTTTCAATCCCAAACTATAAGACAAGCGCCCTGCTGCTGGACTCAAAAGGGTTCCTGTGCCTAGATGAGCGTCGATTTGCGATCGCGCTTCCGACAGACGCATAGCATAGTCAAAGGTGCTAATGGCAATAAATACGCCAGTGGGAGTGCCAAATAGCTTTTCTGATGACTGACCGCCATTTTCTAAGGCCTCAAAACTTACTTCTAGCAGTAGCCGCTGTTGTGGGTCAAGGGACATTGCTTCCCGTGGCGAGATCCCAAAGAAGTGCGCGTCAAACTTATCCACTTCCGATAAAAAGCCACCATAACGGCTAGACATCTTGCCGGGCGCGTCTGGATTGGTATCGTAACAGGCATCAATCTTCCATCGGTTGGCAGGTACTTCCTGAATCGCATCTACGCCATTTGAGAGCAGATGCCAAAAAGATTCTGTATCTTTTGCGCCTGGAAAACGGCAACTCATGCCAATAATGGCAATCGGTTCTTCTTTTGCTTGCTGAACTGCCTGTAGTTTAGTACGTGCTTCCTCTAGGGCGTTGAGCAACTGTAATGTTGTTGGTTTGGCGGGAGTTTGTGTCATGTTAAATATTACCTAGTAGTTTACTGAGTTCTTCGTACTTACTAGCAAGTAAGATGTCCGCTTCCTCTTCTGGAAGTTCTTCAAATACTTGGGTGGATGTCGTTTGGTCTTCTGTTTGCTGGACACTCATATCCTCTAGAACTAGAACCTCTTGCAGCAGATAATTCACCAATGCTTCTAAGGTTGGATAGTCAAAGAGTAGAGTTGAGCGCAAGGAATGTTCGACACTTTTTTCCAGATAGTTTCTCAATTCCACCGCCATTAGGGAGTCAAGTCCTAAGTCAAACAAAGACTGTCGCGGTTCAATCCTTGTGCTGGCATTTAATCCGATCACATTTCTAATAGCCGCACGAATATGCTCCATCAAAATTGTTCGGCGCTCATGAGCCAGAGTAGCTTTTAGTTGGGAAACTAAGGCTGGTCGCTCTTGAGATGATGTAATATTTGTCTGGAAATTTTCTAAGAATGGCGTAATTTCTGGTAGTCGTTCCAAAAATTTCGGCCAGTTCATAGGCAGTACACCTACTTGAGCGCTTTCTTCGTTCTTGACCAAGTAGTTTAATGCTTGCAAGCCTTGTTCAGTGGGAATAATACCCCAACCTTGGGCTTTCAAGCGACCAGCAAGAGTGGCTGCCATTCCTACCTCACCCCAAGGTCCCCAATTTACACTCAAACTTGGTAATCCTTGCGATCGCCGATAATGAGCTAAGGCATCAAGGAATGTATTAGCTGCGGCATAGTTGCTTTGACCTGCATTGCCTATCAAAGAGGCAACTGAGGAAAAACAGACAAAAAAGTCTAAGAGTAAATCTTGAGTCAAGGTATGCAAATTCCAAGCTCCTTGTACTTTGGATGCCATGACTTTTTTGAAGCGAGTAGGTGTTTGCTCCTTCAACAAACCATCATCTAAAACACCTGCGGTATGAACAATTCCACGTAAATTAGGACATTCATTCAGTATTTTTTTGACATCCTCCTGATTAGAAATATCCGCATTAATGACGGAGATTTTAGCACCTGCCTGCTCTAATTTTCTGATGGCTTCATTTGCTGCTTGTTTGACACTGCTTCGTCCTGTCAGAACTAGATGTTTAGCACCTTGTTCCACCAGCCACTCAGCCACCTTTAATCCTAATGCGCCCAATCCTCCCGCAATTAGGTAGCTGCCGTCTTGACGAACCGAGCAATTTTCTGGATTCTGAAAACTTAACACCACTTTACCGATATGCTTGGCTTGCTGCATATAGCGGAAAGCATTGACAAATTCAGTAATTGGGAAAACTTTGGCAGGTAATGGTTTGAGCTTACCTTCCTTGAACAAAGTCATCAGTTCCAACAACATGGCAGGAATGATCTCCGACCCATTCATCTCTCCTAAATCAAAGGGGAAATAAGCAGCATCAGGGCGTAATGCTTGCAATTTCTGCTCATCCCAGATTCCCAATTTACCGATTTCTACAAAGCGCCCTCCTTGAGCAAGCACGTCAAAGCTTTGATCGATAAACTTGCCAGCTAGACTATTAAGGATGACATTCACGCCTTTGCCATTGGTGTCAGTCATTACCTGCTCGGCAAACTCAAGGCTGCGTGAACTGTATATATGTTTAATTCCAAGTGACTTGAGAAAATCCCACTTGGGGGGGCTGGCCGTCGCAAAAACTTCTGCTCCCTTTAATTGCGCTAATTGAAGAGCCGCTTGACCTACACCTCCGGCCGCATTATGAATCAATACTCGGTCTGTTGGACCAATTTGAGCGCGTTTTATTAGTCCGTAATAAGCTGTCAAAAAAGTAACAGGAATTGTAGCCGCCTCTGCAAAACTGAGTTCAGGTGGCTTGGGAACTACCAATTTTGCTTTAGCCTTGACCACACTTGCTAAACTACCTGATGCGTAGGCAATGACAGCATCGCCCACCTTGAAGCCAGATACTTGTTTGCCAACGCGCTCAATCGTGCCTGCACACTCAAATCCAAACAATATATCGCTGGCCGTTGCCGCAATACCTAAAGACTCTTCGATTTCCCGCATCATGCCTAACGCACGCAGCACATCTCTAAAATTAAGTCCGCTCGCCTGAACTTTGATCTCGACTTCATCAGGTGCCAAGGTTGAGGTAGCCAGGGGAACCAAGGTCAAGTTGTCGAGGGTGCCGTAGCTGGTCAGTTTCAGTGCTACAGGAGCAATGCTTGGTGTCTGTATAGGGTGGAAAGGCTCTAATCTAGCTACATAGCGTGTCCCGTTTCGGTAGGCAATTTGGTCTTCTCGATCCGGTGCAAGTAGTTCTTGGAGTAAAGACTTAGCTGTTTCATGGGAGTGTTGACCAGAGGGCAAGTCTAAACAAGTAGTTGAAAATTCGGGGTGTTCCAGAGAGATTGTTTTACCCAGTCCCCAGATAGGAGCTTGCCAGACAGCAATATCATCATCCTTGAGGGCCAACTGCGCCCCTTGGGTAACCAACCACAATTGAGGGGATATCTTGGCTGAAGTCAAGGCTTGAATTAGATGTAGTATTTGCTCGCAGCTAGAATCACAGGAGTCATTTTCATCAAGACCCCAAAGGTACACCACCCCTTGATAGGATCTATTAGCCAACAATTGCTGCCAGTCGGATGGGTCTGTCCAGTTAATAGTATGTTGCTCTGGCTGATATTTCCCATTAGCCTTTTTGGTATAGACGAGGTGCGATCGCTCTCCACTGGCATTTAACAATTCAGCCAAGGTTTCAGCTAGACCAGTGCTGTCTGCCAAAATTAGCCAATCACCTTTGGTTTTTGGGTTTGCAGTTCCTGCTGTCTTTTTGACTTCTTTCCAGTCCACTTTGTAAAGCCAATCTTTCCAGGGGTCTTTCTGCTGTAATGCTTGTGATCGAGCCTTTTTCAGTTGCAGTCCGAGAGCTTCGGCATAAACTTGACCATCTTTGCCAATTAACTGCAAGTCCGCCTTCAAGATTTCTTGACCAGGCTGAGAATGAAGTTTAACGTAACTGAAAACCTCTTTGTTGGGATGCTGCCAAAATGTGAAATGCGGGTAGCCAATTGGTAAATAAGTTTCTGAAAAGTCGGCAGGTAGTGCCGCTAAAAGGATTTGGAAACATCCATCCAAGAGAGTTGGATGCCAATAATAGGGCTGGTTAAGAAAATTTTTAGACAGATGAATTTGTCCAAGGGCTTCTCCATCAGAACGCCATAAGCGGCGCACGGTTTGGAAGCTTCCTGCATAGACCATTTCTTGAGTGGCGACTTTTTGATAGAAAGCTTTTATGTCCTTGTATTCTTCCAGTCCAGCTTGTAAAGCAGTTAAATTTGCGTTTAGTTCGGAAATTGATATATCTTTCCCTATAGCAATCTTTCCGGCGGCGTAGCGCGTCCAAGTTGGCTCTTCATTAATGAAGACCAAACTGAAAATTTGCCATGAATAGCCGTCTTGATCGGGAGTTAAGACCAACTGCACTGTCTGAGGCTCTTCCAGCTTGAGAGCTTTTTCAATTGCTACATCCTTAAAGGTGATAGGGCGGTTGCCAAAAAGTTGATTTCCCGCTGCCAAAACCATCTCGAAGTAGGCACTAGCAGGCATAATTGCTTGACCGAAAGCGCGGTGTTCTGACAAATAGGGCAGATCGTCGGTAGAAAGATAAGCCTCAAACTGAACTTCTCCCTGCTTGAGTACAGATGAATAGATCCTCTCTTGTAGCAAGGGATGAGCAGATATTTCACTACTCTTTCTAGCAACGCGCTCCTGTTTTACCTCAACCCAACAGCGTTCTCTTTGAAAGGGATAAGTTGGTAACACCACTTTCCAACGGTGTTCGTCTGGGAAAAACTCTTGCCAATTGATATTGACACCGCGAACATACAATTGAGCTAAACTTTCGGCGATGGTGGATGATTCTGCACCAGGACGGATGCTAGGTAGCCATGTGAGGCGTTTTTCTTCATCAATCAGGCAACTAGCTCCCATCCCCAAGAGAATTGGTTTGGGTCCGATTTCTATAAAACATTCTATCCCCATTTTTTGGAGGGTATTCATGCCGTCGGCAAATCTCACGGGTTGACGAATATGACGAACCCAATAATCAGCGGTTGCTATATCGTCCGTTACCTGGTCGCCTGTGATATTGGATATCAGGGGTATTTTCGGTACAGAGTATAAAACCTCCGCCGCGACTTGAGAGAACGGCTGTAAAACTGGCTCCATTAACGGCGAATGGAAGGCGTGAGAAACTGTCAATTCGTGAGTCTTGATCTGCTTAGTTTTCAGTTCGGCTACAATGGAGTCTATGGATAGGCTGTCACCTGAGATAACTATGCTCTGTAGACCATTGACTGCGGCCACAGAAACTTTTGTCCCATAGGATGCGATCGCAGAGTTTATTAAGTCTTCATTGGCCATGGTGCTGACCATTTTGCCATCTGCTTCTTGTGGCAGTTGCTGGATCATTCTTCCACGGGTTGCTATCAGCTTTAAGCCATGTTCTAAGCTAAACACTCCTGCCACACAAGCTGCGACATACTCACCCACACTATGTCCCATGACGACATCCGGGACTATCCCCCAGGAATTCCACAACTCGGCTAAGGCGTATTCAAAGGCAAACATCGCCGGTTGTGTATAGGCTGTCAGATCGATGATATTTTCTGCTTGATCGGGATAAAGTATGGACAACAGGGGTCGGTCTAAATGAGAGCGCAGTATTTCATCGCATCGCTGCAACGCTTGGCGAAATACAGCTTGCGTTTCATAAAGTTCGCGCCCCATATCAACGTATTGAGCGCCTTGTCCGGTGAACAAGAAAGCGATCTTCGGTGCTGCTTGGTAAGCATCACCTTGAATTGTGCCTGTAATTTTTTCACCCTTGATAAAACTATCCAGTTGCTCCCGACTATGTTCTTTCGATCTAGCAACAATAGCTAAACGATGGGCAAAATGGGAGCGTCCAGTGGTAGCTGTGTAGCAAATATTTGCTAAAGCATCCTCTGTTTTTTCTAAGAAGGTTAAATAACGATGTGCGAGATCGTTTAGGGCTTTTTCGCTCTTGGCAGATAAAGTAAGTAAATGGGATGACGGTTCAATTCCCTGGCTAGAAAGCTCAACTTGCTGTAGCTGTGGTGCTGCTTCTACAATTACATGAACATTGGTTCCACTCATCCCAAATGCACTAACACCTGCCAGCTTGGGTTCATGTTCTGGCCAAGGCATCAATTCAGTTGGTACGGTAACTGGCAATTTATGCCAAGGAATGCGTCGGTTAGGCTTATCGAAATGTAAATTAGGAGGAATATGATTATGCTGAAGTGAAAGCACAACTTTAATTAAGCTGCCTACACCTGCTGCTGCTCCCATGTGACCCATATTGGTCTTCATAGATCCAATGATCAATGGGTCTTGACGATCTTGACCTAATACTTTTGCCAAAGCTATGACTTCAATGGGATCGCCTAAAGGCGTTCCTGTTCCATGGGTCTCAACATATTGCATCTGCTTAGGTTCGATGCCAGCATTTTCTACGGCTTGGCGCAGCAGTGCTTCCTGGGAGACACTAGCAGGTGTTGTCAGGGTTAGGCTGTACCCATCGTGATTGACTACTGAACTTTTAATTGTAGCCAGGATCGGATCGCGATCGCGCAGAGCATCAGAGAGACGTTTGAGAATAACAATACCACAACCCTCTCCTTGGACGAATCCATCTACTGAGTCTGAAAAGGTTTTGCAGCGACCATCTTTGGCTAAGACATTCATTTGACAGAAACCGACTGCTAGCTTAGGAGAGAGTAGTAGACTGACTCCACCAGCTATAGCTAGGTTAGATTCCCGATTGTGCAGAGATTGACAAGCCAAATGGACTGATACTAATGCGGAGGAACAAGCTGTATCAGTTTGCATCGTTGGACCATGCAAGTCCAACAGATATGCAATTCTTCCTGCTGATAGACTTCGTAAATTACTTAAGGTGGGGTAAGCATTAATTTCACTCGGCTTCACTGTATAAAAACGCTCTGCCGAGTAATCATCCCAATGAATACCAACAAACACACCTGTTTGACTACCTGCCAAAGATGTAGGTGGAACTCCAGCGTGTTCGAGAGCTTCCCAACTTACTTCTAGCAGCAACCGTTGTTGTGGATCTAAACTCGCTGCTTCTCGCGATGCCATGCGAAAAAACTCGGCATCAAAGTCTTCTATCTCATTTGTATCTAAAAAACCTCCAGCACGTGTATAAATCTTGCCAGGTGTAGGAGTTGGATCATAGTATCTCTCAAGATCCCAGCGAGAAGAGGAAATGTCTGTGACAGCATTTACACCATTACGCAACAATTGCCAGAATGCTTCTGGGGTGTCAGCCTTTCCAGGGAAGCGACATCCCATACCAATAATCGCAATTGGTTCCTCATGAGGATTTTCCAGAGGCTTAGACTCATGGTCTGAATAATCTATTTTGTTCATAATTGATTTTTTGGAAACATGGTTAAGAGCAGTAAGTTTTCTGACTATTCAGTCATGCTATGACATCAATTTGCGGAGTATATAAGCCGTAATATTGTCAATTGTTTCAAAGTTTTTTAATACAAGTTCTTCAGGTTCCCAAAAAATTCCAATTTCTTCTTCAACAAAGCGAACTAATCGAAAAAGATCCATTGAGTCAACGATCCTTTGCTCAATTATCTTTAAATTGTTGGTTAGAACCAAGTTGGGTTGGTCGTATGCTAACTCTTGGCTGATAAATTCTTTGAGCATTTGTTCGATATTTTCTGCTGTCATGGTAGTGTTTTCGGTCATGATACTGTTTCCTGAGATAATTGAACTTTGTCTATCTTGCCAGTGGAAGTTTGGGGTAAAGAGCTACGGAACTCAAACAAATCGGGAACCATATATTTAGGAAGCCGTTCTGCACAAAAGGATTTTAAAGTCTGTACATTAAGAATTTCCGTGTCTTTGTTATCACCACGCGTTACTACAAAAGCCTTGATCCGGTTACTAATCTCATTGTCGGGAATGGGAATTACTGCGACTTCTGCGAGTGCGGGATGGCTATATAAAACACTCTCTATCTCACCTAATTCAATCCGGTAGCCCCGACTCTTAATCATGCGATCTCTACGACCTAAAAAGATATAATCACCCTCTGGAGATTGTTTAACAAGATCCCCCGTGCGGTAAATCATCTCCGATCCCAATCCATGATGCAATGTAAAAGGAACAAGGACTTGAGCAGTCTTTTCAGGCAAATCCCAATAGCCTGTCATCAACCCAGGACCGCGCACGCAAAGCTCACCCACTTCACCTCTAGCTACCAATTCATTACTTGTACCCAAGACAAAAACTTCAGTGTTGGCACAGGCTTGTCCAATAGGAACTGCTTCACTTGTTTCAATATCGGGCGGTGAGACTCGGTAATATGTGCAGACATTTGTCTCCGTCGGACCATAGAGGTTGTAATAGCCAGCATCTGGAATATGCACCATCAACTGATGCAAATATTTGTTAGGAAAAACTTCACCTGCAAACAGAATGCTTCTAAGATCGGGGTAGGTATGTTGCTCTAACCGACCATATAGGACTAAATTTGTCAGAATAGAGGGGACTGAATACCAGATTGAAATCCTTTCTGCGGCAATAAATTTGGCCAGATTAATTGGAAAGACTGATAAAGCCGCCGAGAGCAAAATGACCGTACCCCCTGCTTTGATAGTTGTGAAGATATCAAAAATGGAAAGATCAAAATGGAACGGTGCATGACTGGAGACACGGTCTTCCGCAGTCACCTGAAACGTATCATAGGCCCAATTTACAAAAGTAAGAGAGGCACGATGGCTAATCATCACCCCTTTGGGGGTTCCTGTTGAGCCAGATGTATAAAGAATATAAGCTAAGTCGTTTTCAATCAGATGTGGGTCTAGTGGCGGGCTGCAAGGAGCTTGTAAAACCTCTGACCATGGGAAGACTTTTCCGAACAACTCACTTGTTCGCTCATCCTCATCTGTCAAAATTACACTACTGAGACTATGTAAGTCTGCCAAGGAAGTGTTTCCTAAAGCATCTATTCTTTGCTTGGTCGTAATCAGTATCTTAATCTGGCAGTTTTTAACAATAAAGGCAATCCGTTTAACTGGGGCGTTAGAGTCTAGCGGTACATAGGTGGCGCCAGCCTTTAATATGCCAAATATAGCAATAACAGATTCAATTGACTTATCTAAGTAAATGCCAACTCGGTCTCCCCGTTCTATCCCTGCATAGTTCAAGGTATTTGCCAGTTGGTTACTTATTTCGTCTAACTGAGTGTAGGTAATGGCGCGCTCTTGCTGCTGTATAGCAACGGAATCGCTATGGGTTCGAGCGCTACTTGCGAGAAGATGGTGTAGTAAATATAGCATAGTGGTGCTGCTTTACAATCCTAAGAATTTGCTAATAACGAGTCGCTGAATATCGGAGGTACCAGAGTAGAATTTGCTACCGATAGCATCTCGCAATTCTCGTTCTAACTCTGTATTCGTTAAATAACCATACGCACCGTGAACCTCGATCGCTTCCATACATAACTGAACCCAAGCTTCACTAATATACAGATTGGCCATGGAGGCTTCTAGAAGAGCCATTTGCCGATTTTGTTTCATCCAAGCAACTTTATACAAATAAGACTTGGCATTCTCCAACCGCAGCTTCATCTCTACTAACCTGTTGGCAACTAATTGGAATTTGCCAATTGCTTGACCAAATTGCTTATGGTTTCTAGCATAACGAATTGACTGCTCCAGCAATCGTTCCATTGTTCCCACAGCACAGGACAGAATAAATCCCCGCTCCCACTCCATGCTATGATTAAATATGGCTAGACCTGCTCCTTCCTCACCTAAGCGATCAGCGACAGATACTTCGCAATTTTCCAAGGTTAGTTCTGTTATTTCAGCGGTACGTACTCCCATAGTAGACATACGTTTGTGGACAACCAGACCAGGCGTATCTTTTTCGATCATAAATGTCGTCAAACCCTCTTTCCCCAAAGCTGGATCTAAGGTAGCAAAAATGATGAAGAGGTCTGCAAAAGTTCCATTGGTTACATAGTGTTTGTGTCCGTTGAGAATGTATTTATCTCCATTCTTTTGGGCTGTTGTCTTGAGGCTATAGATATCAGACCCCGCTTGTGGTTCAGTGGCGGCGTGGGCTGCAATCCAACCTTCTCGACAAAGCAATGGGAGATACTTTTGCTTTTGTGCTTCACTCCCAAAGGCCAACAGGGGCATTTCACCAGCCCAGATATGTGCGTTCATTGCAAACATCAATCCATTGTCTTTGCAAGCATAACCTAGTGCTTGCAAGCCATAAGCCGTAGTAAGTATATCTAGCTCTTGTCCGCCATAACGGGCAGGAATAGGCCATCCGTGAATACCAAAATCGCAGCATTTTTGCCAGACATCACGATTAAATATCCCCTCTTTGTCCTGCTCAATCAGATCGGATACTAATGACTGTTGAGCAAAATGAATCACCTTTTTTTTAAATTCAATTTGCTGATTGTTCCAAGCAAAATCCATGATGCCCTCTACGATTTTAGTTGATTAATTGGTTGTATTGTATATATCCGCATACAAGATTTTTCATCAGAGTATTCTAATTGCGGCTATGTCCTGTGTCTATTTACCAAATTGCACATCTAGTTTTTCCGTTGACACTCTCCGGTCTAAAGACGCGGAGATTCTATAGAGAGTTTCAGTCTATATCCCTCAGTTATCCCAGTTTCAGGCACTGCCTTAAATATTTGGGTTCTTGCCCTGATTTCGTTTGCCCTGGCGGGCGAAATCATATCTGACAAGCGTAACTTTCCGAGAGTCCCTCGGTAGCTTTTTATGTCTTTAGTGACAATATAGTTGTATCACGAATATGGATTAAAATCAATGCAGGATTTATCCTGCCTCTAGCCTTCATCCCTTGTCTAAAGCCCAAATGTGGCTTCCTGAGTCACCCACATTTTCAAGGGTTTTCGGCGTTCTTCCTTATAAAACACTGATACCCTCTTGCCTTGCTATAACGACAATTTTCAACGCCAACCTACTTATTTGATTTGCTTACCATATTTTACTGAAGTCTAATTTAAAAGGGTTCTTCCGTACCTGTTATGCCAAATATGAGTTTATTTACCCCACAACCCATATAAATAAAGGATTTTATTGTTTTTGATACCAAATTTCTCAAAATAACCAATAAATTAATGTAAAATCCTTATATAACAAGGATCTTGGGATTTAAAAAAAATAATTTAGCATAACAAGTACCGAAGAGCCTTTAAAAGTTTTTTCAAGAAACCATAAGATTTAGATAAAGGGAAAGGTAACGGACTTGTAAAGATCACTCTACAATTGGAGTGGCAAGAGGCAAAACTAGCAATAACAGTTCATGTCCAGATCAAAAGCCAAGATTTGCACCGGGGAATAACGTTTATAAACAGGCTACTTATCTTACAAATACTATTTCCATCCTCAATCTAGTAGGTTTTATATTGTCAGTAACCCAGCCCTAAAGGAACTGAGCTTGCAAGAAATTGCAAGCTGTACTGACCAGACCACCCTAAGCGTAGTCCAAGGGTAGCCGTTATTTGAGTCACGACACCTCGAAATGCGTAGCCAGTTTCCGGCTCTGTCGCTGTAAGTTAAACAGTTCTAAGGTAACAGGAACAGTGCTTTCAGCCTAACAAGCTCTTATAACAGGTCAAGGCTAACATTACCCCAGAAATGGGAGTTGGTTTCCAGATTCCAATCAAAAATCTGGTTTCAATTTTAACATCCACAGCGGTCAAAACCGCTCGTGTCGCTTCCCTCTCAGGTCTAAAGACGCTGAGTTTCCCACTTACCGCGAGGTTTTATGAATAACCAACAAAGAACTAACGGCGTTTCTTCTGGTCTGATAGCAGCTATTTCCGTAGCAGTGGTGGTGGTAAGCGGTGGTATGGCTTGGTTTTCTGCCCATACTCCTAATAATTCTACACCTGATAACTCTTCACAAACCATTAAACAGCCTATCAAGCAATCAACAACTCAACAAGGTAATGAACAGACTGCTAGTATATATTGGCTCAGATCCAAGGAAAATCGCCTGGATTTAGTTCCCCAACCCTTTAAAGTTGCTGCTACCCAACCCAATCAAGTTTTAGAAGCAGCATTTAAAACTTTATTAGCAGGTCCAAGTGAAGGCACAGACTCTACTACTATTCCCCAGGGTACTCAACTATTGGGACTCAAAGCAGAAAATAATGATGTTCATGTGAATTTGTCTGAAAACTTTACCACTGGTGGAGGTAGCACTTCTATGATGGGGCGTGTCGGACAAGTTGTATATACTGCTACTAGTTTAAATCCTCAAGCCAAAGTATATATTGAAGTCAATGGCAAACTTTTAGAGGTTTTAGGGGGTGAAGGTGTGGAATTACAACAACCTCTCACCCGCGAAAGTTTTCAGAAAAATTATCCGCTTTAGTCAGTTGTCAGTTGTCAGTTGTTAGTTGTCATTGGGAAAATTCTTTCTCCCCCCTACTCCCCCCTACTCCCCCTACTCCCCCTACTCCCCCTACTCCCCCTACTCCCCCTACTCCCCCTACTCCCCCTACTTCCCCGACTTCCCCATTTAATACTTAATCAGGGTTAATTCTCATTAAAGGCTGACCATATTCTACTGGTTCACCATTTTGAACTAAAATTTCCATCACCTGTCCAGAGACTTCGGCTTCAATTTCGTTCATTAGCTTCATAGCTTCAATGATACAGACACTTTGACCAGCTTTGACGCGATCGCCTACCTCCACAAACGCTGCTTCTCCTGGGGCTGGGGAACGGTAAAATGTCCCTACCATTGGTGATGGTACTTCAACTAATTTTTGATTAATTGGTGAAGAAGAATGAGGAGGTTGTGCGACTGAATTATCAACAACTTTATTGGTTACAGCCCCCTCAGTGGAACTTGGTAAGGCTGTAGATACCAACTGGGTTACACCAGCACTCACCACACCACTAACTGTTCCTGGAGCATTATTGCTAAAACTGACAGCTTTTCGGACTGTTAGCTCAAATTCATTATTTTTGAGGGTAACTTCCGCAATATCTGTTTGGGCAATAGTTACTAATAGCTGACGGATTTCATTAAAGTCTAATGTCACAATTATTTTACCTCGACCTAACTGTTAAATTAAAATTCTAAGTAAGGCAGGGATTTAATCCCTCTATAAAAAAGGGATTGAAATCATTAGCACCAATTTTAGATTTTGGACTTCGACTTCGCTCAGTCGACTTCGCTCAGTCGAACGATTTTAGATTTTGGATTTTGTGGCAACTTTCCAGGTGATTAGGAACTCAATTGACATGAATTAAACTTATGCCACAACAGGGTTTTACCCCTGACGCTGACTCCTAATTCCTGACTCCTGCTGTATTCCTCACTATTCCAAATTGGTATCAAAAAAATAGGAAAATTATTCCCTGCCTAAATACTTATCTTCTCTGGTATCAATCTTAATCCGTTCCCCTTGGGCAATAAATAAAGGAACCATGATAGTTGCCCCAGTTTCCAGGATTGCGGGTTTAGTACCACCTGTAGCAGTATCACCTTTGACACCGGGATCTGTTTGCACAATTTCCAAAACTACAGAATTAGGAAGTTCTACTTCTAGGACTTGTTCGCCCCAGCGAATCACGTTAACTTCCATACCATCTTTGAGGTACTTGACGCGATCGCCAATTTGCGCTGAAGTTAATCTACCTTCCTCATAGGTTTCCATATCCATAAAGATAAACTCATCGCCTTCTTTATAGGTATGTTGCATCGTCACTTTTTCCAAAGTTGCCTGGGGAACGCTTTCTCCAGCCCGAAAAGTTTTTTCTAACTGTTTCCCACTTTGGACGTTTTTCAGTGTTGTCCGCACGAAGGCAGAACCCTTGCCTGGCTTAACGTGAAGGAAATCTATCACGCGCCAAACCGAACCATCTAATACAATTGAAACACCAGGTCGAAAGTCGTTACTAGAGATCATGAAACTTTCAAATTTTGCAAGACAATCGGCATTTATTGTACCCTTCCAGCGTCATAATTGGTTAGTTGTTATTTGTCAGTTGTTATTTGTCAGGGAAGAGGGAACAGGGAACAGGGAACAGGCAAAATTAATATTTCTTCCCCTACTTCCCCTACTTCCCCTACTTCCCCTACTTCCCCTGCCTCTTCAATCCCCAGTCCCCCAATGTGGGAAGATAATCAATAAGTTACTTCCAGTCAACACTTTGATGCTGAAGAAAGGGAAATTTCATGTTGAACTTATTTAAGTCCTGGGTGAAGAACAGCCTAAAGGTAATATTGCTATTAACAATATTTTTAGGCACAAGTACGGCTGGGTGGACTCCCGCTAGTAACGCCGGCTTACCAGCAGGAAACGCAATTACCGACGGTAAGGCTTTGTTGCGCTATGCACTGCCAATAGATAATCAACCTGTACGTAAACTGCAAGCCAGTTTAGAGGATATTTCTAACCAACTGCGGGCAAATAAACGATGGGGTGCAGTTAATAATGACCTCAAGCAGGCATTGCGGATACTCGATAAACCTTCCCAAATATTAGCAAGCGTTCCGGAAGAACGCCAACCTCAAGCCGAAGCTTGGATGACTGAATTGAAATCTGGCATCATAGAACTGCAAGAAGTGGTTAAAACTAAACGCAAAGAACCCATTCTTGACGGAAGAGCTAAATTACTCAATCTTGTCAGTTTGTTAGAAGAATCAATGGTGAAGGAATTCCCCTTTGAAGTTCCGGCTGAGTATAGTAATTTACCCCAACTCAAAGGACGCGCTACGATTGCTTTCAAAACTAATAAAGGTGATTTGACTGTAGTTGTAGATGGCTATAGCGCTCCTGTGACTGCTGGTAACTTTGTTGATTTGGTACAAAGAGGTTTTTATAACGGTTTAGAATTCACCCGTTCGGAAGAATCTTATTTTCTCCAAACCGGAGATCCTGTAGGTAAGGAAGTCGGTTTTATTGATCCTCAAACTGGCAAATATCGGGCTGTTCCTTTAGAAATTTTGGTCAAGGGCGAAAAAGAACCAACCTACGGTATTACTCTCGAAGAAGCTGGGCGTTATTTAGATATGCCGGTTTTATCGTTTTCGTCTTTTGGTGCTTTAGTTATGGCACGTCCAGAAAATGAAGCTAATGGTGGTTCTTCTCAAGTTTTCTTTTTCCTTTTTGAACCAGAACTTACTCCCGCAGGACGTAATCTTTTAGATGGTCGTTATGCTGTGTTTGGTTATTTGATTGAAGGTAGAGAGATTTTAGATAAACTCAAAGCTGGTGATAAAATTGAATCAGCAACTGTTGTTAAAGGAATTGAAAATTTAGTTCAGCCTCAAGCAGCTTAATTAATTATTGAAGAAAAAGATCCCCGACTTCTTTAAGAAGTCGGGGATCTGACTCTTGCAGTGTTCACAAATCAAATAACGTCTTTCAATTAGTTCTTGAGTGTATCCATTATTTTCCTTAATTTAGCTAGAACGTTTTTTTCTAAACTTGTAGACCAACGATATTTATAATCTTCATGCTTGTATATACTCACCTTTTCTCTGAGGTTTTCTATATGTTCTATCAGTTCTGCCAAATCTTTTTCAGTTTTAACACCCCTAACAATACCAGCAGTCTTTAGATAATAACTCCCTATTACATCTGCTTCTTCTTCTGAAGCATTATGATCTTTACGGTAATGACGGATTTTACCGTTCATTTATTCAAAATAAGAGGCTAGACTTCTGACAAGAGCAAAATCCAGTTCATCTAGTTTTTTAGGTTCATAATTAATTTTTTCTTGAACTGATTTAGGAGGAGTGTCTGGTTCAGAAATAAAAGCAGAGGTTGGGATTGGATCAGAATTTTGAGATTCAGCATTACTAAAGATATACTCTAGAGTTTTTACACAATCCAGGAAAGATGATATATTGCGGGCAATTACCTGTTTCGTCTGAGTATTGATGATCGCATATCCAGAACCTTCATTAACTACAGCATATTGACCCTGTACTGTCACATAGGCGTTTGTATCTATTCTTTTGATGTCACTCATTTGGTAAACTAAAAAAAATAACTATCTGTAGTATCCCCTAATTTCGACAAAAACTTGCATAACCAACCATTGTACGGGTTATCGCGCTTGATGCAATACAATTAAGAGGGCGCAGGCCCTGCGCCCCTACAGGCTTCTCCTAATCGTTTTAAAATTTGCAACACTTCAGCTAATTCATGTCGGCGGGGAAATAGGGAAAATGTGCGTGATACGTCATATTCAGGATTGTCTGTGATAGCTAGTTTAATAAATATAAATTCATCGCCATTTGTAGCCATACCAAATACTGATTTATCCCGGTGGGGAGTAGTTAACATATAGGCTAATAACTGCGGTATTGCTGCGACAACTGGAATACTATTTCGTTTAGATTCAACCACAAAAATCCAAAGTTTTTCCTGTACAACTAGGACATCAATAAAACCACGAATTGTTTCTTCTGGTTCTTCAATTTCTAAATTTATGCCATAGGGTGAACGAATTCGGTAAGGTGAATCTAGAAAACCTGCAAGTTCCAAAAGTGGTGAAACGACTAAAAGATTAATTGTCCCTTCTAATAATAGACCATCAATGCGATGATAATCATAACGCTGTTTAATGCGAGTAACACCCGATTGTTCTTGTGTATTAAGTTGGGGTAAGTCTGTCAACCATTCGTTAAAAAAGTTTTCATCTTCTGCTTGGTGTAAGTGACAACGAGTTTGTAAATCACTCAAACTTTTAATGGTATCTGTAATGCCAACAGTAGAAACCATCTCAATAGTCTCCTAGATGATACTTTTATTTTAATCTGTAAAGTAATGCGTAAATTTAATTATGAATAATAATTTATCTTCCCTGCGAGTTCGAGATATTGGTGAACAAGGTCTTTTAGAAAGATTACAACGTTTTTGTCCACCCGATATCATTGGTGATGATGCCGCAGTATTGGAAACCTTACCAAATCAATCTTTAATAGTCACCACAGATATGCTCGTTGACGGTGTGCATTTTAGTGATGTTACCACCTCCCCAGAGGATGCTGGTTGGCGGGCTGCGGCGGCTAATTTATCCGACTTAGCAGCTATGGGGGCGACTCCTATGGGCATAACTGTGGGATTAGGTTTACCTGGAGATGTAACTGTAAATTGGGTAGAGCGACTATATCAGGGCATGACAGAATGCTTATCAAAATATCATGTTCCCATAGTAGGTGGTGATATAGTGCGATCGCCCATTACCACTTTAGCAATTACCGCCTTTGGTCAAGCCAACCCCAATTTCATCATCCGTCGTTCCACAGCCCAAGTAGGAGATGCTATTCTCATCACAGGTATACATGGAGCGTCCCGTGCAGGCTTAGAACTACTCTTAAATCCCTCAATCGGTCAAAACGTCAAAACTGAAGCCAAGGCAGCCTTAATCACCGCCCACCAGCGCCCCAAGCCACGTTTAGATGTCTTACCCATACTCAAAGAAATTCTCACCTCCCCCTGCCCCCTGCCCCCTGCCCCCTGCCTTTTCCCTATCTCTGGCATGGATAGTAGCGACGGTTTAGCAGACGCAGTATTACAAATTTGCCGAGCCAGTCAAGTCGGTGCAGTTATAGAATCTAGTAAAATCCCCTTACCATCAGCCTTTGAAGAGTGGCTAACACCAGAAAAATCATTAGAATATGTCCTCTACGGTGGCGAAGATTTTGAATTAGTCCTGTGTTTACCACCCGAACCAGCATTAGCATTAGTGCAAAAACTAGGCACAAGTGCAGCCATAATTGGCACAATTACCCCAGGCTCAAACGTGATTTTACACCAAGAAAAAGCAGAAATCCCCGACCAAGTTCTCAGCCTCAGCCAGGGATTTCAACATTTTGCTCAGTAGGGGCGCAGGGCCTGCGCCCATTCCATGTAGGTCTTGCGCCCATCCCATGTAGGGGCGCAGGGCCTGCGCCCATTCCGTTAGTCAGTGGTCTTCAAACAAAGGACAAAGGACAAAGGACAATTAAACCCATTTTTCAGCTACTAATTCCGCCAAATCAAGAACACGTTGGCTATAACCCCACTCATTGTCATACCATGCCATAACCTTCACCATGTCATTGCCCATAACGATAGTCAAGCTGGCATCAACAACAGAAGATTCATCTGTACCTTGATAGTCAGAAGATACAAGTTCCAATTCGGTGTAACCCAAAATGCCTTTGAGAGGACCTTCAGCAGCCTCTTTCAGCGCTTGATTAACTTCTTCGGTAATAGTGCGCTTTTCAGTTTGCACTACAAAATCCACCATAGAAACGTTAGGGGTAGGTACACGCAAAGCCACACCATTTAACTTACCCTTCAACTGAGGAAGTACCAAAGCTACTGCTTTTGCTGCACCTGTAGAAGTGGGAACAATGTTGATAGCTGCTGCTCTAGCCCGACGCAAATCACGGTGGGAAGCGTCTAGTAAACGCTGATCACCTGTGTAGCTGTGGGTAGTGGTCATTATGCCTTTAATGATACCAAATTTTTCATCTAATACCTTGGCAATAGGAGCTAAACAGTTGGTTGTACAACTAGCGTTACTGATGATGTTATGTTTGTTGTGGTCATAATCATGATGATTTACACCGACGACAAAAGTACCATCTTCATTTTTACCAGGGGCTGTAATCAAAACCTTTTTAGCCCCGGCATTTACGTGCCTCATTGCCCCTTCTTTGCTGGTAAAAACACCTGTTGATTCGATAATCAGGTCAATTCCCCATTCTTTCCAGGGCAAGTTATCTGGGTTGCGATCAGATACGCATTTAATTGTATTTCCATTAATTGTGATGGAGTTATCATCAGCACTAATATCTACACCTTTCAACCTGCCTAGCATAGAGTCATATCTAAGCAGGTGAGCATTAGTTCTAGGGTCGGATGTGTCATTAATCCCGACCAGTTCGATATTGCTATTTTCTCTGCCCACCCAGCAGCGTGCAAAGTTACGTCCAATGCGCCCGAAACCGTTAATTGCAACTCTAATCACAGTGTCTTGCCCTCTGTATTTATGCCTATAAGTTGATATCGTTGACCCCAATCATATCGCAAAGAGGGTGGCCATTTATAACCAGAAAGTTTTAGATCAACAAAAAAATACAGAAAGGAGTTCAGAGTTCGGGGTTCGGAGTTCGGAGTTCGGAGTCAGGAGTTAGAAAGAAGAAGAAAATTCTTCCTGTTCCCTATTCCCAATGATGATTTTTATAACTCCCGGTTCGCCCATTTTTTAGGGAGTTAGGAAAAATGTGCAGATAAAAGTATAATCAGAGACAGGTTATACAAAATAAGCTAAGTAAGTATATGTTCGACGTTATGGCAACTGAATCCATAATTACAAACGAACGAGTAGATGACATACCCGTACTACTCACACAGATAGAACGGATGGGTGTACAAAAGCTAATAGATAAAAACTTCCCCACCCATGGAAATTGGCGAGGACAAAGCTTGGGGAATGTAGCAGTGATCTGGTTAACACATATCTTATCGCAAGCAGACCACCGTTTAAATCAAGTTCAAGCCTGGGCTGGTAAACGGTTAGAAACATTGAAAAAATTGATTGGTGAAAGCTTAAACGAACTTGACCTAACCGATGACCGATTAGAAGCAGTATTGCGTTACCTTAACTGTGACGAGAACTGGTATGCGTTTGAGGAAGAACTGGGAAGTAATTTGTTGCAAGTGTATGATATCAAACCAGAACGGGTAAGACTGGATAGTACAACAGCTTCAAGTTATTGCGGGGTGAATACTGAAGGGCTATTTCAATGGGGTCATAGCAAAGACCATCGTCCAGATTTGGCACAAGTCAAAATCATGCTATCAACATTAGACCCATTAGGAATGCCAATAGCAACAGAAATATTATCGGGAGAAAAAGCAGATGACCCTTTATATATCCCCGCAATTGAGAGAGTCCGTTCGACGCTAAAACAGCCAGGATTACTGTATATTGGGGACTGTAAAATGGCATCAATGGGGACAAGAATCCATATTGTATCAGGGGGAGATTTTTATCTATGTCCTTTAAATGCCAAGCAAACACCGACAGAAAAATTAAGAGAATATCTGCAACCAGTTTGGGATGAAAAACAAGAATTGACAACTATCAATTATGATTATGCAGATGGAAAAACGAGAGAGATTGCTGAAGGATTTGAACTAAAATTGCTCCAAAAAGAAAAGATTAACGAGCAAGAAATATCTTGGGAAGAGCGACAATTAGTAGTCCGTTCTTATGCCATTGCCCAGACAGAGGAAAAATATCTACGTGAACGCATACAGAAAACCGTTCATGCTCTTGAACAACTAAAAATCCCCAAACGCGGCAAGAAAAAGCTGACATCATTTCCAGAGTGGGAGTTATCTGTAGCTGAGATTCTCAAGCGTTATCGGACTGGGGGATTATTTGAAATTGATATTCAAACTCAGCGAGTTGAAAAAGTTAAAAGACAATATGGCGAACGTCAATCTCAAATAATAGAAGAAGTTTCCTTTAATTTAGATTTTAAAATTAATGAAGACGCGGTAAAACAACAAGTTCAACTGTTAGGCTGGCGAGTTTATGTCACTAATGAAACTGAAGCTAACCTGAGTTTGAAACAAGCAGTTCGTGCTTATAGAGATGAGTATTTGACAGAACGAGGATTTGCTCGACTTAAAGGCTTTCCTCTTTCTTTAACTCCAATTTATTTACAACGTGAAGACCATATTACTGGTTTGATCCGACTACTTTCAATTGGTTTGCGAGTTTTGACTCTTTTAGAGTTTCAGGTTCGTCGCCATCTTGACAAAAATCAAGAAAAATTGGCTGGACTTTATGCTGGTAATCCTCAGCGTAAAACGGCACGTCCTACTGCTGAAATGCTTCTTGTTGCATTTAAAGAAATCACATTGATATTAATTGAGGTTAACAATGAAGTCTACACTCATTTAACTACTCTTTCCCCTTTACAGCAGCGTATTCTTGTTTTACTTGGGTTTCCCCCTACTATTTATACTCAGCTTAGTGGTCAATCTTTTACTCCTGAGTAGAATTCTTCTAACTCTCGCAAAAATGGGCGAACCGGGAGTTATAAATTGAACAATAATTTCACTACCAGTGTACTATTGTAGTCAATTCCGACAGAGGCTTTTAGTAAGTAATGCAAGTTGCTGTCTTTAAACCCATGCTACTTAGTTCTAAAACAATCATAACAAAATGTATTTAAATTTACACAATTTTCTTTCCCGATGTAGCAGAAATTTTCAGAATAATCTTATGGGCAGATTAAAAACAGCAAGAATTTTCGACCGGGGGGTAATCTGGCTCACAGAGCAAAACGAAAGTCAAAATTTAATCATTCAGCAGGGATGAATATTTTGGATGGCATAGTTAGGATCTGTAACAATCAAAATCCTGTTATGATACGCGTGTCTTATGTGGTTCTGGTGTGGTGTAAGAGGTAAATAAAAATGAGTAATTCTATAGATTTTAGTGGCAGACCATTTCATTTCATTGGGATTGGTGGGATTGGAATGTCTGCTTTGGCTTATGTTCTAACTAAACGCCAATTGCCAGTATCCGGTTCAGATTTACGTGCTAACCATATTACGCACAAGTTAGAATCCCTGGGCGCTCACATTTTCAGTAAACAAGAAGCCAATAATTTGGCATTTTTTCTGTCAGAAGTAACGGCTAATACCGTACCATTAACTGCTCCAGAAAAGTTGTCTGCTGTGAAAACCGCTTTACCCCAAGTGATTTGTTCTACAGCTATTAATGCTAATAATTTGGAGTATAAAGCGGCTCTAGAATTAGGTTGCCCCATTTGGCATCGTTCTGATGTTCTCGCGGCTTTGATTGCTGATTACTACAGTATCGCTGTAGCAGGAACTCATGGCAAGACCACTACTAGTAGTATGATTGGCTATATGCTATTGCAAGCTGGGCTTGATCCGACAATTTTGGTCGGTGGTGAAGTTAAGGCTTGGGAAGGTAATGCTAGAATGGGTGCAAGCCGTTATTTAGTAGCAGAGGCAGATGAGTCCGATGGTTCTCTGGTAAAACACGCTCCAGAGATTGGTATTATTACTAATATTGAATTAGATCATCCTGACCACTATGAGACATTGGAAGAGGTGGTTGATACCTTCCAAACCTTTGCTCAAGGTTGCAAAACTTTGGTGGGTAGCATTGATTGTGAGACAGTGCGTGATAGGTTTAAACCAACCATTACCTATAGTCTTTACCCAGATAAAGGTGCTGATTACACCGTTACCAATATAGATTATCGTGCTGATGGCACAACAGCTTTGGTATGGGAAAAGGGTAAAGCCTTGGGTTTGTTAAATTTACAGCTATTGAGTCATCATAACCTCAGCAATTCTCTAGCAGCAGTAGCTGTGGGTAGAGTTTTGGGATTAGAATTTGGAGAAATTGCCCAAGGTATTGCTACATTTGAAGGTGCAAGACGACGGTTTGAGTTCCGAGGTGAGGCGGCTGGGGTGACTTTTATTGATGATTATGCCCATCATCCTAGTGAAATTCGCGCTACTTTAGCCGCTGCTCGTCTTCAAGCTAGACCGGGACAGAGGGTAGTTGCTATCTTCCAACCTCATCGTTATACGCGGACATTAACGTTTTTAGAAGAGTTTGCTGAGTCTTTTACTCATGCTGATTTAGTTGTGCTGACGGATATTTACAGTGCGGGTGAACCTGATTTAGGACAAGTGAGTGGACAGGATTTAGCTACTGCGATTAGTAAACACAATCCTGAAGTAGTTTATCAACAAACTTTATCTTTGGTTAGTGAGTTTTTACTGCAAACCTTATGTCCGGGGGATTTGGCACTGTTTTTAGGTGCGGGTAACTTAAATCAGGCTATTCCGGAACTGATTACCATCATGAGTGAACCAGCGATCGCCACTTCTTAGACTAAGAACTTCACTCTAGTAGTGTTGTCATCAATTCACTGCCATGAACAAAGATTCACCGATTCAGGAATAAAACCCTGTTGTCTTCTGAGTTTCACAGTTAATTGATGTCCTCACTATCTTGTCTGTTGCTATAAATAACAAATGTCAAAAATTCACTAATTGAATTAAAAATGATAACTTCCCAGGGATTTGGCAAAATCTGCGAATTTTCTAATTTCACTCCACAACTGCAAACAAAAGATGATGTGGATAATAGTAAATTAATTTATCTACCAGGGACGAATTGTCCTTTAAAAACCCATACTTCTTTGTCAGCGTTTACTTCTTATCGAGTTGGTGGAGAGGCTGAGTGCTATGTTTCTCCCTATGATTTAGAGGCGTTACAAGTAAGTATTGAGTACGCAAAAGAAAATAATTTAGCAATCACAGTATTGGGTGCTGGTTCTAATTTGTTGGTGAGCGATCGCGGCATACCCGGTCTAGTCATCGCCACTCGTCATCTCCGGTCTAAAAACTTTGACCCAACTACAGGTCAATTAACTGTATCCGCCGGAGAACCTATCCCGACTCTAGCATGGGACGCAGCCGCTTTAGGATGGGAAGGATTAGAATGGGCTGTGGGTATTCCTGGAACTGTGGGCGGTGCAGTGGTAATGAATGCTGGAGCGCACAATAGCTGTATCGCAGATATGTTGGTTAGCGCTCAAGTTCTTTCTCCAGATGGAACTCTGGCAACTCTCACCCCGGAGGAATTAGGTTACACATACAGGAGTTCACTCCTCCAAGGTCGTAAGCGGATTGTGACTCAAGCCACCTTCCAACTGCAACCAGGATCAGATCCTGTGCAAGTGACAGCTAGAACTAAGGAACATAAAAAACACCGACTCAGCACTCAACCCTACAGCTATCCTAGTTGTGGCAGTGTGTTTAGAAATCCTAAACCTTATTCTGCTGGTTGGTTAATTGAACAAACCGGACTCAAGGGTTATCAATTAGGAGGAGCGCAAGTCGCCCAACTTCATGCTAATTTTATCGTCAATCGGGGAGGAGCTAAAGCCAGCGATATTTTCTCCCTTATTCGTCATGTTCAAAATGAGGTGCAAGAACGCTGGTCAATTTGGCTAGAACCAGAAGTGAAAATGTTGGGTGAGTTTCAGTTAAATATAGGCAAGAGGCAATAGGCAAGAGGCAATAGGCAAGAGTAATTAAATTACCAATTACCAATTACCAATTACCAATCACCCATCACCAATGACTAATCGCATCTATAATTGAATTTGATTTATAAACAACCGTACAGCGGATAACCAGTTATGGCAGAAAAAGGACAGGGATTTGGCTTTGGCTTAGGCAAAATGAAAGAACTAGCCGAAGCATTTAAAAAAGCGCAACAAGTTCAAGAAGGTGCAAAGCGTCTTCAAGAAGAATTGGAGCAAATGGAGATTCTTGGAGAATCTGGTGGTGGACTTGTTAAAGTCGTCGTCAGTGGCAACCAAGAACCCAAACGAGTAGAAATTGCTCCATCTGCTTTAGAAGAAGGTCCAGAAGTGCTTTCTGATTTAGTCGCGGCGGCGATGAAAGATGCCTATAAAAAGTCCACCGAAACCATGCGAGAACGTATGGAAGATCTAACCAGTGGACTGGAATTACCTGGAATGTAGTCACTCAATTTTGGATTGACGATTTTGGATTTTGGATTTTGGATTGACTCCAACCTAAAGTGTAGAAGCTCAAAAATTTTGGCTTTGGGATTGACGTTAGCGAAGCGAGTATTGTTCCGTTCTCAAGAATGGGGACTCGTACCAAATTTTTTTATCTAAAATCTAAAATCTAAAATTCCCGGTCAGTGGTCAGGAGTGTAAAATAACTGGCAACTGACACAAAGCTAAAACTTAAATCAAAATATTATGCCTTATAAGCTACTGTTTGTCTGCCTTGGTAATATTTGCCGATCGCCATCGGCTGAAAATATTATGAATCATCTCATTGACCAAGCCAGGTTAAATAATACAATTCTTTGCGATTCTGCCGGTACTGCTGGTTATCACATTGGTGCAGCACCGGATCGACGCATGAGTGCCGCAGCAGAGAATAAGTTAGGATTTAAACTCATTGGACAAGCTCGGCAATTTCAAATCCGTGACTTTCAAGAGTTTGATTTGATTTTGGCAATGGATCGTAATAATTATGATGATATCCTCGCTGTTGACCCTTCTGGGCAATATCATTCTAAAGTTAGGTTGATGTGTGATTTTTGCTCTACACACACCCTCAAGGAAGTTCCAGACCCCTATTATGGCGGAGTTGAGGGCTTTAATCATGTGATAGATTTATTGATGGATGCCTGTGAAGGTCTATTGAAACATATCACTGAGAATTAAAAATATCATCATTCCCAGATCCTCAGATCCCAACTTCTTAAAGAAGTCGGGGACTTAACGTAGGGGTAGCGCCCCCGGTATTTGGGGCATTGCCTTTAATCCCGCTTGGACAAAGTTAGCAATTTTTGATTCATCTTCAACAAATAGGATGTTCATAGATAATTAAAAATTAAGGGATGAAAGAATTAAGAATGTGTTGTTTACTGAAGATATCAGCGTTGATTTAATAGATGGACGCACAATTACAGTACCATTAGTTTGGTATCCAAAACTGCTTAATGCTACTCCTGAACAACGATTAAAATGGGAAACCTGCGGAGGTGGTTACGGTATTCATTGGGAAGAAATTGACGAAGACCTCAGCACAGAAGGTATGTTACGTGGCGCACCTGCACCAAGGAGTAAAATAGTCAGTTAAGCGTTATCATAGCTTACCATATCCCGTACAGTAGAGTAAGAAGTTTTAGATTTGTGAGATGAACCCTAAACTTGGTGAAATTTGGCTTACTGATTTAGGTATAGCTGCAAAAATACGTCGAATTATCATGGTATCTTGTGATGACCCAGATCCACTATGAGCCTTGGTGATTTATGTACTACTAACCACCCAAAATCAGGTAAGTTTTTATGCTGAATAATTGCTCTCCATTCTACATCAAAAATGTATTAGCAAAGCGCACCAAAGGTATCGCACTTACTTCCATTTATTGTTAAACTAGGAATATAACTTGAAAATATCAAATACAATGTCTAATCATTCTTCAGTTATAAGTGTGTCTCCTGAAATTATGAGTGGTACTCCTGTTTTTACGGGAACAAGAGTTCCTATCCAAACACTGTTAGATTATTTAACAGCAGGAGATTCAATAGATGATTTTTTAGATGGTTTTCCCACTGTTACTAGGGAACAAGTAATTACATTCCTAGAGGAAGCAGGAAAACAAATGATTAGTAAGGTTGCTTAGGATGAAATTGGTTTTAGATGAATGTATTGACCGCAAGTTAACTAAGGAATTTGTAGGTTATGAAATCAAAACAGTTCCCCAAATGGGATGGGCGGGAACTAAAAATGGTAAACTACTGGCTTTAGTAGAAAAAGAATTTGATGTTTTTATTACAGTTGATAGGAATTTATCTTTTCAACAAAATTTGTCTCAGTTCGATATTGCTGTAGTTGTTTTACAAGCATCTTCTAATAGATTAATGGATCTGAAACCTTTAGTTCCAAAAGTTTTAGATATTTTATCTAAAGTAGTGAAAGGTCAAGCTGTAGTTGTTAGTCTTGAATGATAAGGCGATTCCTGCGGATCGCTTCGCTATCGCTCTCACTCTACATTAGAAATGCGATATTACCCAATAATTAAGGCTGTGACTGCAACCAACCTAAAAAGTCTGTCGTTTTTGCAAAATATTTTTGTATACCTACTTTCTGTAATATTTGTTTAATTTCTTTTGTACCAAAGTCGTTAGAATTTCCACTCAAAAAAACTTTCTGCTCATTTAAAGATGTTTGTGCATGATCAAGAATACAATGTAAAATTAAATTGTCTGTAGGATCAGTAATAAGTAAATTATCCAGACTTGCACTGAGTATATCTGGTTTTAATTGTATTAGTTCTACAGAATTTTTAGCCCATTCTAAAATGTCAAAAAGACGAGTATTAATCTCATTAATTCTCTCATTATTCTTAATTATTGCTTGCTCTAGACATCGTTTAATTTCTCTAGAGTATTGAGAGTTAACATCTCCTTTAAGTTTTCTTACTTCATCCTTTAGGTTATCCCCAAACCGATTACTTCTGTTGCGCTCACTTTCTAGTACAGATAGAGCTTCCATACAACAAATTGCAGGAGTTATTATTTTAAGTCTTGTTGTTACTTCAGGATTTTGAGAGTAGACTAAGTTCTCAGTTTCTTGATCTTGGTTTTTTGCAAAATCAATAAAAAAATTTGTTTCTATATAAAGCGTAATCATTAAATTTGCTAACCTTTATTGTGCTGCATCAGCAATTTTATCTACAAAACCTATCTGAGTTAGTTCTTTTGATTTTGGTGGATTATCTGTTTTCCAATTATCAGCCAAATCTCTCAACCATCCTTCAACTAATGTTTCGAGATAATATTCAAAAATCCTCTTCTTATGACTAAATTCTGGATCATATTCAGATAAAACTTCATGAGTTGGAAAAGTGTAAATAGTTTTGAGATTTTCACCATCCCATTGAAAAATCTTAATTTCTTCACGGGTAGCTGTCATAGCATAAGGAATTATAACTTGATTATGTTCATACTCAAACTTGAGGATATCTTCGACTTTGGCAGTAATATCTTCTACAATATTTCTAGCTCTAACTTTTGATACTAAAAGTTTATTTCCGTTTTTATCCCAAGCTGTAATGTCAGATAGTTCTATTGTTTTGTTACTAAGCTGTGTAACGTCCATTTTTTTAATCCTCGTGACATTGACTATTGCAATATCTTCATTATAAATGCGATTCCTGCGGAGCGCTTCGCTATGGCTCTTAACACTACATCAGAAATACGTTAGTGTAGTTCACAGTCTGGTAAAATTTATCCTATTTATTCTATTGATAATCATCAAAAACAGAGGGAAGATTACGACGACCACCTACTACCCGCAAAATTTCAATTCCATCATCCAAGACCCTATAAAAAATTATATAGCCTTCAATCAGTAATCCTCGTAAATCAGCACGTATTTCTGAGTAGCTTTTACCACTGTTTGGAAAGGAAACTAATTGTTGACATTTGCGATTAAATTCCTGAAAAAATTTTTCACCTGCTTCTAGGTTGTTTTGTGAGAAGTATTCAGCAATTTCGCTCAGGTCACGACTAGCGAGAATATTAATAACGTAACGATTCATTTTTGTATCTGTCCCTGTTGCTGAAAACGATCTAAAATTTGATTTACAAATGTTTCACCGTCAATAGGTGCTGTGTGTTCTGAAATTGCAATAGCAGCATCAATTTTTTCGCGTACTTCCTTAACCCATGCTGTCTCAGAACGATCATACTCATCTAGCAACTTGAGAGCGATTTCTAGGACTTCTTCTACAGAATGGTATTTTCCAGTTTGCAGCTTTGTTTCAATAAAGCGTTCTTGCTTAGGTGTGAGACTAATGCTCATAGTAAATTTTGATTAAGTTGGCTATACATAATAACTATTGTAATATAATTCCAAAAATTTAATTATGCTCAAGGCGTTAGTGAAGATTACCGAAGGTATCGCTCCTAACTCTACATCAAAAATGTGATCGCTGTTTACTCTAAATCAATAAAATGCGATCGCTCTCACTCTACATCAAAAATGCGATCGCTCTCCACTCTATATCAGATAATGCGATCGCCTCCCAATACTACTCTAGGTTGGGTTGAGGAACGAAAACCAACGAAATCCTTGGTAATGTTGGGTTTCGCTGTCGCTCAACCCAACCTACATTTCCTTAACTACATTTCCTTAACCGACAAGTATTGGATCGCCTCCAACTCTACACCAGAAATGCGATCGCTCTCTACTCTACATCAGATAATGCGATCGCTCTTTTCAGTCTATATTTAAGGCTATGGGAGATACCGAACAGGATTTGCTCCTGCTTCAGCAAAGTCGTTCCAATTCAAGTTAGTTTTCCCTATATATTGAACATGAGTTAATTGAATCTTATGTCGCTTATTTTCTTCGATAAATTTTATACCAGCATGATTGCCAACATATAAAGTATTTTTCTCATCGTTATGCACGTAAATAATGACTCGATTAATTGAATGACTCGGATCAATCTTCCAATCTCCTGTTAAAACTGAATTATCATCACTAAATTCAAGCAACGTACCATCAGTAAAAATAACCATGATATTTTCACCAGGTTTAATGAAATCACGAGCTTTCATATCTAATTCCTCAAAAAATGTAAATTGTAGACAGCAGGAGATTATTATTATTTCCTGGTAGTAGAAATACAGGGTTAGTTTGTCTTTGTCAATCTATTCAAATAGAACACATTTATAACCTGTCTGCAATTTGACTGCATCTTTGAAGCCCCATACATCGGTATTGAGACGTGCCAAATCACCTTCTGTAATTCCCTTGACGTAAACGCACTTTTCACCAGCCCAAAGCTCATAACCCGTCTCGCTTCTTCCTAAAAAAGTTCGAGATGATGTGGAGGAAGATGAAGTTGATGTATTTGATGCTGGAGTCGAATTTGACGAATTTGATTTTTGTTTTTTCAAATTTCTAACATTTTTTTGTCCAGATGCTAATACTAAGTTCTTTTGAATAAATTCAGATGCCTTAACTCCTCGACAACATGGCTCGTCGTCTTTCCAAGGAGTATCCCCTTGAACTACAGTTGTATCAATACCATAGGGTTGACTATCTTTATTACTTAAAATAATTGACCAACAATCTTGACAAATATTAGCTGTTTTATTTACTAAAGGATTGTATGCAGGAGCAGATTGAGAAATATCAACATATTTAGCAGGGTTAGATTTGACAATTGAAATAAGGCTTTGGGTATACATAGTTAGATTAACTTTATCTCCTTGGGAAAGTTTATCCCATCCAGTTTTTGGAATAATTACGCTGACGACAGTTACAGGTGTAAGTCCACCTCGAACTTGATAAATTCCCTTTAAACTATTAAAAACCTGCTGACCACGAATGGTTTGTCCTTTCTGAAGTTTTGACTGTTGCTGTTTCAAATTTTCAACATTTTTTTGTGCATAGGCTAAGTTCTTTGGATAAGTTACCATCCTTTGTTTTGCTACACCATAATTTGGACTTGTTGATGATACAGTCTTCATGAAATTGATAGCTGCCTGCCATTCACTAACTACTTTATTCCACTGATCTAAAGTCTTTGCATTTTGAGCTAGTTTTGCTGCATTAGTAGCTTTATTAACTCCATCTGAAAATCGGTCAATTGGAGGTAAAGCTACTGGAGAAGATATAGGAGAAATAACAACTTCAGGAGATGGTGATGTTAACCTTTGAAACCAATTTTGTATTCCTTGAATAGTTAGCATACTCAAGATAAGAAATATTATTATGGTTAATAATTTTAGCCATCTTGGAAATCTTGAAAATACCTTTTTAAAAAATCTAATTAAATAAATTATTATCTGTGAGAATACCTTCCAAAAAAGTCTCATTAGATAAAGTGTTGTTTTTTTATAATCAATTTTAGGAAATTTCATAATCTAATATCCTCCCAAATGCACCCATACTAACAACAATAGAAAAATGATTAGTAATATAACAACTCGTAGCTTTAAATAATAAAACTACGAGTTGTTATTATCTGAATAATAACAAAGTTTGTAAAAATCTGTCTATGTGTAAAACACTTAAATACTATATTTGTAATTTATACCTTATACCTTATAATTTATTATCATAAGCCCTAACCAGATCAGCATCAATAAATCCAGGGCTGTTTCGTCTAAAGACGACTTTTACTATTAGACTCAGAATTTATACTGAGGTAAGCTTTTCTGGTTGTATTTTACAAGAAATTACCGAACAAAGTAAATTACAAAACTGTACTGTAATTTAAACCCAGGAGGAATTGTAATTTTTAGCCGTGTTAATAGAAACATAGAACACAGCACAGCCAAAAATCATGATTAACCGACTATTGATTTTATCTACGCTTCCCTTAGCCATAGCTACTTCCAGCATTCTCCTTCCCAACAAAACCATTGCTAATCAACCTGAACAAATAGCAGAAAATGTCACACCAACCCCAGAACAGGAACAGCACAGACCACCAGAACCACCCATAGATTTTGTTACAGCCGCTAAAAAATTAGGAGTCACAGAAGCAAAATTAAAAGCAGCTTTAGGAATACCCTTTGAACCACCTCCACGTCCTGATATTCGCGGTGCAGCCACTAAATTAAACGTCACTGAAGACAAATTAATTGAGGCTTTGGGACTTCCTCCCCGTCCTCTTGGGGATTGTTCACAAAGGAAGGAATAAGAGGTTTCACGCAGAGACGCAGAGGCGCAGAGAGAGAAATAAACTTGGTAATTACTCATGAAAACAAATACTACCCATACCTTAAACATATCTGCGGATGGATTTGCTTTTGATTCGGCTACGGGGGAAAGTTATACGCTTAATTCCTGCGGCTGTTTTATTATTCAACAGTTGCAAAAACAACAAACCAAACCAGAAATTATCAGTTTAATTTAATTACTTCTGAATTTGGGATTCCTCAAAGCATTGTGGAACGAGATGTCAATGATTTTATGCAGCAACTTCACTATTTAAGAATTATCGGAGGTGACAATTGAAGAACCCCATTATTGCTGTGACTGGAATTAATGCTATTGATAATCCTGAACCTGGTACAGGAGTCGCCCGCAGTTTACGAGAACATAATGAATTAGCAGCGCAAATTATTGGTTTAGCTTACGATGTCATGGAACTTATAACGCATCCGGCTCAAGCAAGTCATAAACTACGGATTGTTCCAGAATGTATTTGCTAATGATAGTACAAATATACAAGTATTAGGTTGCCGTAATTGTCACCACCACCCTGAGCCTTTGACTTTTTATGATGAAGATGTAACTGCGTCAGTTTAGAAATCAGGATTTTCAGGATAGAGACACGGATAGAATTATTATTTTTGACTAAATTAAATCGGTAATAGAAAATTGTCGCTGTTTCTCCAAGTCGTGTAAATGGATTTTTTCTATATATATGGCTTCAGCATAATATTTATCTTTTTCTGGTTCGGTTTGAGGGTCTATTTTTTCCCATTGTTCCATAAAATAACGATAGCGTTTTTCTCTGAATACTCTTTCCATACAAGCCAGTGCTGCTTGGATAACATGAGGAGTTCGCAATATTTCTGTTTTATTTTTTTCATTGAGATGAAATATATGGGAAACTATGTCTAATTCTTCCCCTAATTCTAAATATCTATTTTGCACACTAGAAATTAAATCAACTTCATCAACTATGAATTCTGCCATTTGTTGCCACAAAAAGCGATGATGAGAAAGACTAAATTCTAAATTGCGGGTTTCTAAATCTTCAATAATTATTTGCCGCTGCTGGGAAGAATGAAGATAAATAATTAATAATAATGCCTCGGCTCGTTCTAGTAAACTCCGTTCAGTTGTTACTAAAGATAGCTTTGTGGTTTTAGTAGGTGGTCTGCTTGTGCGCGGAATTGAGGGTTTTATACTACCGGGTTTAATTTGAGTTAAGAGATTTTCAACTCTTAAAGGTATGAGTCTAGTATCTCCTAAACTCAGGATTTCTGCACAGTAGGAAACATAATAATTAAGTGTATCACTATTAACTATATTCTGCAATAGTTTAACTATTTGTTGGGTGACTTGTTGAAAATCGGTAGCTTGTTTTAAATCTCGATTTTTAATAATATTTTGAATTTGCCAATCTAGCCAAAGTGGCGCATTTGTTAATAGTTGTTGATAATCTGCTGGGGTATGACTATGTAGATATTCGTCAGCATCTTTACCATTGGGTAAATTGAGAATTTTTAATTGGACTTCCCCTGTATAAGCCAAATTAGCAATTTCACCAATTGCCCTTTCTGTGGCGGTTGTTCCGGCTTTATCAGCATCGAAATTCAGGATTAATTGTTTGGATTCTGTGTAACGTAATAAGAGCCGCACTTGTTCTAAACTTAAGGCTGTACCAAGGGAAGCAACGGCGTTATTAATTCCGGCTGCATGGAGAGCGATCGCATCAAAATATCCCTCTACAACTACCGCTTGATCAACTTTGGAAATACCGTCTTTAGCTTCATCTAAAGCAAATAGGGTTTTCCCCTTACTAAATAATTCTGTTTCTGGAGAATTGAGATATTTCGGTTGTTCTTCTGTTAAAGTTCTGCCACCAAAAGCAATTACTCTCCCTTGGATATCACGAATGGGAATCATTAGGCGATCGCGGAATACATCATAATATCCGCCCCCTTCTTTCCGGGGTTTAATTAATCCCGCTTGTTCTACCAATTGCACCGGATAATGTTTACTTTCCACCAAATAACGGTAAAGAGTTTCCCAACCTGCAGGAGCATAACCTAAACCAAATTGTTGAATTGTTCCTTGTTGAAATTGACGAGTTTTTTCTAAATACTCTAATGCTTTTTGTCCTTGAGATTGTCTTAAAGTGTGTTGATAAAATTGAGCAGCAGAAGCGAGAACAGTATATAATTGATCACGTAAAGATATCTGCCGTTGTAATTCTTGTCTTTGTTCAGGTTCTAAAGTTTTAACCGGGACTTGATAACGCTTTGCTAAATCTAGTACCACATCTGCAAATTGGCGTTTTCCCAAATCCATGACAAATTTAATTGCATTACCCGCAGCTTGACAGCCAAAGCAATAATACATTTGCTTATTGGGACTAACTGTAAAACTAGGACTTTTCTCATCATGAAAAGGGCATAACCCGACAAAATCTTTACCCCGTTTCCGCAAGACTACATACTCCGAGACTACATCAACAATATCAGCCCGGAGTTTAACTTCTTCAATAGTGTCTGGATGTAAACGAGGAATTTGCATGAGAGGTAAACAGTGAGAAGTGATATCTATTATAGATGAATCACATCAAATAGACAGATACCGGACTTCTTTAAGAAGTCCGGTATCTTAGTATTACTATTTCATCTCCAGAAATTAAATATGCGTATCCTATAACCCTTGTAGAGACGTTCCATGGAACGTCTCTACATTGATTTCTGGAAATGTCTATTACATATCAGATGCACCAGTAGCAATCAAACGTCTGAATAAGGCTGCTGACCAACCAGTTTCTTTAAGTACCGCAGCAGAAGAAACTTCTACATAAGCTTGTTCAATAAAAGCTAAATCAATCATACAAACTTTAGCCAAGGCATCTTTTAATTCATCTGATTTACCATCAGCTTTGAGTTTTTTACCGACTTTATCAACCACAACTGCCATTGCTGGAACTACGTGCTGAGGACCAATACCAATTTTCACATGAACCAAGCCAATGTGCCAACGACATTTTGCATATTCATCACCCCAATTATCCATACCTGTGAACATCTGATTAAACCAGTCAATAAAGGTGGCGTGTAACCGATGAACTCGTCCCTCAGTGGCATTTAAAATACCATTCATTTCTTCATCACGTCCCAGGTAAGCATAAAAATGATTTGCCATTTCTTCAGCAACTGCTGTTCCCCAATCTGTATTTGCTTGCATTACCTTTTTATCTTCAGCTGTCAGACCAATCCGAGTTTCCATGGTGGTCAAAAAAGCGCGAGGTTCAATAGCCATAATGAATCCTTAAAAATAGTTAGGTGTGGATTTAATTAACTTTTGTTGATAGGCGTTGCTGATTTTAGGGATGAAAATAATTTTGCATACGTTCAAGACTCTTGTAGAGACGTTCCATGGAACGTCTCTACCTCCAAAAATCATACGCCAATTCAGCAACGCCCTTTTGTTGATACTCTATAAAAGATAGAGTATCAATATTTCTCAAAATTTGGTATTCCTACAAAGGAGTGAATTCAAACACATCATGAGTACCACCTCTGAGGACTGAGTCAGTATGTACTCCTCTCAACCGTTTACCAATTAGTTGTTCAACAGCACCCCAAACTGCACCCATAGTAAAAGTGCATTTACGGGGTGAACCTGCTACTTCACCAGCAGAACATAAGGTTTCAGTTGTATAGACTCTAATAAGTTCGCCGTCAGCAACAATTTTTTCAACAATACACAAACAAGTACCTTCTTTACCTAAAGCCTGTTTTAATTTACCGGCTGCATCATCTAATGAAAGTGTAGATCCTGCTAAACCTAAATCTTCAGCTAACTTTTTACCCCTAGTACGACCGGCTGTAGTTAGGGCAATAGCTGTAGCTTTTTCCCCAAGAGCTTCTTCCATACCTGTAATAGCAGATTTAAAACAGACAATACTATTAAAATCGCCTAGTTCTTTGCGTAATGACATAATTCAAATTCTCAGTTAAAGGATTCTCTTCATTGATAGTCGTATCTGGATTTAATTAATGTCTGTTTTTACTCTGTAAAAGATAGAGTATATAAATTTCTCAAAATTAAGATAGTAGCAGTAACAGGATTAATTAAGCAGTTTTACTCCGCAGAAAACCGACTAAATTTTTGAGAAATGATTGACTAACTGCTGGCTTTTGAGCCGGTTCTGGAACTGGTGCAACTATGGGTATTTCGTAAGTAGAAACTTCCTCGGTCATGGAGATAGAAGTAGCCGCAACCATAAAATGTTCTTCTGCTGAACCAATCACAATGAGACGGAAAGCTATTTGCAATACTGTATCTACGGCGAGATTAAGTTGATCGGCGATTTTGGCTAGGGCAACTTCACCATTGGCAAATTCCCATACTTGCCATTCTTGAGCATTTAGCTGTAATTTGGGCTGTTTTGAACTTAGACCTGATAAGCCAGAGGTGGGATCTGGTAGTTTTTCAGCTAAGGCATTCCAGTCTCGTAATGCTCGCAATCCGATTAATATAACTTCGGTTGCGGACATACTCAAACCTGTCATTTCTCCCAATGGTAAAGCTGTAATTGGTTCAAATTTGAACTGACCATCTTTAATTTGAAATAAGGCACAGACTGGACGGAGAACTTGAGAGTTAAACAATAGTTTCAGTTGTTCTGGTTGGATTAAACCTTGGGATTTTAGGCACAGTCCCAAAGGTGAATTAATAAAACAGGCAGAAATGTGAGTCACCCTAGAGATTACCCGCTCACTCACCCATCCTCGTTGAGCAATTAACAATGTTAAACCTTGTTGATCTAAACGATCAGATGCAGCTACAACTCGTCCTTGATGCAGCCAAATATAATAAATTTGCTTGGCGTTAGTTTGATTTTTGTCAGATGACAATTCAATATGAAGTATACCTGTCTTTTTGCCTTGATCTAAAAATTGCAGCAGTTCTGGCAAAGAAAAATCTGCAAAGTTACCATTAATAGACATAATCAGCCTCCTTGATGAAGAAGAGATTTATTAAAACCCAGAACTCAAAATCCCAATTTGTACTTTCAAAAAAGCTCTTAACTCTCAACTGCACAACTTTCCATTAAGTGCTGTACTAAGTGAATTACTGCTTCTGCTACTGAGTCTCTTTCGTTAGGATTCACCTTAACTAAAGGAGGCCGATTCTGCTCATCTACATAACCAATTGCTAAGTATATATCTTCCTCTGCCCAAGCTCCGGGACAATCTGTATGGCTGATACCGATGATCATCGGTACACTAACTCTCGCTTGCATGAAGTTGATAATATTCCGTGCTTGACGAAATTCTCTTGGTCTATGGGCTGCGATGAGTACGATATAAGCGTGTGCTTTATTAATCAAAATGTCCCACATAAAGTCAAAGCGAGTTTGACCAGGTGTTCCGTAAAGGTGCAATGCCATATCTGGACCAAATTGCAATCTGCCGAAGTCAAAGGCTACAGTGGTTCTTTTCTTCAGCAATGCTGTTTCATCAGTTGCACGGGTATCTGTATCTACAACTTCAATTTCACTAACGGAACGAATAAAGGTAGATTTACCAGCCCCTACAGTTCCTGTGACAACCAAGCGCATAATTTCCATCTTTATCACCCTTCGATACAAAAATGTTTACAGTTGCTCACATTTTTATTTTCTTCTTGTTTAATTCTGGCAAGGTTGGCACTATCTCGTACTCAGGCTGACACGACCAATCTAGCTACTTACTGCAAAAATAAACACATCCAATTAAGTAAAAAGTTCCCTAGAATCAGCAGTATTTATCTATTGGGGAACTCTGGATAAGTTAACCTCTAAGGTGATGTAATTTACATGAGGATCAGCTTTAATTCTGCTAGAACTCGTTTGATTTCTAGCATTAGTAATCCTTGTTTAGCGCTTTCACTGGCTAAAACTAGAAGCACGGCATCTTGACCACAACCAGTTAAGATACCAAAGCCTTTATTGCCTTCTACAAAGATTCGGTCAATAGTTCCTCTGGCTAATTCCATACCAATTCTTTCGCCTAAGGATAACATAGATGCGGACATGGCTGATACCCTTTCTTCATCCATTCCACCTGGCAAGCTTGCTGCTAAAGGGAGTCCATCGGGAGTAACAAGTGCTGCTCCCTGTACATCAGTAGTAGCACTAACAAAGTTTTGTAAAACCATGCTGAGTTTTTCTGAGTTGATAGCCATGATGATTATTCTCCGTTGTTTTAAATGGGAAAGTGGGTAGGAAAATCAAGTAAATACGGAATTAAACAAACTCTTTTTACTTGTAGTAGTACAGTATCATTTATTTTAAAGAAACAATAATGGAACTGTGTAAATGGATGCCTCTTTTCTAGTATCCTTGTGATTTAAATTATGCACCAGTCAAAACTAAGATGATACCGAAAAAATACGGAATTTAGTTTTTCTTATTATTAATACAAGTTAAGATTATTGCTTTGTTTGTAATCTTAAGCTGTGTAACTTATATGACATAAGCTTTTGAGGTGATTTAATCGGTGTCAATTTTGGGTATTTTGTTTTAGTTTTTGTTGAGAGTGTCAACTATAGGAAGTTTTGAGTATTGTGTATTAATTTTTGTCAATATTATCATTATCAAGTATGTCTAAGTAGGTGAACACAATAAAACCAAACTGTGTAAAGAAATGTAAAATCGCCCAAACCCTCTTCACTCTTGCCTCTTGCCTCTTGCCTTTTGCCTTGCCATAACGACAATTTTCAACACCAACCTACTTATGTAAATGTGGTGCAGACAAAAGGTTGTAATCTGATAATGACTACATCAAAGAAACTACGTGCTATTTATTTCAAATATCTTGTTCTAAGTATGTCAAAAAACTATTGGCTAGGATAGCAGCTTGTGTGCGATCGCGTAAATTCAGCCGATTCAACATATTGGTGACATGATTTTTGACTGTACCTTCGGAAATGTACAGTTTTTTGGCAATTTCTCGATTATTATCGCCAATGGCAATTAACCGCAAAACTTCTTTTTCTCTGGGGGTAAGTTCCGTGAGGTTCGGTGGTATAGCTAATACAGCTTGGGGTAAGGTAGCCGGAAATTGAGTGACTAGTTTTTTGACTATTCCTGGTCCTAATTGGGAATATCCTTTGTCAACTGCACGAATGGCAACTGCTAACTCTTCTGAGGGTGTATCTTTGAGTAAATAACCCATTGCGCCATTTTGTAATCCAGCTTTCACATATTCATCATCATCAAAAGTTGTTAATATGAGAATTTTACATTGAGGAAAATGCTGATTAATTTCTTTGGTAGCAGCAACTCCATCCATGATAGGCATTCTGATATCCATTAAAATTACGTTAGGTCGTAATTTTTCAACTAGATTAATTGCGGTTTGACCATTTTCTGCTTCGCCCACAATTTCTATATCTACTTCTAATTCTAATAAGGCTCTTAGACCTTGACGAATTAAACTTTGATCATCTACAAGTAAGACTGTAATCATTTTTATTGGTAATAGGTAATTGGCTATTCTATTGCTATCTCTGGATATGAATAAGGGATATCAACTATTATTTGACAACCATGATTATGGCTGCTGTTAATCCGAAATTCGCCTCCTAATGCTAAAGTGCGATCGCGCATACTTTGTAAACCAAATCCAGTAGTATTTTGCCCCACTTCAAAACCTTTGCCATTATCCTGAATTATTAACTTCAACCCTGCTAAAGTTGTTATTAATTCTAATTGAACTTCTGTAGCTTGGGCATATTTAGAAATATTCGTTAATGATTCTTGGATGATTCGATAAATAGGAGTGCTGATTTCCATAGACAGTGGAGAGATAATAGAAATTTGACAACTAGGTAAAATGCCATTATAACGCTGAAAATCCGCTGCAAGAACCTTAATTGCCTCCTCTAAGGTTTGTCCCTGTAAAGGATGGTATCTCATAGTAGAAACCGATTGCCGGACATCTTGTAAGGCTTTTGAACCAAGTTCTTTTGCAGTGACTAAAAACGTCATCGCTCTAGGTATATCATGTTTTGATAATTTTAAAGCAGTTTCTAATTGCAGATTTAAAGCCGTTAGAGAATGTCCTAAAGAATCATGAATTTCTCTAGCAATGCGGTTGCGTTCTTCCAAAGTTGCCTGACTTTCAATTTTCAAGGCATATTGACGGAGTTTTTCGTTAGCAGCTTGCAGTTTATCTCTACTTTGCCGTTCAGCCAAAACAGTATTCATTAGTATTAAAACAAATACTAAACTTAAACCAAATAGAACCGCCAAACTAAAACTGAAAAATCTAAATCTTTCCTGAGCTATTGGTGAAAATCTTCCAGGAGGTATCCGTTGTCGCAGAGTAAATAGAAATAAAATAAATGAAGATAAAGTAACTGTTAATCGTCCGGGAAGTTGAAAAATTAAACAACTACGAGTTACCAAAATTAAATAGAGAAAGGGGAAAAGTCTGGCACTTCTACCACCGAAAAAACCAGTAATTAAAATTAAGATAACTTCCAATGCTGTATAAATAATTTTATTGGTTTTATTGAAAGTAGGCAATCTTAACCCCATTAAACCAAAAATTGTTAAACTACAAATTGTCAATTCTGGATACATTGCCGAAAAGCGCGGTGAGGGAGATGGCATTAATGCCATTAACGCTGAAAATCCCAATAATAGCCATTCTAAATACAAAAGAAATCGAAAAGGATGATTATTAAACTGAATAGGACGATTCATAATTGATTGATAGTTGATATAGTTACAAGGCTGAAATCCTCAACCTAACTTAAAATATTTGTATCACGATTAAATTAAAATGGAACAAGCATAAGATATCTGAATGCTAATGTCATGACTAAAGTAATGGGTGTAGACGTGACTTTTGCCTCATGTGGTTACTGGGTGTTAGTCTCTATGATAGGAACATAGAAAACCGACATAACCAAACATAACCAAAAGGTAATTATGAAACTGAAGACATTATCACTAATTGCTGGTACTCTGGCTTTGACTTTAATCGCAACTCCCTTTGCAGTTCAAGCAGAACAAAATTCATCTTCACCCCAAGCTGGTCAGGAATGGCAAAAAGAAAGTCCAGCTAAAAAGTTGAATTTGACCCCTGAACAAAAAGCTAAAATAAAAGAAATTCGTAGCAATACCCGCACTCAAATTGAAGCTGTTTTGACACCCGAACAAAAGACTAAATTACAAGCCACAATGGCAGAATATAAAGCACAACGTCAACAAGGACAAGAGCAACGCAGAGAAGGACGTGGAAAAAAAGGTGATATTTTTGCTTCATTAGGCTTATCCACTGAACAAAAAGCTAAAATGAAAGAAATTAGAGAGTCATCAAAACAACAAATGGACGCTGTATTAACTCCTGAACAGAAAGCGCAAATTAAGCAAATGCGCGAAAATATGCGTTCTCGTCGTCAACAAAATAAACCCCAATAATTTTCAACTATTCAAATAAGATTAATACATCAGGGGTGGGTATAAAAGCTCATCCTATTTTTGTGTAGATGTTTTTCAATGAATTAAGAGCTATGGCACATCATGTTAAAATGAGGAATACACTTTAATCAGGTGATGAAGATGACACAATCCACACCCCAAAGAGTTGTCCGTCGTGGTCGAGTATTTCCCGAAATTCAGTGGACACAAGAAAGAAAGGCTCAGGAAAAAGCTAGAAGACAGGCATTCTCTGAGCGTTGTTGGGCGATTTTTGAGCGGTTAAAACCAGAAATATTAGATAAATATTCTGGTTGGTATATTGCTATTGAACCTGATAGCGGTGATTATTTTATTGATCAGGATAAGGAAGTAGCTAGTAAAATGGCTAGAGAAAAGTATCCTCATGTAATTCATCATATTTATGGCATTAATGAAACAGGAGTTAGTGGCAGAATATGACTGAGGGCAGATTTGCAGATAAAGGTCATTTTAAAAGTTGAGTTACTTATCACTTAATTCAATCTAAATTGTTTTTAAATCCATACATATATGAATAATCTACAAACCTACATTCAAGAAATTACGCAAATTTATCAACAACAAAATGCCACAGAACATACTTATCGCCCAGCATTAAAGAAGTTAATAGATTCTTTAGATTCTCAAATTCAAGCTATTAATGAACCGAAAAGAATAGCTTGCGGTGCGCCAGATTTTGTTGTAAAAAATGGTATTTTAGAAATTGGACATATTGAAGCTAAAGATATTGGTATTTCTCTCAAGAAAGTAGAAAAAACTACCCAAATGGGGCGTTATTTTCAGGCTTTAGGTAATTTGATTTTAACTGATTATTTAGAATTTCGCTGGTATATTCAAGGAGAATTAAAATTAACTGCATCTTTAGGAACAATTGATAAAAACAAAAAAATCAAAGTTGATAAAGAAGGAATACAAGAAGTTGACCAACTTTTACGGCAATTTTTATTAGCTAAAGTTCCCCAAGTCACCACACCGAAGGATTTAGCTAAACGTATGGCCAGTTTAGCGCAATTGATGAGAGATGCTATTAAAACGGCTTTACATGATGTAGATAATGGGGGAATGTTACGTCAGCAGTTAGAGTCATTTCAAAGAGTATTAATTAAGGATTTGACGGTAGAACAATTTGCGGATATGTATGCCCAAACTATTTGTTATGGGTTATTTGCAGCGCGGTGTAATACTGATAATGTTAATACTTTTTCACGGGAAACAGCAGCTTTTAAATTACCAAAAACTAACCCATTTTTAAGGAGTATTTTTGGACAAATAGCAGGACCAGATTTAGATGATAGAATTAGTTGGGCTGTGGATAATTTAGCGAATATTCTGCAACAAACGGAAATGGCAGAAATTCTTAAAGATTTTGGTAAACGTACCCGCAGAGAAGATCCTGTTGTGCATTTTTATGAGACGTTTTTGGCAGAATATGAGCCAAAAATGCGAGAATCAAGAGGGGTTTATTATACTCCTGAACCTGTGGTTGATTATATTGTTAAAAGTGTGGATTATATTCTCAAACATAAGTTTAATATTAGTAAAGGTTTAGCAGATTCTAAAAAGATTAAAATCCCCAATCCCAAGGGTGAGGGAACTATCGAAACTCATCAAGTTTTGATTTTAGATCCTGCGGTGGGTACGGGAACTTTTATGCACAGTGTGATTGATTTTATTTATGATAAGTTTAAATCTCAAAAGGGGATGTGGTCAAGTTATGTTAGTCAACATTTATTACCGCGTTTATTTGGTTTTGAATTGTTGATGGCACCTTATACTGTAGCACACATGAAATTAGGTTTACAGTTGCAAGAATTGGGTTATGATTTTATTTCTGATGAACGGTTAAGGATTTATTTAACAAATACATTACAAGAGGCTTTTCAAATTCCTGCTGCTGATGGTTTTATGAACAGAATTAGAGATGAAGCAGAAGCAGCAAAAGATATAAAACAAGATGTTCCTGTGATGGTAATTTTAGGAAATCCTCCCTATTCTTATGAATCTATAAATACTGATCCTTGGATTGTAGGATTAGTTAGAGATTATTATCAAGTAGATGGTAAACCTTTAGGAGAAAGAAACCCGAAAGGATTATTAGATGATTATGTAAAGTTTATCCGTTTTGCTCAACATCGGGTTTCGGAAACGGGTTATGGTATTGTGGCTTTAATTACAAATCATGGTTATTTAGATAATCCCACTTTTCGAGGAATGCGTCAAAATTTGATGCAAACTTTTGATGAGATTTATGTTTTAGATTTACATGGTAATAGCAAGAAAAAAGAAGTTTGTCCTGACGGTTCACAGGATAAAAATGTATTTGATATTCAGCAAGGTGTAGCAATCAGTATTTTTATTAAATATGAACATAGTCAGCAAAAGTTAGCATCTGTTTATCATGCTGATTTATGGGGTATGAGAGAGGTTTATGAAAATAAGGAGTTAGTTGGAGGTAAGTATCATTGGTTAGCTGAAAATGATATTAGTTCAACTGATTGGAAAATTGTCAAACCTGAAGCTAAATTTTATTTATTTAACCCTCAAAATACCAGTTTATCATCAGAGTATGAACAAGGATGGAAAGTTATTGATATCATGCTAGTGAATGCTGCTGGTATAAAAACCCATAGAGATCATTTTGCTATTGATTTTGAGGAGGAAAGCATTACTCAAAAATTTAGAGAATTGCGAGAAACTAATTTATCTAATGAAGACTATAGCAATAAATATAATATTCACGATCATCAAGATTGGCGATTAGATAAAGTCCGTCAATTAATTCGCTTAGATAATCAATGGGAAGATAAAATAATTAGTTGTTTATATCGCCCTTTCGATTGGCGTTACTGTTATTATAGTGATCTAATAATGGATAGGCCTAGACGAGAATTACTTGATCATGTTTTTAGAAAAGATAATTTATGTTTAGGTTTAGGTCGTCAAGGAATTGCTGTAAATGATCCTATCTGGTCTTTGGTATCAGTTGCGAACCAACCTATTGATACTAATATTTTTAGAAGAGGTGGAGTTAATATTTTCCCTCTTTACCTTTACCCAACAGATACCCCAACTTTATTTGATTCTATCCCAACTAATACACCTAGAGGACGTAAACCGAATTTATCCCCAGAATTTATTATTGAATTTTCCCAAAAACTAGATTTAGAATTTATGTTTGATGGAAAATCAGATAAAAATAAAACCTTTAGACCAGAGGATATTTTTAATTACATTTACGCTATCTTTCATTCTCCTATTTACCGTCAACGCTACGCCGAATTTTTAAAGATTGATTTTCCTCGCGTTCCTTTAACTGCCAATTCTGCGCTTTTTTGGGAATTAGTAATCAAAGGTAATAAATTAGTAAAATATCATCTCATGAAAGAAACAGGAACAGAAATTTCTACTTATCCCATTCCTGGTTCTGATATTGTGGAACAAGTGAAATATAATGAAAATCATCAACAAATTTGGATAAATTCTGAACAGTATTTTGATCAAGTTCCGCAACAAATTTGGAATTTTTATATTGGAGGTTATCAAGTTTGTCAAAAATGGCTGAAAGATAGAAAAGGGAGACAATTGAATTTTGATGATATTAGCCATTATCAAAATATAATTTCCATCATATCGGAAACTATTAAGATTATGGAAGATATTGATCAAATTATTGAAAAATATGGCGGTTTTCCGTTAGAATAATAGTTAACAACAAGATATGAAGACAGACACGATATTTTACACATTACTGCAAAATCTCCCCAGTGTGTTATTTGAACTGCTAGAACAGCCTCCTACACTAGCTTTACACTACGAATTTTCCTCAGTGGAAATCAAAGAATTAGCCCGGCGAATAGATGGCTTATTTTTACCTAAACCAGAGTACCCACAAGACCCGATTTATTTTGTAGAAGTACAATTTCAAAGCGATGATAATTTATACTGGCGATTAATCACAGAAGCAGTTCTTTACTTAAACCAAAATAAACCTCAAAGAACATGGCAAGCGGTAGTATTGTGGGCAAATCGGGATCTTGACCCTGGTATACCCTTGGCATATCAAACTTTACTAACTGCTGGACTAATTCATGTTGTTTATTTAGATGAAATAGCTGATACATCATCTTCAATTGGTTTAGGAATTATTAAATTAGTAGTTGCCCCTGAAGATGAAGCTATCCAACAAGCAAAAACTTTGATCAATTTGGTCGAAAAAGCAGATGCGGCCAAGAGTCGTAATCTTTTAGAATTAGTAGAAAGAATGCTGGTTTACAAATTTTCATCCTATAGCCGTCAGGAGTTAGAAGCAATGTTTGGATTAACAGAATGGCAGCAAACCCGATTTTATCAAGAAGTAAAAGAAGAGACGGAGTTAGAAACTAAGTTAAAAACGATTCCTAAACTGTTAAATGAGGGGCTAACTGTAGAACAAATTGCTCGGATATTTGAGTTAGATATCGAAGTGGTAAAACAAGCAATTAAACAGCAAAGTAGTAAATAGACATTTGATGAATAAATGTAGGGGCAATTAACCTGTTTCCTGAATATAGATAGCGGGCAAGATGCCCGCACCACAAGAGTATTTCTCTAGATTAATAACTGGGTAAATATTTTTTGCTAGATTGTGCAATTTGTTGTTTACATATTCCTAGCGTAAAACTTTAACTTTTGAAAAAACTCCATTTTCGTCTTCATCAAATTGTTTGTGAACTTCATCCCAAGCCATTTGTTCAGAAGTAAGTTCATCCATATTTTCATTCAGTGCAGTATTATAACGTTGCATGAATATCCGCTGGGCTTCTGGGGAAAGATGGGTGCGAACTTCAGGCGATAAATCATCTGGATTGTTACAGATTCCCGGACAAGGATGGGGTAGTGTTTTTTCAATGGTGTTAATTTCTTCACCACCAGCACTTTCGAGAATTAATTGAAATTCGCCACTGCGATCGCTCGGTACTTCTACCATCACTAAAAATTCACCAGCTTCTAAGCGGGTTTGATAAAGTGTAGCTTTGTCTTCTGGCATTCCTAAAGCAGTCAGAACTGATACTAAACCTGCACCAGCACTACCAGCGATCGCTCCACTTGCAGCCCCTAATAATATCGCCCCAATTGGACCTGCTGCCACAATTGGCCCAACAAAGGGAACAAACAATACACCTACACCTGTAAGCAAACTCAGGAACGAACCAAACAAAGAACCAAAAATTGCTCCTGTTCTCAAACCGCCGAGAATCACATCTCGCTTTGTAATAAAACCAGAAATTCGCGTTTCTGACTGAAAATTTCGCCCCATTACCGAAATATTATCCTTGGGGACATTTCTATCTAGTAACCGCCGAATTACATTATCAATTTGTTTCTCTTCTTTAAATACAGCGGAGATGGTACGTTCTGCTTGATATTCTTCTGGCACTTCTTTACTCCTAATATTTTGTGTTGACAAATATCAATTACACACCCACCGGAACTTTAGTTGCTGCTGGTTGTTTTTTTCCATCCGCTTCTACTGCTTCTCCTTCAATAAATGAACGCAACATCCAAGCCATTTCTTCATGTTTTTCCATCAAATCAGTTAAAAAGTCAGCAGAACCTTGATCATGAAATTCTTCACTACACTGATCTATATGATTTCTGAAATTGCGAATAATCTGCTCATGATCTTCCACCAATTGAGTCACCATCTTGGTTGCTGTAGGAATTTTATCGCTATGTTCTTTGAGGGTCGCAATACTTAAAAATCCTGCCATTGTACCAGTTGGATAACAGCCCAAAGTCCGAATTCTTTCAGCTATTTTATCAATATTTATTGTCAGTTCTTGATAGTGTTCTTCCCAAAGTTTATGCAAGGTGCGAAACTGCGGACCGACAACATCCCAATGATACTTTTTCGTTTTTACTAGCAGTACATTGGCATCTGCTAAATCAAGATTTAGCAAATTCATCACACCTTGACGCTGCTTTTCTGTCAAACCAATGTTTATCTTATGTATGGTCATTATTATTAATTCCGATTAGCACGTAAACACCTTATATGTTCTCAAAATACAGACATGATCTACATCAATCAAAGGTAAGATTAATGTTCAGTTACTTTTATATATTTAGGAATATGCTGATTATTTTTCTTTTGTAATCAAGCCAAAGCTGAAAATCATCCATATTCCTAAATTTTTGAAGAAAATGAGGAGATCGTGCTTATTCTTGATAAATCATATTTACTTCTTGTTACCTATAATTTTTTCCAAAAAGCCTTCTGGCAATTGGCTTTTATTTATAATTAGTTAATTTATAAAAATCACTCTGAGGAGAGAATAGCAAGAATAAGGGTACGCGGATGAGCGTAGATAAACGCGGATAAAGATGCGTTAATCAATGGATTTATGTAGGATATCAACTGGGTTTGAAAAATAGCAAATAGTTCTTCCTTATCAAGTCTACGATAACAACTTTTTAACCGGATGTTAAGCCTCTTCACTTATAAAGTTACAAAAATTTTAATTTTCTGGAATAACACGTTGAGGAGGTTGCACCGCACTATTGCTATGGATATTACTAATGATTTCGTTTGCACTTCTAGCATCCATATTAAGTTGTGCCTTCTCTAATTCAAGTTTGTCATACAAAAATTTATGTCTTAAATCAAACTCAGTGAATATCTCACTCCACTTTTTAACATAAATTTTATAATTATCAACAACCTGTACTAGAGATTTTTCACCATGAGACTTAGCACTTTGTATTTCTCTTTCAATATATTTAGATTTGTCAAAATCATTACCAATTAAATAAAATTCCCAAGTCACGTTAGAAGCATTAAATTCATCTTGTTCCAAAATTACTCCCATATATTTTTTAACCTGCTCTAATTCTTTTGAACCAAGCTTCTTTTGAGGATGTTTTAGCTCTACAACTACATTATTGATAGAAGAATTATTTAAAAGCTGCCGTACCATAAATATATCCATTTCTTTATTCTTGTCAGGATGATCAATAGAAACAATAGGCTTTTCTCCTCTTAATAGATAAGTATACCTACGTAATGCTTCTTCAAACTTTGGTTCAGCAGCAGTTACAAGATGATATTGCTCACCAAAAATCCAGTAATGATTTTCTACAAATTTTTGAATATGATCTCGTTCGTTAGCTTCTAAATCTTGATTGAAAACTAAATTTCTCAACTGATCAATAGCTCTGTATCTATCTTCTATTAATCTTACAGTTTTAATAATATTTGTAAGTTTGGTAACTTTTAAAGATTCAGATAAATGTTCTAAATCAGAAGAAGTTAACTTGATAATTTCTCCTAATACATCAATTAATTTAGTTCTTTCATCTGAATCAAGAATTAAATTCAAAAAATGAACAAATACTTTCTTTTGTTCAATATTGAGAGAACTAAAAATTTTTGGTTCTACCTGATATAATTCTTTGATAAAATCTTCAAGTTCAGCTTTTCTGTATTGATCCCAAGTATTATTACTAAATCTTGGGAAAGCATTATTTCTTCTAAATTCATCTATTATTACATCCGATTTTGTCTTCAGAAAAATTTTTCTTCTATTTTGAAGCTGTTGATTAATAAAATGAATCAAAGAATTATAAATTTGCTTATTCTGTATATTTCTCCATCCAAAATGTTCTTGATCAAAGAACTCACTTTTAACAAAAACACTATGAGAAAAATGATCACCTTTATTATTAAGAGTAGTTGTATTTTTATCTATTTCCTCACCTTTGGAATTAATACAGTAATATCTGGAATATTCATTCTTTAGAGATTGAGACCAGCGAATAAATTTCAAATTAAATAAATATTGACCAATTTTATGTTCTAATTCAGTGAAATCGCTAATGAAATTAGATTTATAATCTAAATCCATATCATTTATTTTAATTGAAAAGTTTTTCATTGAATTTAGTTCAAGAAACCAGCTAAATTCTCTATATAGATAGATATTAAGATCATCATTAAAATCATTAGATGTAATTGTATGAATATCATCAAAAAAAACTGTTGTTCCTGTTTTTTTATCAGTTTCTACCTCTTCTGAGATATCATAGTTATCCAATTGTTTATGATTTATATTTATGCTATAACTATATCTTTTTCCTTCTTTTTCATAAATAGTATCCCATTGTGCTGAGGAAGAAAAAGTAAAAAAAGTTAATCTGCCTATACCATTGTTACCGTGAATATGTGATAGATTCTTGGCAGTACCAAAATTAATTTGTTTATTCGATTCATAAAAGAGTGAAAATCTATTTGGATCAGCAATACCACATCCATTATCTATAATTTTTAGTTCTGATATTCTTCCCAAGTCATCAGATTGCATTATTATATTAATTTCAGTAGCCTCCGCATCAAAACCGTTCCATATATATTCTGCAATGGATGATAAATAATCATGGTTTTTAAGTGCTTGGTTGATACCTAATGAAGTAATCTGAATATTTTTCATATTTTTCTATTGGATGATTTGTGATGTTATATCATGTATCAAGTTTTAAAATGATTGGAACCATCCACAATATATCATAATAAATGAGACATTAATCGCTTATAAGTTAGAATGGTGCGTCAAACTTAATAAATTATTAGCTGCCGACGCACCTTACTAAAATAACTTTAAAACCCTAACCTTTCACAGGTGTACCGCAAGGATAAGTAGCTGTTTTTTCCTGACTACCCTCACTCACAGGCTGATCTTTAGCTGCTAAATAATCTTTTTGCAAAGTATCTAACAAAGCTTCCCGTCCATCATACAGCCGTTTTAGGGGGCGTGGTGGACATTGATTAAGAGTGTATGCTGTCACCAAAGGTAGAGCGATCGTACTATCGGTATAACAAACAATAGCGCTAGGTAACTCATCGGGGTCAATTTTACCCCAACTCACAGCTTCAGCAGGAGTCGCCCCAGACAAACCACCAGTATCAGGACGGGCATCAGTAAACTGAATAAAGAAGTCATGTCCCCGTTCTTCCAATCCTAAAACCTCGTGAAGTTGCGGTTGTGTTTGTAATAAAAAGTTTTTAGGACTACCACCACCAATAATTACCGCTGCACTTGTACCGTCGTTTTCTCGCGCCCCATAGACGATAGCTGCGGTTTCATTGACATCAATGGACGGATCTATTACCAGCTTTGAACCTTCTAAAGCCAAAGCAGCCACATTCATCCCAATGGAACTATCTCCAGGAGAAGAAGTATAAATAGGTACGCCACATTCATAGGCTGTCGCCAATAAGCAGGAATTTTTGACACCCAATTGCTTTTCGATTTCCCAGACGCACTTACCCAGTAAATGATGAAATTCCGCAGTTCCCATGCGCTTTTGGAAAGGTTCAGCTTGGAGAACTTTGCGAATAAAAGCGTCCGTTTCTAGCAGTACGTCGTAACCAAAAATAATGTCATAAATTCTGATTGTTCCTTCTTCTCGCAATTTGACATCATCTAAAAAGGGACTACCCGCAAATAGTTCAAAACCCAAACCATAGTGCATATCATGGTAAAGATTCGCACCTGTGCAAATCATCCAGTCAATAAAACCATTGCGAATGAGAGGCGCAAGGGCGGAAACTCCAAAACCTGCCGGTGTCATCGCCCCAGATAGGCTTACTCCTACGGTGACACCCTCTTGAAACACTTCCTTAGTTAGCAGTTGACAGGCTTCCCGCAACCGGGCTGAGTTGTAAGCGGTAAAATAGGTATCAATCAAGTCAACCACGCTAACATTTTTAGACATGGGAATAGGTGCAATTTTCTTACCTGGCTTTTGTGACATTTTTGGGAAATCCTGAATAGCAAATACACTGGATATAATGTTATCGCATTAGGATAGGCAAAACTCGTGTAACACTAGATACGGTAATTGCTGTTTTTAAACAAGGAACAACAGCAGAAGAAATTGCTTACCGTTATCCATCCCTTAAACTTGCTGATATTTATGCTACCATTGCCTTCTATCTCAATCATCAACAAGAAGTGGAAGTGTATTTACAGCAAAGACACCAACAAGCACAGGAAGTTCGTAAAATAAATGAGGTCAGATTTGATTCCCAAGGGTTGCGTGATAGATTGTTGGCGCGGAAAGCAGAACGGGAAGTATGTTAAAACTGCTTGCTGACGAAAATTTTGATAATACTATTGTCAGGGGATTGTTACGACGTAACCACCTTTACCAACTCAGTTGGTGATGTTGTACTGGACATTCACGATATCTCAGATATCGGGGAATGTCTCGGTTAAAAGTATCAGCAATTAGAACTTTGTTTTAATGTTGGTCCGATTGAGATATAAAATATAAGCAGAGTAAAAGCTTGAAAAGATCGACTTAGCGTTACTCTGCGTCGAAAAATGCGATCGCTCTTTTTGGTTTACAATAAGATTATCCCAGAGGATTAACTCAGAAACCGATGCCAACCCTCACAGATATTTCTACTTTTTATTCAGATCACAGCTAACAGAATTTATGTGATTTCTGGTCTATCATAACTAATGAATTTGTCGAAACGGAAAAATTATACTTCATGCTCTTAGTCTTAACAGTTATTTATCAACAGGATTTATGAACAACGACACTCCAGAAGAATTACATCCAGATTCAGCAGATCAAGAGATTTCCCGGTTAATTGATGAGGTAATATCAACATCCCAAACTGATGAAAAATACCGTCAAAAAATGCAGCGACGGAAAGAAGTCCAAGATCAACGCATAGCTAAAGCCATACCGGAAAAAGGCTTAATTATCGTCAATACTGGTCATGGTAAGGGTAAAACTACTGCGGCTTTGGGAATGGTTTTGCGATCGCTCGGACATGGACATAAAGTAGCCATAGTGCAATTCATCAAAGGCGCATGGGAACCAGCAGAAAAACGTGCTTTTAGCCACTGGGAAAACCAACTCGAATTTCATGCAATGGGAGAAGGCTTTACATGGGAAACTCAAGATCGTGATCGTGATCTTGATAAAGCTGCTGCTGCTTGGGAAAAATCCCTAGAATTTATCAACAACCCAGACTTTAAATTAGTTCTCCTCGATGAAATTAATATTGCTCTGAAACTGGGTTATTTACAGGTTGAAGAAGTATTAGCAGGTTTAGCTCAAAAACCAGCAGACAAGCACGTAATTCTCACGGGAAGAGGCGCACCACCGGCATTAATTGAAAAAGCCGATTTAGTCACTGAAATGACATTAGTTAAGCATCCTTTTAAGGATCAAGGGGTGAAAGCTCAAGCAGGAATTGAGTATTAATTCAAATTAGTCATTGGTCATTAGTTATTGGTCATTGGTCATTGGTCATTGGTCGTTGGTCATTGGTCATTAACTTATTTCTCCCTGCTTTATAGCATTTCCTAATCATATCGAGTATATTTATAGCCTCCTCCTCGCTTGCGGGGAGGGGGTTGGGGTTCTTGTACCTCACTAAAAAATGCTATATCCCAAGGACAATTATTTACGTCCACCTACTTATTTAAAACCATCGCTTCCTTGTTGGCATATCTGCAAAATTTCCCTATCATTAGAACTTACAGAACTCAACTGATGATAGTCTTGTAATGTTACTGAATAAGGATAAGTTGTGAACTCATTTTCATTAACTTTAGGGATCGTACTTGCTGTAGAAACCTCCATTACACCAACTTCACCGGGAGAACTTTTCACTGTCATTGCTAATTCTCCTGACTTAGCTAAAGTTCCTTGAAAACAACTAAATTCAGAGTGAGGAACATACAAAGCACCAATAATTTTACTTTGTTGTTTTTGAAAGAGAATGTAACCTTGTCCTAATTCATTTGGTGTGGATGATTGTCCATAAAGATAAGTCCCATCTTGTTCGGGAAATTGGATTTGTCCTTTTCTCCCCAATTCTCTCGTATTTGTAGATAATGCTGTGATATTTTCTGTTAACTTATCAGTAGATATCTGATTAGAAATATTCACAGGTGATTTTTGCATAGCTTCCTCTTTAATCACAGCAGGATCAAAGTTAATCTGTCTTTGATTTATGGGTACTACATAATTAGTAGTTAAGGCCGTTGATGAGAGGAGTTTGTAATGTTGTTGACTAGAATAACTAATACCCAAAATACCAGCCGAAACAATTAGTCCAACAATGGGAAATTTAAATTGGCTAGAAGTCATTAATTTGGAAATATGATTAAGCATCGGATTTCTCCTGTAATAAAGCTAACTATTGTTCTTTCCTGGATTTTTGCCATAATAACTGAATACTCATTACTGACGATTCCCTCAAAAGTTTTATCTATATATTTAATTTTAAATTCAGCAAAAACTCACCATTTATGTAAATTTGGGGAATAATCTCAGATTATCATTAGTTAATAAATTTATCCATCAGTTCATAAAATCCTCCACCGGAGGGATGTAAAATCGAGATTGAAAATTCTCAGCCTGTTTCAATGTTTAATTCTTGTATTGATCTGCCAGTAGATACAACTTCCCATCTACAGATTTCGCAAAATAAATCAGAAATTTGCAGAACCTTTTCTATTTCTTCAAAAAAAAATCGCCCCCTGTTTTGAACTCAGGAGGCGCATCACCAAGAGGAATGCTTTAAAATACGCTGTTGCGTGTATACTGTTTTAGCTGGCAACGTATTCTTTGACATTAGCTCGACGGCGACGTAAATGTGCAAGGGCTTGATGCTCTAATTGGCGGACTCGTTCCCGACTGAGGTTCAACCGTTCACCAACTTTCGCCAAGGACATTTCATTTCCATCTTCTAAACCAAAGCGTAAGGCGACAACTTGACGCTGTTGGGGTGTGAGTTCTGCAAGTAAATTATTCAAGTCTTGACGTAGAAACTCTTGAGTAGTGTAATACTCAGGGGAAGGACCGTCATCTTCCAACATTTCTTGTAATTCGGTATCTTGGTTTTCACCGACGCGCACATCTAAAGAGACTGGTTGACGCGCCATATTCAGATATTCACGAATCTGAGCCGGTTCTAACTCCAGTTCTTTGGCGATTTCTGTCGGTGAGGGTGATCTTCCTAGCTTTTGTGCTAACTCCCGTTGAACTTTTTTAATTTTGTTCAATTTTTCGGTAATATGGATTGGTAGGCGAATGGTTCGACCTTGTTGGGCGATCGCTCTGGTAATTGCCTGACGAATCCACCAGTAGGCATAGGTTGAGAACTTATAACCCCGCATAGGATCAAATTTCTCCACACCCCGTTCTAATCCCAAAGTACCTTCCTGGATTAAATCCAGAAATTCCATATTTCGCTTTTGATATTTTTTTGCAATAGCTACAACCAAGCGTAAATTAGCCTCAATCATTTTTTGCTTGGCTCGCTTACCTTGTACCATCAGATGATTTATTTCTGTTTCTGATTGATTAACACGGGCAGCCCATTCTGATAAACTAGGTTCATGATCAATTTCCTTCCTCAAAGCTTCTTTAGCTTCTAGCAGCGCCATCATCTGCTGTACTTGTTTACCGTAGATAATCTCTTGTTCACGGCTTAACAAAGGTACACGACCAATTTCTCGCAGATAGGTTCTGACCATATCAGCGGTAAATTTGGCATTGACATTCTCTGTATGATTTTTAACTGTAGGCATTGGTGCTTTTATCCTCTACTCCTTAAACATAATCAATATTTTTTTAACAAAGGCAATTCGTAAGCTTACAATATACATCACTGGATATGAAAAGCTACCATCAAGCATGATTGATATTGATCCAACCTTTATGAAGATGTTGTTAGTCTAAAAATATGTCTCCTTACCCTCTCTATAATTTTGATTTTGGAGTTTTAGCAGAAATACATTGGGTTGGTGGCTAGAATTCTTTTGTTTAAGTTATCTAGTAGTCGTTTTGAAACCGGAGTCAGTATGAGTTTACATTGGTTTTATGTTACGACAAACAGAGTCAATAGTAAAGTTCCCAGATAATAAATACTCTAGTAATCAAGCCAAAAAGTTGATGATTATGGAAACTATTTTTTTTTTAACTTCCAAAAACTGTGTTCGCATATCCATAGTGACGCGAAAACCCCTCTAAAGTTGCTTTTGATTAGCCGGATAACCGAACTTGAGCTACTTGGATAATGGAGGGATGTTACGAAATTGTTAGTTGTCCGTTGTCCGTTGTCTGTTGTCTGTTGTCTGTTGTCTGTTGTCTGTTGTCTGTTGTCTGTTGTTGACTTGAAACTACTAAAAACCTAAATCTGCTTTTGCTAGTTCAGCAGCGGTGAATACTTCCTCATCTGTTTTTTCTTCCCAAGCGATCGCACCAATTTCGGAATAAAAGGTAGAATCATAGGGACGAGTCCGCACGACTACTGGCATAGGAACAGCATGACCCAAAATTAGTGCTTGTTGTTTAGAGTCCAACTTAGCTAAGACTGAGCGTAAACCACCCGCACCAGATACACCTGTAAAAATAGCATCAATATCTTTTTCGTCATTCAGCAAAGCGGTGATTCGAGTCCCAATCTGAGACATGACTTCATTATCTATCCCTGATGGACGTTGATCAACTACCAAAAGCGTGACAAAATATTTTCGTAGTTCTCTAGCAATAGTTCCAAAAATTGTACTTTGTACCACTCCTGGGTCAAGAAAGCGGTGTGCTTCCTCTATTGTAATCATTAATGGTGTCGGCCGATCCAAAGGATTTTTACTTTGGAGAAATTTATCAGCTTTTTTGACATAATGCTCATGTATCCGTCTGGTAATCATATTCGTCACCAGCATATATGAGAGCATATTGGACTGGGAACCAAATTCGATAACTACGTTTTTTCCAGCTTCTAAAGATTGGACGATATTTTTAATATAATTTTGCGGACAAGCACTTCGCATATATTTTAAACTATCTAAGCGAAAAAGTTTCCGCTGTAATGCCATAATTGAGCCTTTGTGTCCGCGTTTTTCGTCACAAAACATCTCAATATCTTCATTACTCATATTTAGTAATTGAATAATCCACGATTTACCCAACTCTGTAAAGAGGATATTAGCATTATCTAAAGCCGCTTCTGAAAGTCCTAAATCACGATTACATAGTTTAATATCTTCAACTTCAACCTGTTCATAGCTTAGATATAGTTCTTGTGCGTCTCTTACACCTCGGCGTTTTGTTGAATCTGGATCAAGTGTGTAAACTTCAACTTGTCCGGGAAATAGTTGTTTTAAACCTTTTACAGTATTAACGTTCTTTCCTTCTGCGACTGCTTCCCAACCATATTCTGAGTGCATATCAAAAATCAAGTTAACGGCCGCATTTTTACGAATAACCCCGGCTAAAATTAACCGTGTCAGGAAAGATTTCCCAGTCCCCGATTTACCAAAAATCCCATTACTCCGTTCCACAAAGCGGTTTAAATCAATGCAAATCGGCACATCCATATCTAAGGGTTTACCGATTGAAAAGTTGTTACGATGAGGGTCATCTTCCCAGCCAAACACTTTGCGGAAGTCCTCCTCATTGGCTTCGTAAACTTGGCTAAAGTGACTAGGAATAGTTTTCACAGGTAATAATTCCATCGTCGTACTGGTTTGGGGTTGAAAGGATGCTAAACCAGTGGACGATGGGATAAAAGAATTAGGGGATTTACCATTGTTAGAAAAGCCAGATTCTGGAGATTCAGGGGTAAACATCAACATGGGTGCTAGGTTGATCATCCCATAAGTACCGCTACCTGCTAATACTTCACGCAGAAAGCTATCTTCCCAATTGGGAGGACTAGCTGTAATGCGGTCATTCGCCATACCCAAGGATACATCTGTTAGCATACAGAAAAAGCGCGATCGCATCCCTTGTACCACGAGAAATTTACCTACCCGCATATCTTCGACAGAAATATCTGGGTGTAATCTGACCTCCAAACCCCCAGTTAGAGAACCTTCAATAACAGAACCTAATGGTAATCCCAAATTCATTTTTGTTTGTTGTTCGTTGTTCGTTGTTATAGCAGGGAACAGGGAACAGGGAACAGGGAACAGGAAATATTGATATTTTTCTTGCCTATTGCCTATTGCCTCTTGCCTATTGCCTATTGCCTATTGCCTCTTGCCTAATCAATTTGAATACTTGTGGGTGAATTTCCTACGGGTGGTGTGATTCCTGGTAATGGTTTTCTAAATTGAGAGTAGATGCGATCGCGCCAAGCGAAAAATGCTTCATAATCAGGATTATTGGCTATACTCGACAACCCTTTCCCTCTGAGAGATACAGGTAAATCCAAATAAGCACCATCAGGAAACTTCAAAAGTATGGATAAACTAGCAACCGTTAAATCAGCTAAAGTTGGTTCATCACCCGTTAAATAAGGACTACCCACCAATAATTGGGTAATAATATCCAAATCTTGTTTTAAGCTAGTAACAGCCGCATTTACCACATCTGGGGTAAAACCGACACCAAAACCCAGTGCTGACAGAAAATCACTAGGAACACCTTCCACAACACTTCTAAGAATATCTGGAGTAGAAACTGGTAACAACGACTTACGAAAACTCTGATCTTGACTAATAGCTGCAAATAGAACCTTTCTACCTTTAACACCTATAGATTCATCAGCCCAATCTTCCAATAATAAAGTCAAAGCGCGTTTTTTGGGATCTATCGGTATCAGGGGATAATCTGGGTATTCTGAATCTAAATATTTAGCGATTTCTGTAGAATCAGCAATATATCTATTGCCATCTTTTAACACTGGAACTTGCTTTTGTCCAGTTAAACGAAATAATTCTAACTGGCCAATTCCTGGTGCAACTTCGATTTTGCGATACTCTAGTCCTTTATAATCTAGGATTAGACGAACTTTTTCGGAAAATTGAGATAGTTCCCACTGATATAGTTCTAGCATATTGTATATTCGGCAACTTGTTTATTCGTTAGTTTTATAATTGTATCTTTAATTCTTAGCATTTTTCCTGTAAATTTACCATTTTCTGGGTTAAGTTGTTGCCCATCAAGTTGGAAATCACTCGAATTTGTGCAACAATCAGGTTCGGATTTTTATGGACATAAATTGATTTAGCACTGTTCGAGATACTTAAAATTTTCCCAATAGTTCATAGCATAAAATAGCATAAAAGTGTTGAACTTGTTAGAGGATGTTTGAAAAGTTTTTAATGTATAAATAAATCCCTCTGGTAAACCTCTCCAGTATTAAATGTTATTCCTTTTCCCTCTCCTCTTAGGAGCTACGGTCTACACACAAGTTATCAAATCACCATTATTCCTCAAATTACCCCACCCTAACCCTCCCCGATGCTTTGGGGAGGGAACTAATTTTTCCGGTTTCCCCCCAAAGCATCGGGGGGATTAAGGGGGGTAATTTAACTTGTGTGTACACGATAGCCTCTTAGAAGAGAGTTAGGGAGAGGTAGGGAAGGGGGGATAGGTTTCATCTAATACTTTTCAAACAAACTCTTAGATATTATAAATATTCCTACTCCTGACCACTGATTTCTAGATTCTTTGATCACCTTACCTCAATTTTTGCGAAAAATCTTGTTCCTGAGTCAAGAACCTTTTTGGTTGGCAAAATGTGATAAATCTTGGTATAACTTGTATGCAATCAAGATAAACAAAATTTATGAACGCTAATTACAGCAAATTATTGCCCAAAATCACAGCAATTATGGGATTAATGAGTATCGCTCTTTTAACTACTATCCCATCTCCAGCCAAAGAAGTCCGCAATCCCAGACCAAATATTTTCAATGAACCACCTTACAATCGTGGTAGCAAACCTAGTGAAACCGCACCGGTCGCCGAACCCAACCAGCCAGTAAGGGAAGTCCCCACTACACCAGTTAGCAAACCCACCCAGTCAACATCAGTGAATTTAGTGACTTTGCTTGAGAAGAATGAATCTTTTAAAACTCTCGCTAAAGCTTTAAAAGCAGCGGGACTTACAGAAACCTTACAAGGAAAAGGTCTTTTTACCATTTTTGCTCCTACAGACGCAGCATTTGCAAAACTACCAGCGGACGCATTAAAGGATTTATTGAAGCCAGAAAATAAGGAAGTATTGGTCAAGATATTAACTTATCATGTAGTATCTGGTAAGGTCCTCTCCACTGACTTAAAATCTGGGGAAGTGAAAACCGTAGAAGGGGGTGCTATTAATGTTAAAGTTGACCCAGTTACAGGTGTAACTGTAAATGATGCCAAAGTAACTCAGGCAGATATCCAAGGTAGTAACGGTGTTGTTCATGCAATTGATAACGTAATTCTGCCTCCTGATTTATAGATTTTTGAGATTTGAGTGATGAAAATTCGGGCGTTGCTGATTAAGGGTATGAATTCTAGTCTCACGCAAAGGCGCAAAGACGCACTGAGGTTTGAGTTTTAAAGGTTCAATTTGGGAATTTCATACCTCAATTCAGCAACGCCAAAATTCGCAAATTAAAATCCCCGAAGCATGAAAAATCGGGGATTATAATATCCAAAAACACTCAGTATGAACTGGGTTTTTTAGAACATACCAATCATACTAACGAGCCTTAGCAGTAGCCTTAGCTTCAGTTTGCTTTGCTTCTTGAACTAACTGCATCATCAACTGTTCCAGCTTTTGTGCTGTCTGTTCTTCTTGGTGTAGGTTTTGTTCTAACAACTGGACAACTTGGTTTTGTCCCATTTGTTCCGCTACCTTAATTAAACTACGATAACAAGCTATTTCCAATTGTTCAATTTTACTATGCCATTCCGCCAATCCTAAGTCTATAATTTTGGGATTATCGGCAGCTAAAAGGACGAATTTTTGACCTTCACTAATTAAACCAGCCGCAAGATCACAGGTAATTCGCTGTGGTTGCTCTCCTAAAATAGATAAAACCTGTTTCAGGTTTTCGATATGCTGTTCGGTTTCTGGAATATGTGGCTCAATTACAGCTTTCAATTTACTGTTTTGACAACATTGCCACATCATTTGCTGGGCTTCTAAGAAATGATTTTCAGCATCGAACATGATGTTCATTTCATAAATAAGCTGCTGTTGTAAGCTGGTGATTTTTTTCGTACCCGGGCGATCGCTAACTAAAACCATGATCATTCTCCTAATGGTAATTTCGCTGTCTTTAACAGTCGTTCCATTAACCCTACGTCTATTCCGATCTATTCTCCTCTTGCTAAAGACACAGTATAGGTGTGAAGTTTTACTGTTATTTAAGTGACGATATCATACCAAAGTCTGAACTATGATTTGTGTGATCTCTTTGATTTAGATGATTAATGGGGTTTTCATCGCCAAAATCATCCAAATCATCAGAATCACAAGAATCATAGTTTAGACTGCCCCAATTACGTTAAAGTAAAGATAAATTAAGAAATTGCTGTCAAATAAATGGCTGCTCCAAGTTTAGAAGTAATTGCGACTCAGTTAGAAAGTCCAAATTTGCGCGATCGCATGGTAGCTCTTGCTAGTTTGCGTCACATATCTGCCGATGATGCAGTCCCTTTAATTAAAAAGGTTCTAGATGATGAATCCCTGCAACTGCGCTCAATGGCAATATTCGCTCTAGGAATCAAAAAAACCCCAGAGTGCTATTCTATTCTCGTGAAAATTTTAGAAACAGATCCAGATTATGGCATCCGCGCTGATGCTGCCGGTGCATTGGGGTATCTAGAAGATAATAGAGCCTTAGAAGTGCTATCACGGGCATTTTATGAAGATACGGACTGGCTAGTGCGATTTAGTGCTGCCGTATCTTTAGGTAATATCAAAGACCCTCGCGCCCATGATATTCTCATCCAAGCGTTAAATAGCGAAGAAATAGTCATCCAACAAGCGGCTATTTCAGCTTTGGGAGAAATCCGCGATATAAATTCTGTCACACATATTCTCCGTTTTGCCCAATCAGAGGATTGGTTAGTGCGACAACGACTAGCTGAGGCTTTAGGCAATTTACCGACTCCTAAAAGTGTCTCCGCCTTAAAATATCTAGAAAAAGATAGTCATAAAAACGTTGCTGAAGCAGCCAGGATTTCTCTACAAAGACTTGAAGAAACCAACAACCTGAGTTGAACTTAAGTAGGTTGGTGTTGAAAATTGTCGTTATGGCAAGGCAAAAGGCAAGAGGCAAGAGGCAAGAGTGAAGAGGGTTTGGGCGATTTTACATTTCTTTACACAGTTTGGTTTTATTGTGTTCACCTACTTAAAGTCGCCTCCTAGTTTTTATTGACACTTCCCGGTCTAAAGACGCGGGTCTCTTATAATAAAAGGCATTGTTAAAATTGTGATGCAGGACAACTTTATTTATGAACATTGAAGAATTTTTTGAATTAAGTGCTGGAAAATGGTTTTCCCATCGCACCAGTCACCACTTAGCGTTTAAACAGTCAGAAGACGGCAAATCAGACATTGTAATTGAGATGTTAGCCGCTGATCATCCAGAAGTAATTAAACTGTGTGAACAGTATGAAATTGCGCCAAATACGGCTTCCTGTGGGGCGCGAGTTATCTGGAATGGCACAATGGAATGGGATGAAGAAAAACATCAGGGTTCGACTGTTTTAGTCACAGTCCCCAATACAGATAACCCAGATGAAGGTAAATTACTCCGAGAAATGGGTTATGCCGAAAAAGCCCCCGTTGCTGGTAGCTATAAAATCGGTGACGATGGTGCTTTAACTCTAATTACTGAGTATGAAACCATGTGGTCTGAAGAAAGACTATGGTTTGCCAGTCCTAATTTACGGATGCGAGTAAGTGTGCTAAAGCGTTTTGGTGGCTTTAGTATGGCTTCCTTCACTTCTGAAATCCGTATGGGTAGCACAGATGCTTCTAAAAAGGCTACTGAAGCCGCTAATTCACAAGAATCCTAGACTACAATATTGAGGTTGGTAATGGGTAATGGGTAATTGGTCATTGGTCATTACCTCTTGCCTCTTAATTACATTTATATAGGACTCCTATTTGATTTTTGATAGCTTGCGTGGCGTAGCCATACAAAACTCGGTACACCTTCATATTCTCAAATCCTCTTGCCTCTTGCCTCTTGCCTTTTGCCTCTTGCCTTCCTACGCAGGAAAATTCACAGAATCAAACCGGATTCCTATATATGCAACAAATTAGCTAAAACTTTGGGTAATGGTAAAACAATCAACAGTAACAAAGCCATTGATATTAATCCCATAAAATCACGTTTATTATCTAATTCCGTGACATCGTTTAAAGCAGGTTCGTCAACTAAGGGAACAAATAATAAAATAATTGCCCAAAATAAAAATTCTTCTCGGATAAACGAAAGCATTAGTAATAATAATCTGGCAACTTGACCAATAATCACAGCAGTTCGTTGTCCAAACATAGCATGAACAATGTGACCACCATCTAATTGTCCCACAGGCATCAAATTTAATGCGGTGACAATTAATCCTAAGAAACCTGCAACTGCAACTGGATGTAAATCAATGGCAGATTTTGCAGTTAATTCACTTCCTAAAGCCAACTTTGAGAGTAAAGCTAATAGAATCGAATATTTAGGATTGAGTGCATTGGGGTTTAAAAGTCCGGTTTTTTCGGGTAAAGCTACTATTTCTGAATGAGCTAAACCCCAAATTAATAAAGGTATAGTCATAATAAATCCTGCCAATGGACCAGCAATACTCACATCAAATAACGCTTTGCGGTGAGGTATGGGACTCTGGATTTTAATAAAAGCACCAAATGTGCCTAAGAAAAAAGGTATAGGAATAAAATAGGGTAATGTGGTGCGAATTTTGTAGAATTTCGCTGTTAAATAATGACCTAGTTCGTGAGTTCCTAAGATAGTTATTAAGCCCAAAGCATAGGGTAAACCCTGAAAAAATAATGTGAAATCAGATTCTAGTTGGGTGATATTAAAACCCGCAATTTTCAAGCCGATAAAAGTGGTGCTGAATAAAGTTGCTACTAACAATAGTAATGCTAAGACTGGTTCGGAAATTTTTTCTGCGTCTTGTTGGTTATTTGGTTTAACTGCTTGAGGATTGGGAACTAATACAAAGAAGGGTTTATCATTCATCCCTTCTTGAAATATGACTAAAAAGCGATCGCCAAATTGTCCTTCAATATTAGTTTTAATCTGCTCATAAGCCGCACTAGCCATAGTTCGCAACTGTCCCCGACAAATTACCGCTTGGGGACGATACTCAATATTTTGGACATAATATACAGACCAGGGAAAACAATTTCGCAGTTGACTTTCTTCTGCTACGTTAATGGGACGGACGGGCGCTATTTCTACAGGAGGAGTATTATTGGATGGTGATAGATTTTCTGGAGATTGATTTTCTGAATTTACGGGTAATTGCCGACCCCGATTAAACAACACCCAATATAATAATAAACAACCTCCCGATACCCAAAGAATGAGCGCTGATGGGGGAGCTTGTTTAACACCATATATCAGCGTCCAACCAGTCAATACAAATGCAGGTGTCATTAAAACCAACCACAATAACCATACAGGGGTTCTTGTAGCCCGTGCAACGCTCTGTTGCATCATTAAATAAGTCAATGACCCCAGAAGGAGGAGAAACCAAAATGCCATATTATTTTCACTATATTTTGATAGAATGACTTACCTATAATTTTTGTTACAGATTCTAATTATAAGCAAGACTGCACGCCTTAATTTTTCAATCACGGTTCACAGTCATGGTAAACACACTGTAACCTGATTGTTCACCACTCCTTGAGTTTGAGTTTTTTCATTTATGTCTTCTTTTCCCCAGCAGTCGAGTTACAAGACTAAACCACCACGTTCTATTCTGACAAAAAGCCTGTCAACGCCAGAAAATCCTCTGATTTTTACGAATAACAGTATTTTTGCCTTTCCACCTAATCGGGACACTTTAGGAGGGACATCTTACTTCATTATCGGCAATGAAGGAAATATTCTCATAGATTGCCCAGCTTTAGAACAAATAAACCAGGATTTTTTGTCCTTACATGGGGGAATTCGGTGGTTTTTTATCAGTCATCGTGGTGCTATTGGTAAAGCCGCAGAATATCAGCAAATCTTAAATTGCGAAATTCTCATCCAAGAACAAGAAGCCTATTTATTGCCCGGTTCAACTGTCACCACTTTTACTGATGAGTTCACTCTCAATGCCACAACACAAATAATTTGGACACCAGGCCATTCTCCAGGCTCTTCTTGTCTATACTATCGTGAATTTGACGGCGTGTTATTTTCGGGACGGCATTTACTTCCTAACCAGCATGGTGAACCTATGCCACTACGCACTTCTAAAACTTTTCATTGGCTACGACAACTTAAAAGCGTTAAGTTATTAAGCGATCGCTTCACACCACAAACTTTAACTTATTTATGCCCTGGCGCTAATACAGGCTACCTTAGAGGTAAATCCTGTATAGACCAAGCTTACCAAAAAATCACCAACTTGAATTTAGGTGACAGGTGACAGGTGACAGGTGACAGTTAAGAGGGAATAGGGAATAGGGAATAGGGAATAGGGAATAGGGAATAGGGAATAGGGAAAGAAATTCCTACCAATTACCCATTACCAATTACCCATTACCAAATTCTTACTCAAAAGTTCTACAGCCGCCTGATATTGAGTATCTGTCTTTGTGCCGATTTGTTCTCGGTTAAGTGATGGTTGGGAAATAATTTGATCAGGCTTAATTCCCAACTTATTAATATCTCGATGGTTAGGAGTTTCATATTTAGCAATTGTCACCGCCAAACCAGAACCGTCGGACAATTCAAACAAAGATTGAATTAAACCCTTACCAAAAGTTGTTTCCCCAATTAATTGGGCGCGATGATTATCTTGTAATGCACCCGCGAGAATTTCGCTGGCACTGGCAGTTCCTTTATTAACGAGAATTACTAAAGGATCTGTCGTTAAAGCCGGTCCAAAGGCTTCATAGGTTCCCTGAATGCCTTGACGGTTGGCAGTGTAAACGATTGTGCCAGAGTCTAACCATAAACGAGCAGTTTCAATTCCTGCTTGTAAGAGTCCACCGGGATTATTTCTTAAATCAAGAATATAGGCAGACGCGCCTTTTTTTTCTAAAATAGAAATAGCTTGTGCCAACTCAGTAACAGCATTGGCACTAAATTGACTCAGTGATAGATAGCCAATCTTGGTTCCTTGGGGGGATAATCGTAAATCAAAAACAACAGGATTCAGCGAAATGCGATCGCGCACCAAGATAACCTCCTGATCCTGTTCTCCTTCCCTGCCAATTAAAAGCGTAACCACGCTGCCTCTTAATCCACGCATCTGCGCCGCCGCCTCATCAAGAGTCAGATTCTCTGTAGATAAACCCTCAATCTTCAAGATGCGATCGCGTGGTTTTAAACCCGCCCTATCCGCCGGAGAATTATTAATGGGTGTAATCACCTCCAAAACACCAGTTTGGGGATTGAGAGTAATTTGTAATCCCACACCAGTTAACTCTCCAGAAGTGCTAACTTGCAAACTGCGATATTTCTCAGGATCAAGAAACCGGGTAAAAGGATCATCCAAACTCTTTAGCATCGCCTGAATAGTAGTATAGGCTGCTTCATGATTAGCAAAATGTCCTTTTAATGCATTTTGTCGCACATCAAGCCAGCTTTGATGGTTAAAAGTTCCATCCAAATAAGAGCGATTAACAATTCGCCATACTTCATAAACTAACTTCTGTTCTGGAGTCAAAGCCGAAGCCGGCGGAACATATCCTGCAAACACCAAACCAAAAAGCAATAGCAGTAAGCATCCTAGCCGCCAAACCCGTTTGTGAATGAACCCTAATTTCAGTGCCATCTCAGACTTAAATTCCCTAAAAATTTCTGTAATGCTCAGTTGCTGATGAAATCTATCTCTCGACTATGTTACTTTTTTTATAGAAGAAGTGCATTCTTCTCATAAAGTTGCTAGTCCAAATTTATGAGCTGCCCATTCTTCCTGATCAACGATAAAATCATCTTTGGAGTCAACATAGTTAGCGTTGGCTCGTAAAGACAAGAAGACGGGAAGATTTATCAAAAATAGGGTGAGTTACACCCAAATCTACGCTCGTGGACAAATAGAACCCCATTCTCTTGGATGAAGCGAGAAGCGAACCCTCTAACTGAGGTTAGTTGAATAGTCATGGCTGACTAAGCTTCGCATAACAAAACTTATCAACCGCAATCTATTTTTAGGACTTTAAGATTGTATGGCTAACGTCTATGACTGGTTTGAGGAACGCTTGGATCTCCAAGAAATTGCTGATGATATCACCACCAAATACGTTCCTCCCCACGTTAACATCTTCTACTGTTTAGGTGGAATTACCCTAGTATGCTTCCTGATCCAGTTCGCCACCGGATTTGCGATGACATTCTACTACAAACCTACAGTTGCTGAAGCTTTCTCTTCTGTCGAGTACATCATGAATGAAGTCAACTTCGGTTGGTTAATTCGCTCCATTCACCGCTGGTCAGCCAGCATGATGGTATTAATGATGATTCTCCACACATTCCGCGTTTATCTAACCGGTGGCTTCAAAAAGCCCCGCGAATTAACCTGGATCAGTGGTGTTATCCTCGCAGTTATCACCGTTTCCTTCGGTGTAACAGGCTACTCTCTGCCTTGGGATCAAGTTGGTTACTGGGCTGTAAAAATTGTTAGTGGTGTACCAGAAGCCATTCCCGTAGTCGGCGTTCTCATCTCCGATTTACTCCGTGGTGGTTCTAGTGTTGGTCAAGCTACACTTACCCGCTACTATAGCGCTCACACCTTCGTTCTTCCTTGGTTAATTGCCGTCTTCATGTTGTTCCACTTCCTGATGATTCGCAAACAAGGTATTTCTGGACCTTTGTAATCAAAGTTGTTAGCAAATAGGCAAAACTTGTGTTTCCAGATCATCGTAGTTTGTTTTAAACTAAAGAGAAAATAACTTGTAGTTGTAGACATAAACTACTATCGGAAACTTGAGCTAGTTGCATTGTTAACAGCTTCCACCAATACTTTAACTTCACTTCAGCCGGAGAGCGCATTTAAAAATGTCAACCCAAAAAAAACCGGATCTGAGCGATCCCAAATTGAGAGCTAAACTTGCCCAAGGCATGGGTCACAATTACTATGGTGAACCTGCTTGGCCCAACGATTTGCTCTATATATTCCCAGTCGTCATTATGGGTTCTTTCGCCTGTATTGTGGCTCTAGCAACTCTAGATCCCGCGATGATCGGTGAACCAGCCAATCCTTTCGCTACTCCTTTGGAAATTTTGCCAGAGTGGTACTTATATCCTGTATTCCAAATTCTCCGCTCACTACCTAGTAAACTATTAGGTGTGTTAGCAATGGCTGCTGTACCCTTGGGATTAATTCTCGTTCCCTTTTTGGAAAACGTGAATAAGTTCCAAAACCCCTTCCGTCGTCCCGTAGCAACAACAGTATTTCTTTTTGGTACTCTTGTTACCATCTGGTTAGGTATTGGTGCTGCAATGCCATTAGACAAATCCTTAACTTTAGGATTATTCTAAGGTAGTTAAAGTTAACACTAAATCTAGTAGCGTCTGTGATTTTTAGGAGTATATACAGGATAATATCTGACAAACAAATAGCCATAATTATTTGATGGTCTAATTGTTACTGGTATTTTAAAACAGATATACTTTTGAAGATCAACAGACGCTAAGGAATGAGGATTAAATAAAGTGCAAATCTTGTTAGATGTAATCTAACTAATGTTAGACGGTCGTTATCAAGAATTGTAAGTTAATAAATCCACGTTCCTAACTGAACTAGTAGTCTGTCAACCCGAAAATGACGCGTGAAGGCAAGCAGGGGGAGAAGAGAGGCACCGGGGCAGAGGAGGGAAGAACAGAAGTTTTTTCCGATCATTACCCGTCAAAATAAATTTGACGAACTACTAGAATTGCGGGAAGATTATTTCACATTAACAATACCTTGTCCAAATTAGAAAAAGCCTTGATTTGTAGGTTGGGTTGAAGCATGAAACCCAACAAATGCGTTGGGTTGCGCTGTCGCTTAACCCAACCTTGTATCTTAGAGGTATGTTAGAAGAAGTGGTAGACCGTCCCAACCTGGGTCAGAAAAGACCGCTTTGTAGCAAGGATCACCACAACAATCTCCATGACAGAACTCGAACAGTCGCCTGGGGTAAAAACTATGAACAAAGACATAGATAATATAGCCCGTATCGTGCAAGGATGAGTGAAATCAAGGGGATGAATAAAAACAAAACAAATTAAAAAGAAGTAATTGAAATTGGAGAGTTAAAAATGGATTATATCTCCCAATGGGTAGGCATTGACGTAAGTAAAGCAACACTTGATGTTTATATCCGTCCAATGGGTAAAGCATTTCAATTTGCTAATACTGAAACAGAAATAGCTAATCTAGTTAAGCAACTTCAATCTAACGATTTAAACCTAATCGTACTGGAAGCAACAGGAGGACTAGAAACAGAATTAATCATTCAATTGCAAGCGGCTCTTTTACCAGTAGCATTAATCAATCCTCGTCAGGGAAGAGACTTTGCTAAAGCTACAGGTAAGTTAGCCAAAACCGATGCCATTGATGCACAGATTTTGGCGCATTTCGGTGAAGCAATGAAACCGGAGGTGTTAGCATTTTGATTGTGAAATGTCACGTCAATTAGGCGAATTAATTAGTCGCCGAAGACAATTAGTAGAAATGTCTACAGCGGAAAAGAATCGCCGTGACCGCGCTCGTGGTAAAGCTTTGACAGATATTGAATCCCATATTGATTATCTTGAGCAACATCTTCAACAACTCAATCAAGAAATTGAGACGTTGACCCAAAATAATCAACAATGGATTGATAAAGTCAATCTACTCAAAACTACTCCTGGCATTGGTCAAGTAATTTCTACCACTTTAGTTTCTGACTTACCAGAATTAGGTCAATTAACTGCCAAACAAATCTCTCGCTTAGTTGGTGTTGCACCAATTAATCATGATAGTGGTCAGCACAAAGGTAAGCGCATGATTAATGGTGGTCGCGCCCATGTTCGTGCCATTCTTTATATGGGTGCTGTTGTTGCCATGCGTCATAATCCTGTTATCAAAACTTTTTATGAGCGCTTGGTTGAACGTGGTAAACCCAAAAAATTGGCCATTACTGCTTGCGTTCATAAAATGTTAGTTATTTTAAATGCGATGATTCGAGATCATCTTCCTTGGTCTATTTCTCAAGACTCACAACCAATTTCTGCATAAAGTTCTACTGTCGTTTTTATACCTCCAATCTAGTTTGGTAATTTATGGCAATCTATAATTTACCTGTTTTGTTCTGTTCTGTTTTTCTCCTCTATTTTCTGACTTTTTTCCTAGACTTTAAATTTTTCCTTAACGATCGCTTGACAATCAAGACAGTCGCTACAATTATCTTTAACTGAAATATATTGGTTTTAAGTCAATTTACTGATTTTAACAAAACAAAAAAATGCAAATTATACAGAGTCTGCAATTTTTATTCAAGATTCCGATTGCAATATTATCGAACTGAGTCAATTTATGGAACAATGATTTTATTCTCCATGACAACAGTTACAATAGTTGCAGATTTGTATATGATTTTAGTGACCATATATTAGGTTTCAATAATACTAATATATATTTGTTGTTTACTATTGTCCTCGTCCTGGTTTGCAGTCTGCGAAACCTAATGCTTCGGTATCTAGGAAACTAGCGATTCTCTTTCAGAGACACTACGTGAACGCCATTTCAATAATAGCTTCTACTGGATAGTCACCATCCTTGGTCGTGGTTAATTTAACAAACAAGAAGAACAAGATTCAGGACTATATAACCAGCGATGATAGGTCTTCCGTTTCGCTAATTCCCTACCTTGACGGCCAAGTTTTTCCCGAAGCTGTGAATCTTGACATAACCGATTAAAAGTTTGCAAAACCTCATAACCAGAATCGGGATTTACTAACAGGCCATTTTCTTCATGATGAACTGCATCTAAAACACTACCTAAACGAGAAGCAATTACAGGTTTGCCAAAATAACCAGCTTCTAAATAAACCATACCAAAATTATCTATGGTTTGATCTTCATAATTATCTGAATTTAACATGGCAAAAATATCACAAGCTGCATAATAACCGGCTAAATCCCTTTCTGGCACATACCCTGCAAAATGTACCCGTTGATCAATTCGTAACCTTTCCGCTTGAGATTTTAGCTGGATTTCACAAGATCCTTCACCGCAAATAATGCAATGAACATCCACACCAAAATTTAGCAATACGGGAATATTATCTATTACCCGGTTAAAGTTTTTATATTTAACTAAATTACCCACAGAAAGAATAACTATCGCTGTTTCAGGAATATTATAAATCTGCCGGATACGATTACGTAAATCATCAATATGACTCAAACTAGTGGGATTGCCAAATCTTTCTGACCTCACTACCGGATTTATCACATGAGTGGGTGTATCTAGCCGAAAAGTATTTCTTAAAAAATTGCGAATATAAGAACTATTACAAACAATTCCATCAGCACGATTGAGAGTTAATTTTAATAGCCATCTCCATAACGGATTACTAGTTACACTTAGTAAATCATTACCATGTAAATAGATAAAAAAGCGAATTGGTAAAATATAACTGAGTAACAACAATGCCGGAAAATCATAGCCGTGACACCATTCAATATAGCGGTAATGATAGCGAAAATATAATTTAATAGCTAATAAAAAAGCAGCAATAATATTAAAACCAGATTGGATTATATTTCCTAGCCAGTGATCACAGCAAGCCGGAAAATTAAACCAACGATAAACAGGAAATTGTTGGGATTTATCGAATTTCTTATCTCCAGCACAACTACCAGCTAAAACAATTACCCGATCTGGATCTTGTAAACAGCGATTATAGACATATTCACCAATTACAGCCTCATCTGGGCGAAATATTCGGGAAATAACGAGGATATCTGGGTAAGCTGTTTTATGTCTAACTTGTGACCCTAGTTGTGATATATTTTCCATAATTAAGCTTGATAAATTAACTGGAATTAGGGTATTATCTTAAATTCAATAAAAGGCTGTTACTTCTGTTCGGTTGTAGCACTACTAAATTCTTGCTGAATTTTGCCGGATATAGAAATAAAGTTTTTAGATATTGCTGATTCAAAAAAATGCAATACCTTTATTAAATTTGTGAGCATTCAGATTCAGTCAAAATAATAACGGATTTTAGAGTTGTCTGAGATTATTTTTATCAAATATTTCTCCTCTATATTCCCGAATTACCAAGTATTATGACTCCTGAACTGTTATTAAAATTATCAAACACCTGACTGACAAAACTACAAATTGTTACCCTATTTTACCGCTGATCATTGTCCGATTTGCCCAGGTTTACTAATGCTAGATAATTTACCTGCATAATTAAAGATAGTCATGATTTATAGCTAATACTGCCAAGAGATTACTCAGAAACTGCTTGGAAAATTGTTAAATCTAACTATTTCCCTTAGAATACCCTAAATACTGGCTATTTTAGTGCCAAATCGCCAGAAAATATTAGTGATCTTGTAATCTGAGTCATAGCATTTACTTGCAAATAATGATTTAATAACCCTGATTATTTCTACCTTTGTTGATTAGGGGTATCAATCATTGCATTTAGCCCAGCTTAAATTTGAATACCTTTAAATGGTAATCGTAGATATATTTGCCACAATAAAGCCTATTTTCAAGGCTAATTTCTTAATCCAACTCAACAATTGATAAATGGCAAGTGTAAAATTTATAATTGTCACTGCACTTACATCACTGATAAAAAGTAAAACCCCCTAAAATATAAGTGCTGAATATTCCATCTCTATCCGGAAAAAATTAGTTAGGAACGCAAATTTAATAACCTGCAATTCTGATGTAACCTGGAATGGTGCGTTACGCTGTCGCTAACACACCCTACTTTTGCACCTTATTTAATTCACATTCCTAAGTGAAATTGCAATGCAATTATCGAACCCTCAATAATTCCTTGTTGGCGGTTTCAATCCCTAATAGGGAGTAAATGAAATTGCAATTATTTTCTACAAATATTTCGACACGAAGGAAGATGAGTTTCAATCCCTAATAGGGAGTAAATGAAATTGCAATTGCCAGGGAAACTGCGGGGGCGGTAGATACTGCGGTTTCAATCCCTAATAGGGAGTAAATGAAATTGCAATGTGCAGCCAAGCTATCAATCGCTAACGGTTCTTTTGCCAGGTTTCAATCCCTAATAGGGAGTAAATGAAATTGCAATGATAATAAAGGTATTGACGAGGGAGAGTTGGCTAAGTTTCAATCCCTAATAGGGAGTAAATGAAATTGCAATGGGATGGTGCTATCAACACCGAGTCCCCAAGGCAAGTGTTTCAATCCCTAATAGGGAGTAAATGAAATTGCAATCTGCTTGCTTGCTTTCTATACCTGGTAAAGCTTTTGATTCATGTTTCAATCCCTAATAGGGAGTAAATGAAATTGCAATTGGCTTAAAATTAAATCCATTTTCTGCTCTTGGAAGTTTCAATCCCTAATAGGGAGTAAATGAAATTGCAATGCTAGTCCCATTTTGAAAATAGAAAGAGGTCAAGGTTTCAATCCCTAATAGGGAGTAAATGAAATTGCAATATGCTCCCTGAGTAAGGTTCTTGATCTGCGAATAGGTTTCAATCCCTAATAGGGAGTAAATGAAATTGCAATCTCAAAAGCATATAATTCAGCCAAAGTTTGAGGATTCACAGGTTTCAATCCCTAATAGGGAGTAAATGAAATTGCAATTTTTTCATAAATAAAAAAAGGGGATTTTCACCCCGTTTCAATCCCTAATAGGGAGTAAGTGAAATTGCAATGCTGGTACTCCGGCCGATGTTAGTTCCGCTGTCACTGTTTCAATCCCTAATAGGGAGTAAGTGAAATTGCAATCTCTTTTTGGCGACAGAATTACGGAGTAAACAATCTTCAACAGTTTCAATCCCTAATAGGGAGTAAGTGAAATTGCAATGTCAATGTGGAATTATTCTTCTGAAATTCCTTAGTTTCAATCCCTAATAGGGAGTAAGTGAAATTGCAATTTCTAAACCTCCAACTAGCACTCCTCCAACTTCTAGTTTCAATCCCTAATAGGGAGTAAGTGAAATTGCAATCCAGTTGGTGGACGTGGGAAGAAGGCAAGCTATGAGTTTCAATCCCTAATAGGGAGTAAGTGAAATTGCAATTTTTTATAATATCCTGTACCTCACACTCAAATAATTGTTTCAATCCCTAATAGGGAGTAAGTGAAATTGCAATTAGCAGGCGTAGGATAATCTTCTCGGTAATCCCGTTTCAATCCCTAATAGGGAGTAAGTGAAATTGCAATAAGGAACTAAATCACTCGGTCTATTCCACATTCTTCTGGGTTTCAATCCCTAATAGGGAGTAAGTGAAATTGCAATATTATTGCGGTAATGCTGACGATTACTGTAAACCAGTTTCAATCCCTAATAGGGAGTAAGTGAAATTGCAATTGAAGTCGCGATGGCGGCATAAGTTTCATCAATGGTTTCAATCCCTAATAGGGAGTAAGTGAAATTGCAATAAAAAATTATAGCTAGGGAATAAAGACTCAGGTCTGGTTTCAATCCCTAATAGGGAGTAAGTGAAATTGCAATCCAGTGGTAAGGAATTTACCACCATGCCCTGCTTGTTTCAATCCCTAATAGGGAGTAAGTGAAATTGCAATGCAAGTCTTTAAAACGTTGCGCCGACACCCTATTCTTAGTTTCAATCCCTAATAGGGAGTAAGTGAAATTGCAATACTTGAGTCATATATTTTAGGTAAATCTCTTCAATGTTTCAATCCCTAATAGGGAGTAAGTGAAATTGCAATCCGAATATTACAGTGCCGTTCCACATCCTGAGTGTTTCAATCCCTAATAGGGAGTAAGTGAAATTGCAATGCATGATGCCAGATTTTACCCAAGCAGCCTTAACGTTTCAATCCCTAATAGGGAGTAAGTGAAATTGCAATGGAAAATATCGCTTATCTACAAAAACTATTTTTGTTTCAATCCCTAATAGGGAGTAAGTGAAATTGCAATTTTTTTAGACAACAGAGAAATGCTCGAACCATCTTTAGTTTCAATCCCTAATAGGGAGTAAGTGAAATTGCAATATGACTTATATAGCATTTCTGTGACTGGAAGTTTAGTTTCAATCCCTAATAGGGAGTAAGTGAAATTGCAATCATTCGTTACCATCTATCCAATTTATGCGGTTTCTCACCCGTTTCAATCCCTAATAGGGAGTAAGTGAAATTGCAATATTACTATTTTGCTGGGTACACTATCGCTCATCAATGTTTCAATCCCTAATAGGGAGTAAGTGAAATTGCAATTTGATTTTGTGCCGATGTTTGTTTTTGTTCTTGTTTCAATCCCTAATAGGGAGTAAGTGAAATTGCAATGCCGGGGCTGCTGCAACCTATAAGCCATGAATTAGGTTTCAATCCCTAATAGGGAGTAAGTGAAATTGCAATCAAATGATCCAAATTACTTGAAGGAATTAGCAGATGTTTCAATCCCTAATAGGGAGTAAGTGAAATTGCAATCGCGGGGTGCTGAAAGCCTATATATATGTAGTTTTCAAGGTTCAGTTGCGCGGATGCTTTCATGATAATCCATTTCAAGAAAAGTGTCAAGGAGTAAAATAGCTGAAACTCCTGCTGTGCAAGGTGCGCGGATGGGTGAACTCCATGAACTGCATGAAAAGCTTGTGTAGACATGATTTCAGGCATTTTTTGAGAAATTGAATTTTTTACACCCACCCCCCCGCGCATTAAGCGAAGAAAATCGTCTGATCACGGGGCTGTTCACCACCGATTCTTTCTATTTTACCAAAACAGCAAGCACAAAGAAAGTAAAAGCGAATGCTGTCGGTTTCAGGTTTTATGAGTTTATTGAGACGCGATCGCAATTTAGCATATTGAGTATCAGTTAACTCACATTCAAAAATACTATACTGCACCCATTGTCCATAGGATTTGAGGATACTATGGATTTTAGTCCGGCGTTTATCCTCAGAAATATCGTAAGAAACAACAACATTCATAAATTCTATCTAAATAAATTTTATTTCAATACCAAAGGGGGATATTTATCAATTGTTCCCATTAAATACTTAGCCAGTAATCTCGCTTGCAATTCAAAAGCCTCTCGATAACTACATTTACGCCCCATTACTGGATGTTTAAACTCCGATATTTTTTTCTTTTCGTACAAAGTTAAAAAAGTCTTACGTCCTTCTGGAGTCAGAGAAACAGCACCACTTAACGGTTCAGTTACAAAATCTGCTGGAGTTAATAATTGCTTATTCAAAATAGATAAAACCACCGCATCTACTACTAAAGGGCGAAACTCTTCCATTAAATCTAAAGCTAAAGAAGGACGATTATAGCGATCGAAATGTAGGTATCCTAAATACGGATCAAAACCGACAATATTCACAGCACTTTGCAGATCATGACGCAATAAAGAATAACCAAAACTTAACAATGAATTTACTGGATCTGTAGGTGGACGACGGACACGCTTAGTAAAAGAAAATTGAGAATTACGAATCAGACTATCAAAACAACCAAAATAAGCAGCACTACCAGAACCTTCTAAACCCCGCAAAGAATTGATACTTTCAGTTGAATTAATTGCAGCAATTACCTGTTCAATGCGAGGAATACTTTTAGATAGATCAATATCATTAAATTCACGCTGATAACGCATCAAAGTTTGACGATAATTTTTTAATTTTCCCCTAACAAACCCTTGCACCAGATGAATAGATTGGGGGGTTTCTCCTGCTGCTTGCCATTGTGCCTTGCGAATGAAAATATTACCAGTCATTTCTGGTTCTAACCGTCCCAAATAATGACCAATTTTATTGATAAAAGATAGAGGAATATGACGCTGCATCAATTCATCTACAACAGCCGGTGAAATAGTTGCTCGTCCTAAAACAACTACACCCTCAAGATGAATAAACGGAACATCTTGAAGAATTTTCTTTTCATATTTCACATTAATCCGTTCATCAACCTTACCAATAAAAGCATCATCTTGTACGATGTAAAGAGTACCCATAATTAAATCCTCAAAATAGATAATAGGTGACTAAATAAGATCCCCGACTTCTTTTTTATTTTCTACATAAATTATGAATTGATCTCAGAAGTCGGGGATCTGGGTTAATTTGCTTCTTGATAACGCCCAACTTTATCAGCAAGTTGTGGCAAACATCGAGAATAAAGACTACAACCATCACAGCGTTTTGTTTTTACAGCTTTTGGCATAGCACCTGTAAACAGTAAGGTTTGGATAGCTTCAATAGTAGCGATCGTACTACCTCGTAATTCTGGGGTAATTTCTACTAATTTCCGTTGATGAGTTTGAGCATAATAGATATAGCCAGTATTGATATTTTTTCCTGTCATTTCCTCCAAACACAAAGCTTGAGCGCAAACTTGCAATTCATCATTATCCCATTCTCCCCTGCGTCCTCTTTTGTATTCAATAGGGTAAAATCCGCCATTTTCAAACTCAATTAAATCAGATTTACCGATAAGTTTATATTGCTCTGATTTCAAATAAATAGCGCGTATCTGCCAAGTTTCCTCACGATTTTGTTCTCCAACTGTGTGAACTCGTTCATGTAAACTTGTACCTTCAATTGTGTATTGATTATCAATAAATTCCCCTGCACAATGAATCAACCAACAACGGTGAGGACAATAGGAATATTGATTTAAAGAAGCGATATTAACGTAATCATCATCAGAGGTGACAGGTGACAGGTTACAGGTGAAAGTAGGAAGAGAGTTAGTCATTTCGTTTTGAAACATAATTAATTAAAAGTGATAAAAGTTGATAGTGGGAAGAAAGTTAGTTATGGTGTATTTAAGATTTTAGAACGAAGAGAAGTGAGCATTTTACTAATTTCTATAATCAGCGATAATGTGGGATTTGCTTGTTCTGAAGTTAGATAATTTAATCTAACAGCAAGCATTAAAAAAGTTTCTGTTTCCATTAATGAAACCTTAGCTATAGATAAAAAATGTGCAAAATCGTTTTTAGTTGTTCCTCGTGCATGACCTTCGGCAATATTGGCTGGAACAGATGCAGCAGCACGAGTAATTTGTGAAGTAAGACGATAAATTTCTGTATTTGGAAATGCAGATGCTAATTGATATAGGACTCCTATTTGAGTTATGAACTAGTTTTTTTAACGAACCACAGAGGCACAGAGGACACGAGGTAGGAAAATAAGAGATGTGATACCTACGGCACGCTTCGCGAACACATTTCATTTAGGATTGCTATAGATATTCACTACCATATTCATTGATTTTTGCCACACAATTAAATCTCGATGTGATTCAATCTTCATAACTAACTCCTCTTCCCTTATTTACTTTTGCCTCTAACCTATTAACTCTCCCTCTTACCTTCTTTCCTCTTCCCTGTCACCTGTTCCCTGTCACCTGTCACCTTCTCCTCACCATTCCCATTCCCATTGTTGTTTTTCTGCCAATACCAGCATATAAAGCAAAGTCAGCTAATGCGTTAATTTGTTTAATTGTCGTTGTTTCTGCATTGCCAAGAATGCGATAACTGATTTCACCTAAACAACCAATAAATTTATTGTCATAGTTGCTAATAACTTCAGTATTGATATTAAAAGCACTAGCATAAATTGATTCAAAAGAAATATTAGTTAATTCAATACCGCTATATTTATGCCACCGATTTAGTAGACTATTGAATACAGATTCCCTTGTTGGTAAAACATTATCAAATGCACCTTGACGAAAAGCTACAGGTGTAGAAAAGATGAAATTAAGATTGCGTTCTGTTTCGCTTGCTTGTTGATAAAGTTGGGAATAACTACAAGCATTTGCCCAAGGTTGATTAGATTGGGGTGTACCCTGAATGCTAGTAATATATAGGTTAGCTGAACCTAAATGCCAAGGTTGTTTAGGGTTTATATTTAACCATAAAGGTGTAAGCTGATTAAATAAATTGTCATTTAATAGAGAAATACGCCACCAACAAGAAGTACCAGCAGGAATAGGATTTTGATGGGCATATTGCAAACTATAAGATTGGGTTTTATGTTTGTTTTGTATCTGCAATGGTGAGAGCGTAAAGGCTTTATCGGCGTTTGATTCGTGTAAGTAGTCTCCTAATTTTCTATCAACAGAACTCACTAGGTTAAGAAATAAGGCGTGGTAATGTCTACCTGTGAGGAAATTGGGGTAAATTGGAGATTGGGGGATGATGTTGAGGATGAGACTATGGGGCATAATTAATAATTGAAAGTAGGGTGGGCATTGCCCACCAATTACATTTTAAGCACGAAATCTGTATTGCATTTGTTTAGGAATTTTTACATTTTTGACATCATCAAAATAGTAATATTCCCCTTGTATTTGCACATTTTGAATCAGACTTACTGGCGGCATATTGACCACATCATAACTAATGACTTGATTAGTAAACATGACATCTAAAGGGTTTAAAGGATGAGTGCAGGTAAATAAATCAGTTTTTGTTTTTGGTTGTGGTAATTTCTCAACCGTAATTTCTGCTTTGCTCATCCATTTACCTAAACGAATCCATTTAGGTAATTTAATCTCTTTTTGAGCAATTAGAAAAAACTCAAATTGACTTTCTGGTGCAATTTCCTTTGCTCGTCCAAAACTGGGAATATTCTTTTGGGTTTTCTCCATTTCTACATGATAGTTATTATTGGCATATTTCCATGTATTGAGAATAGATGAATGTCTCAGAGAACGAGCAGGAGTTATGTAAATTCCTTGTTCATTTAAAGGAGTTAAATGTGCTTCATATTTTGGCACTTGTTCGGGACAGAAATAGCGATAAGAATCCTCTTCTGCAACGGTTGTTGAGTAGATTTGACTATCAACTAAACCAAGTGCATAACAGAGAGCATAGTTATGAATTATTGCTTCTGTTTCATATAATCTGCCGATTTCACGGGTAGCAAAATAGAGGCTGTCGTGTAGTTCTAATTTGCAGCGATAGATAATGGTCATAGTGGTGATGATAGAGTATAGATCCCCGACTTCTCAAAGAAGTCGGGGATCTGAATATTCAACTACTTAGTTTTAGTGGCTGTTTTCTTCTTGATATGTTTACTGGCATATTCTTTAGCTTCTGTATTAGCTTTTTGCAAAATTGATTTAATTCCTTCTTCGTTATTTGTGATGTTTTTAACTTCATTAATTAGAGGTATAAAAGCATCACCAATTAAATCTGTATGCACAATAAATTCATCATTCATTAAACTCTCAATTGCACTTTTAGCAGATGCAATTACATCATCTTCATCTAAGGGATCTGGAGATTTGAGAGTATTATTAGCCTTCATGTGATCATATATTGCTTGAGTCCACCGCAGGTTACTGGTAATTTCTCCATCAGCAAAAATAACACCAATTAACTCATTTCTAACGCGACCTGTACGGGTTGTTTGTGCGCCATAGTGACGAGTTCTGAGGATGTTATTAAAAACATAAAGAAAACTAGCTTCTGTGGGATCTTTCAGTGTTACAATACTGGGAAAGAAAACTTGTGGTCTAATGTGATCTTGCTGGTTAATTCTGGCTGTAACTGTACCTATTTCACCATCTAACTTCCCATCTGATTTCTTTTCTCCTTTTGCAGCCATTGTTCCATTTTCATAGGGTGCATTGAGAGTGAATGTTTCATGAGATTCATCAAAAGCTGTAATTGAAAATGCCGTATCTACCACAACTTTTGATTTTTCTGAACCAGAATCACCAATAGCAAAACCGTAGATTATACAGTCAGCATTATCCATTGCAAAAGATACGTTATATTCACATTCTTCTGCTTTCATAAATTCATATTTTCGCAATAATTCCCGACCGACTAATCTTTCAGGTGTGGACTGTTTACGCTTGAACATAGAAAGACGACTAATGGTGTTTTTATCTTTTACTCCTGCTCTAACTCTTGCTTTATTTAGTTCGCTATCTGTTTGAAATAAAGGATAAGATTCAGTAATGCGAACGGTGAGAAAGTGGGCATATTTTCCCATTGGTTTATAGGGAATTTCTGATTGAAATAATTTAGCATCAACGGTTTTTAAGAGTGTCATGATGTTTCTCCAATATTTACAAAAATGAGGTTAATTTAAGAATCGGCGGTTAGAAACCGCGTCTACACAGGCAAAACCCACCTGCGTGGGTTAAAACACCCAATTTGTTATTAGTCCGCGAAGGCGGACTTTGTTTGTGTAGCCGCGATTTCTAATCGCCAGGGCTTAGTGCGTTTTCTTCATCATCTGCTAGACGATAAAGAAATTCACAAGTATCTCGAATTAGGTTTAATTGACGACCTGCTAAACGTGCGCGATCGCTCTTAAAACTTCCTTCAAATACCTCCACTACAAAATAGTTGGCAAACTCTAAAACTGCTTGTCTTTCTTCCTCCCTTTTATTCATCATCCAACGTCCTTCCGCAGTTGAAGAATGTACCCGATCCATGAGTTTAAAAACCTCTGCTGCTACGGCTATAATTAAAGTTTCACCATCAAACACACTGGAATCTGCTTTGAGAATAGTTTCCGCAGCAATATCAATGGGTTTTAAAACAGCATTAGCTTTAGGATTAAACCTTTTATTTGCCCGATAAAATCGGCGATAAAGTTCCGTTAATTTCTTTGGATGATTCAAAGTTGATTTTTCTTCCACAATTAATTTCTCCTGAGTAGAATCAAATTTTGCATAAGGGTCAAAACAAGGATAAAAATGATAGGTGTAAAGTTTGATTTTTTCAATCCTTGCCGTTTCAACTTTTTGATTACGCACCCATTTATTCAGATAAGCAAAGACATTAAGTGGACTGGTTTCAAAATCTTTTGCTAACTCTGTAAATTTCCCCCAATTAGCATCATAACCAGTCTTACCTTGTCTAGCATTCACATCTAAATGAATAGCATAAGCAGCCGTTAAAACATTTAAAGGTGCAGGATATTCAATACCGGACTCTTCCCAACCTTCAAGAATATAATCAAGTCTGAATCTATCTCTTTTTACCAAAGTTCTAAAAGCATGAGGCGCACTATCCAGAAATACCGTTTCTTCAAATTCTGCACCATCATTAAATGGGGGAATAGGAGACTCAGAAACCACAGTTTTCACATCTAAAATCATCGGAAAAGCGAACGCTAACCAACTCGGCATTACCCAAGATTCTGTATCAGTGCTATCCCTTCCAGGAGGTAAAGCCATGAAATAAAAAGTTAAAGGTTGATCTTCTGGATAAGAAAGTTTAAAAGTGCGATCTTTTTCACTATCTAAATTCTCATCAATTAAGAAACTATCCACACATTGATAATTTTCTTTGGTTAAATCAACCTGTAAATCTTTACTAATGAAATGATTACGGATGCTAGTATCAAAACGAGTTTGAGCAATATTTGTGTAGGCTTTTTGTAAAAACTTATTAGTTTCTGGAGTGAAATAATAAGTTGGATAAAAGTAGAGATAGCGATATTTACCATCTTCAAATCTTTTACCTACAGCTTGAGTTTGATTCATTAATATTTGTCTCAACATCATTTCTACACCCGCAATACTAGAAATATTCCGTTTAGCGTTAGAACCTCCTAACATTTGTTTATTTGTATAAACTTGAGGTGTAAATAAAACTGCTGATTCCATCTGTTCAGTGACAGTATAAGCTGAATGAGAAATTGAGCAGATTAATTGTTTACCTCTGCCTGGTTTTTTAGCAGCATTATAATTACTCAACTCATTGATAAAATTATCAACTTCAGTGGTGACAGATGTTTCTTTATTGGTATTAGGTAACATGATAACTCTTGATACCCACAACCTTAAATCATCCCAACCATCAGGTAATTGATATTGTGCAAGAATTGGGGAAATTAAATCTGTCAAGTAATAAATTACCTGTTGACAATTTTCGCGGACATCTTCAATACCGGGATTTTTTTCCAAATATTTAGCCGCTAGATAATACCATTCATAAGGTACACCTCCCGTATTACCCTTTAATTTTTGTTCTTTCAAACTTTCATTGATACGTTGAATTTCTCGAACTTGCGGTAAATATTCTGTTAAGTTCCAAAATTCAGCAACTTTATGAGTTAAATCAAAATCTGGAACTTGTGGAAGTTTTTTATCTTTCTTCCTTTCAGTTTCAATTTTATTAACTATTTCATCCCAAATTTTGCGAGTAATTAAATCTCCAAATTCGGCAATTTGATCAATGCGAATATCATCATCAAATTGAAAATCATAATCAGCAGATAAAACATTTTGTTTTTGAAACTTAACTAAATTTTCACTACGACTTTTACCAACAGATGTTTTACCAGTATTTAAAATGCGTAAAGTAGCATCTAACGCAACTTGCATTAAACCAGGAGACTCAAAAAAGAGGTTGTAATATTCAGCATATTTCATCCCTTTTCCATCTCTACCAAATCCCGTTTGTCTCAGTTTTAATTGACCAGAACAAAGGGATTTAATCTTATTAACTACCATATCTGGTAAAATTTCTGGAGAGATAGGAGGAGCATCACGCAATGCTAGATAAATTACCCCTGTTGGTAGATATAACAAAGGTTGATAATATGTATTTTCAGCAGTATTTAAGTTAGTGTGAGCTTCAATTACTGCATTATTAACAACGTTAGTTAAAACGCCTCTATTTTCGGCAATGTGATGATAGGTGAATTTCAATTTACCATCACTCAGACTGTGGATAATTTCATTAAGTCTCGTATTTTCTGCATCTTGGGGATGTTTGATAATTGAAGCGAGAGAATCAGCTAAACAGGTTAAATCACATAAACTGCGAATAGTGCGGTCTTTAAGAGCAGAATTTAAGCCAAACTCAGAAAAATTCCAGTTAGTATCCCAGCGTCGTTGTGCATTATAAGCCATACACAATAAATCATCAATATATTCTTGATACTCTTCAGAATTATCTGGATTGATAAATTTATCAAGTCCTAATTGTTTAACTTTTTCATCAATAATTTTTCTATGTTCATCTAAAGGTAACTTGCGACAGTCTTCAGGTGCATCTGGAAATTTTTCAAAGTCATGTAAAATAAAGCCAGCAATTACTAAACGTCGTTCTTTATCTTTTACTAATCGCTTAACTGTGGTATCCAGTTTTTCTAATCTTTGTTCAATTAAATTTGCTGGAAATAAGCCATTGAGTAAATGAGTATTTAAAGATTGATCAGCAGCATTATCACGTCTAACTTTAGTTTTCCCTTCGGCTTCTCGTTTTTCATCAATTTCATCAAAGAATTTACCACCTTTAGCAGTTACACCAATAGCTATTTTAAGCAAATTGGGTAATACATATTCGCTAAAATCTGCCATGACTTGATCATTGATATTTTGTGATTGTATTGCTTCTTTTAATAGTTTAAGTGTGAGCAATTCTCCTTTAGTTTCAATAGTCCTGTCATTATCTCCATCAAAACCAAAATCACCGGATAACCAATCATCATCTGAGGTTTCAGAATTAGAATTATTTTCTAGTTCTAAGAGTGATAATTGTTGATGTTCATTTGCATCTTTACTTTTTTTAGCCATTGTCTTCTGCCAATGAAATTAAATAAGAGTTGATTTATCTGACGTAAAGTGGATATTGCTATAGGGCAAAATTAATTGCTTTGAAAACTTGATTTGGATCTATATCATCATATTCATGCTCCCCACTTATTTAGTTGTATTTCAATTATCCGATGTTGTTTTTGACGGAATTTTTTTAACTCTGATTCAGTTTTTAAGGAATGTGCGCGAAAATTATCAAATTCTCCAGGATATTTTTCAAACACACAAATTCCGTCACGAGCAACAAAATGAGAAATTAACCAAGAACATTGATTTAATTGAACAATATCAATTTTATCAGAATTTATTTTAAATAATTCCCCAATTAGCATGGGTAATTCAAACAAAGCTAATGGATGTTCTTCCATATATGAGTTATATTTTTCTTCATCCCCTAAAACAGCAAAATCCCAGTCACTATGAGCGTTAGTGTTACCAGTTGCTCTAGAACCAAACAGGACTAACATTTTTAAGTAAGGTATTTTTTCAGGAAGTTGTGAGGATAAATGTTGAAGTTCTGAAATTGTGAGAGTGTTGTTTTTCATGATATGAGTAGTCTACTGGTTAATAGTTATTCAAATCCTTCTAGCAATTTAGCAACTTGTTCAGGATCTGGAAGTTGATTTTTTAGCTCTTGCGGTACTGTAGAAACTATTTGATAAGTTGATACACCAATGGGTTTATTAGAATCTTTCAATGCATATTCAACAATAGTTCTCTGTTTGGATTTACAAAGAATAATGCCAATAGAAGGATTTTCATCTGGTAACTTTACCGTATTATCTAAGACAGATAGATAAAATTGCATTTTGCCAACATATTCAGGTAAAAATTTACCAATTTTTAATTCTATTGCCACCAAACACTTTAAACGGCGATGATATAATAGAATATCTATAAAATATTCTTCATCATCAACTTCTAAGCGATATTGACTACCAATAAAAGCAAATAAACCACCCATTTCTTGTAAGAATGGTTCAACTCTTGTCAAAATTGCTTGTTCTAGCTGTCTTTCGCTGTGTTCATCTGCTAATTCCAGAAAATCAAAAGTATATTCATCTTTAACAGCTAGTTTTAATTGGTTACGTATCTCTGTTGGAACTGTTTGATCAAAGTTAGTTTGATTGAGGAGAGTTTTTTGATAGGTTTGATTTTCAATTTGGTGAACTAAAACATTTTTTGTCCAACCAAATTTACGAGTCATTTTAATATAAAATTCTCGTTCTAAATCATCTTTGCACTTTTCCAAAATGACTATATTGTGAGTCCATCCAATTTCTGCCACCATTGGTGGCAGAATTTCCTGAGAGTGGTAAGTTAGGTAAAAATCTCTCATTCTCCAAATGTTGCGAGTAGAAAAACCACTAATACCTGGAAACTCGGCTTGTAAGTCTTTTGCTAACTCTTCTACGACTGATTTGCCCCAATTAACATTCTGTTGTCTGCTAACAATCATCTTGCCAATATCCCAGTAAAGGTTAATCATTTCTCGATTAACTGCTTTGAGAGCATCGTATTGGGCTGCACGAATTCGTTGTTGTACTTCCATAAGTAGATGTCTGTAATCATCAGCAATGGGGTTATTCATGATGAAGATATTTCAACAATGTGATTCTTTCTAGTAATGTTTATGGTTTAGTTATTTAGTATTTATTTTGGTGCGTTACGCTATGGCTAACGCACCCTACTAGCTAGTTGAAATTAAGGAGTTTGGTAAACCAAGAAGTTTATATTTCCAAACTCTTTAACACATTACGCAGCTAATTCCATTAACTCTAGATGAGTCAAGTAGATTTTCTGCGGAAATAAATTTAGTTCAAGTTGCTTATAGAGACTTGGTTGTGGTTGCTGAATTTCTTCTACCAATTCCAGTACATCCCCAGTTACAATAGGCTTTTCTGAGGTGTAAGATTGCAAGTCAAAAAGTTCCATCTGTTGATGGGTTTCTATATAAAGCCTCAGCATACGATTTGGAAGGTTTTCTTTCATAAAAAATTACCTCAAGTGGTTTGCGCCGAATCAGCCATGCTAGTGCTAACCTATAAGGTGCGACTCTATATAGGTGAACTGGGATAACTTTTTTCCGGTTCTCCTTAATGTAACATACGAAGGTCTGTAGAAAAGATGTAGACACAAAAAATATATTTACAGGATTAGAAATTGAGAAATTAACAGCGTATTAAAACAAGATTAAATTTGTTTTATTTCATTTATACTAAAATGAGTTTAGTCTTAAACAGTATTAAACATCACAGGTAAAGATATCAAAAAAATCTGGCAATAAAAAGAATTTTTCCATGAGACTTTTTAAGATATATACTAAGGAAGCCTTGAGAATAAACTCTAATCCCTATCAGGGATTGAAATTGTAGTAAAGAAGTAATCAAGGCATTAATACAACTCCTTAATCCCTATTAGGGATCGAAAACTCAAGCAATCCATAGTTCGTTTCCTTTGCTTTTAAATGTATAAGCAAGCGTATCTAGTAGCAGCGCAGATTGACCAAAGACTATAGAATAGGGCTGAGTTGCTTCATGAATACTGTACTGGTCACTGATGGGATAAAGTTGAAAGTGCATAGGTAGCCTTAACCGCATCCGCACTTCAGTAACAGGACGACGAATTACATAACAAACTAAACCCTCTTTTTTCAGCTTTTTATCAATTTGACCTATCCAAGCATTATCCGGTTGCCATACTCCCACCCCTGTTAAAACCTGAACTTTCCAAGCGTCAGCGATGGGTTGCAAGTCTCCAGAATAGGTAAATTTCCAGTTCAACCGTTCCTCATGATAGGAACGCAACTTGATAAATGCGAGACAATGAGCAAATCTACCTTTAGCTATGGGTTGTCCAGTCCGTTGGGCAGTTTCTTTTAATGCCCGTATGAATCCTGCTTCCGTCCACATTTCTATTTCTAAGTTGCTTAAAATTCCTGGTAAATCATAAGTTTTAAATCTTTCTGCTTCGTTAATTTCTGTTAAATCATATAAACCACATTGCAAAGGACTAGAACCGCGAAAACTAGCTGCATCATCAGCAATGGGATTTCCTGATTTACCTGACATTTCTTTCCAGTCTTTAGCCCATCCTGTAATATGTCCAGCTTGTGATTTTAAACTTGTATCAAATACTTGTTCACAGGCTTTTTGAAACTTTTCTCGACTTTGATCATATTGTTGTTTAATAGTGCGATCGCTCAATTTACAACATAACCAAAATGACTGCACAGCACCCCATCGGCGATAATAACCATGAAAGTCATTTATTTTACGATATTGCTCTTTTATGGTTTGTTGTAAAAATGGACGATCATAAATATTATCAACTTGTAGTGGTGGTGAATCTGTTTGAAATAAACGCTCAACTAAAAACTTAGGAACTAAAGCATAAGCTGTGAAATTATTAAACTTAATTGTTTGACCATTTTTTTCATATCCGTCATGTCTTCCTAATCTTCCTAAGCGTTGAATAAAGTTACCAGAATCTGATGATTCAAAAATTAGAAAGTTAATTTTAAAATCAACCCCCACATCAATTGTACTTGTACCTAAAACTAAATCAGCCGCTAAACTTAACTCTTTCTCTCCTTTACTTGATAAACCTGTATTTTCTCCCACTGTTAAATTGTAGGGTTCTAAAAGTTCTTGAAAAAATGGAGTTAGTCGCTTAACTGCTGCTATTGAATTGAGAATAATTGCACCTTTACTTCCTGGATATTCTTGAAACTGAGATACAATTAAATTGCTATTGGCTTTTAACCAAGTTTCCGAAGCTTTAAAACTCGGTTCTAAAGGCATAAAATTGAGTGCAATTCCTCGCGCTACCTGTCGCCAATCTTGGTTTTTAAGTTTCGCTTCTTGTTCTGTATTATCAGGAAAATGATATTTATTTTCTTCCAGAGGATTTATTTCTTGACAACGAAATCCTGCTGTTTCTAATCTGCAAATTAAATCTTTATCTGGTGTGGCGGAAAGAAAGAGAAACTTTTTTCGCCGATTTGTACAATGAATCAACAGCATGGTGTTAATTACGCTGGCAATTTGGGGAGCAGCAAAAACATGAAATTCATCAAAAATAAATAAATCAAAGTTTTTATTAACTCGCCCCCAAAGTTTATCAGGACTATCATCATGGCTTAGATATGCTCCATGATGTAAGTAGTGGAAAATATCAGGATTGGTTAAAAGTATTTCAGATTGTACTACACGAGTTAAAAGTGCAGCACCTTTTTTTAATTCTTCGTTTTCCGCATAAATTTCTAAATCAGCCCCATTCAATCTAACTACACGAGGTTGATTTTCTGGTTGAAATATATCAATGTACCCTTTAATTTGGGTTTCTTGATCACGTGCTAATTCATTAGTTGGGTAAAGTCCAATCGCGGAAAATTCACCTTGAAGAACTTCTAAATAAGCAGCTAAACTTTTACCATCTCCCGTCATAGCAGTGTTGAAAACTACATCAATATTTGGATCGCGCAAGGCTTTTAAAGTCTCTAATTGATGCCAAGATAAACACCAACCATCTGGTAATTTAACCCCATCAGGTGTGGGGACTGTTTGAGAATAAACAGGTTTGAGTTGAATACTGTAATTTTCTGACATACCCTTAATAACTCTTTTCAATTTCTGCAACCATTAGTTGCAGTTTTTGTGTTGTAATTAAAAACTGTCCGTAACTCGTTGTTAAAATCTATAATGACACCGAAAATGAAAGTTGACAAGAGAAAATAAGTATAAAGTATACGGACATTTATAATGAGTCGAAAAGGTCAGTCTATTACCCTGTCGGTATCAGAACGGGACAAAGCCGAACTAGAAGCGATCGCTCTCGAATTCGGGATGATGTGGGGAGAAGATCCCAATATCTCCAAACTGATCAAAGCGATCGCTCAACATGAATTAATCATTGGCAAAAATCATGACTGGCAGGAATCACGTATCCGCGCATTATACCGTTGCATAGGTGCATTAACAGACATTGGACAAGTGGAACAAGGGCAGATTATCGCCAATTTGTTACTTGAACGCAGTGAATTGTCCATACCAATGCGAAAGGAAATTGAAGGGGTTTTAAACAATTCACTTCCATCTTGGCGGTTACAAGTTGACCACTATATTTTGCGTCAACAACCGTTTCAACTTTCCTATCAAGATGCAACAGAAAGAATATTAAATTATACAGTTCACTATGCTAAGATTACCCCCCATGAAAAACGTCTATATCTTGATTGCTGGTGTGAGGAAACATTAGATAACCATGACATAGAAGCACTACAGCATAACTGGTGTTTTCGTTTAGATAGAATTAACGAAGCAGCTATTACGGAAATTGCTGGTAAATGGCGATCGCAGTTAGATCAAATAGATGTAGAAATGCACCTACTAAACAACTTAGCTTTTGCCTATCAAACTAAACCAGAGGATTCAATAGTTGAATGGATACCAGAAAAATCAAAAGTGAAGCGAGTAATTAGACAAGTATCAAATACATTCTGGTTTATTCGGGAAATCATGCAATATTCCTCCGATTGTATTGTAGTTTCACCGGAGAATGTGCGATCGCGCATTAAAGGAAAACTCATCAATCTATGTCAAAATTATGACTTGACTGCATCACTCACCAGTTAATATCATTACAGGTAATAGCCAAGGATTGAGAAATACCTTACACCACAGCGAAAACGTAGATACGCAATCCAGTATTTAGTAGGGGCGGGATTTCCCCACCCTCAATTGGATTGCATCCGAACAATAACCGCTATAGGTAGTGTGTGGAGATTCCTATTCCTGTTACAATAATCTCTATTAGGGATTGAAACTGCTAGCAAAATCTGGCGTTGCTGATTAAGAGTATGATTTTGTTATGCCTACGGCACGCTGCGCGAACACGCAGAGGCGCTCCAGTCGTAGAGAGTAAGAGACTTCCAAATAAAAAAATGTCCCAAAACTGATGCAGAAATTCTCTCTCTGTGTACTCTGTGCCTCTGTGGTTCGTTTCTTAGGATAATTTATTTCTTGGAAGTCTCTAAGAGTTTGAAATCATTGATTTTTCAATTTCATACCCTAATTCAGCAATGCCCAAAATCTCTATTGGAGATTAAAAACGTAATGTTGAACATCACAAACACCAAGTTGAGCTTTTCTGGCAATAATGCTCTTAGTGAAAACGAAGCGATGAGAGAAATTGCTTACAGCATGGACTTATTAATTCCTAGATTATACTTATGGCTACCAGGAATACTTATGCGTATTGGTGGTGATGTTCCTGATGATCAACCTTATAAATATCCAGGTAAGATTCACAGCAGAATAGGTATTGCTTTAGTATTGCCAGGGTACAAGATTTTTACATCTTACCAGGGAACTTATGACTCATTTGGAGAGGACTTGAGAAAAGGATTTCATTATTTGTCTGATTTAACCTCCAGATTTTAAAGCATCCACAGCTAAATTTAACTTTAAAACATTGACTCCAGGTTCTCCAAAAATACCAAGAAAACGCCCATCAATATTCTGATTAATTAAACTTTCCAGTTTTTGTTCTTGAACTCCCCTAGCTTTTGCAACTCTGGCAATTTGCGCCCTAGCTGCGGCTAGAGTAATATGAGGATCAAGACTAGAACCAGAAGTATAAACCAAATCAGCAGTAGGTTTTATACCTGCCGTCTGTAAACCCTGAAAACCATCATTTCCCTTAATCCGTTCTATTAATGCTATATTGCTGGGAGCTAAATTACTAGCGCCAGATATACCTGTCTTTAAAACTCCACTTTCATCCTTCCTTGGATCTGCTGTACTGTAATTAGTGGTACTGGGACGACCATTAAAATAGCGTTCAGAAGTGAAAGGTTGCCCAATTAAATCAGAACCAATAACTTGTTTTTGGCTATTAGTAATTAAACTACCATTAGCTTGATCAGGAAATACAATTTGACCAACAATAATCATGATCAATGGATAAATTAAGCCGCAAATTATCCAAGTGATTAAAGTAGCACGAATAGCCTGGTTAGCATCTCTAGTAAAACTCATTAAAATTTCTCCGGTTGAAACATTACAAAAAACAAATAAATAGACAGACTTAAAATTCCTACTCCTAATAGTCCTAAAGCCCAAGCTTGTGAACGAGAAAAATGTTCAGATGTAGCCGCATAAACCATTGGGGCAATAATTAAATTACTGCATATTCCTAAAAATAAATAAATCGGGAGTTGATGTTTGTGCATAATTTCTGATGTTGGGATATTTCTTTTCGTCGTTAGGCACTTGTTGATCCCCCCTAACCCCCCTTATTAAGGGGGGAACTAGAATCAAAGTCCCCCTTTTTAAGGGGGATTTAGGGGGATCTAAAAGTTCTTGATACATAACTAATAACTTTTCAAACCTCCTCTAGTTTAAAGGCAGAATGACATCAATTAATTTAATGGCAATAAAGGGCGCAATAATACCCCCAACACCATAAATAAAGATATTGCGTTTTAATAATTGATCTGCTGTGAGAGGTAGAAACTTTACACCCTTGAGTGCTACAGGAATCAGTGCCGGAATAATTAAAGCGTTATAAATTAGAGCCGAAACTATTGCTGATTGGGCGCTTTTTAAGCCCATAATATTTAAAGCACCAATCCCAGCAGCACCAAAAATAGTGGGAATGATAGCGAAATATTTAGCAATGTCATTAGCAATAGAAAACGTAGTTAACGCCCCACGAGTAATTAGTAACTGTTTACCAATAGTCACCAAATCAATTAATTTGGTAGGATCAGAATCTAAATCCACCATATTAGCAGCTTCCTTTGCCGCTTGTGTTCCCGAATTCATAGCTACACCCACATTTGCTTGAGCTAAAGCAGGTGCATCATTAGTCCCATCTCCCGTCATTGCCACTAATTTACCTTGAGATTGTTCAGCCCGAATGACACTAATTTTATCTTCTGGAGTAGCTTCCGCAATAAAATCATCAACTCCTGCTTCCCTGGCAATAACACTAGCTGTAATGCGATTATCACCAGTGAGCATAATAGTTTTTACCCCCATTCTTCGCAGTTGATCAAATCTTTCTTTAAGACCAGGTTTAACAATATCTTTGAGATAAATCACCCCATAAATTTGGTCATTTAAACAAACAGCTAAAGGTGTACCTCCCAATAAAGAAACCTGTTCATAAGCCGCATCTAATTCTGGAGGAGCTTGAGTACCACGAGAACGGACAAAACCTTTAATTGCATCTACCGCACCTTTTCTAATTTCACTACCATCAGCTAAATTAATCCCACTCATACGGGTTTTAGCTGAAAATTCTACACCTTCAGCATGATCAACATCAACATCTATAACTACCTGATATTTTTCTGCTAACTTCACAATTGATCTACCTTCCGGTGTTTCATCAAATAGACTTGCGATTCTGGCGATTCTGGCTACATCTTCAACAGAGTAATTATTCACAGGAATAAATTCATCAGCCATGCGATTGCCTAAAGTAATAGTTCCTGTTTTATCTAAAACTAAAGTATTAATATCACCACAAACTTCTACTGCTCTCCCAGAAGTAGCAATCACATTAAATTGAGCGACTCTATCCATGCCAGCTATACCAATAGCACTCAATAAACCACCAATAGTTGTAGGAATTAAAGCTACTAACAGAGAAATTAAAATGGCAATACTTGCACCATTGCGTAAATTATTCCCTGCTTCTTCCCCAAATACCACACTAATAAAATTAGCGATATAACCAGTAAAAGGAGGAAGAGTAGAAACCACAATTAAAAACACCTGGGTAAGAACTGCTAACAGCACAGTTAAAGCAATTTCATTAGGTGTTTTACTGCGTTCCGCACCTTCTACCAGAGAAATCATTCTATCAATAAAACCTTGACCGGGATCAGCAGTAATGCGAATTACCAACTCATCGGAAAGTAAGCGTGTACCACCTGTAACCGAACTAGCAATATCCGTACCCGGTTGTTTAAGTACAGGGGCAGATTCTCCCGTAATGGCTGACTCATCAACAGAACCCATACCTTGAGTAACTTCTCCATCAGCCGGAATCATATCACCTGCAATGACTTTCACTAAATCCCCCTTACGTAATTCCGTAGAGTTAGTGGTTTCAATCACCCCATTAGGTAAAATTTTCCGAGCCATAGTATCAGAACGGGTAGCTCTGAGAGTATCAGCTTGGGCTTTACCCCTTCCTTCCGCCACAGATTCCGCAAAATTGGCAAACAAAACGGTGGAAAATAAAATCAGAGTAATTATCCCATTTAACAGTCGTTGTTGATTAAGATCAGCCTTAACAGTGCCAAATAAATTAGGGTCAAGAGTGACTAAAAAAACCACTATTGTCCCCACCCAAACAATAAACATCACCGGGTTTTTGACAGAAATGCGGGGGTCAAGCTTGACGAATGACTCACGAATAGCTCTTTGATACAATCCCCGCATATTTGCTTTCGGTGTATGCTTACGGGAGTCACGAGTTCCATGAGGAAGACGAAGATTATTTGTCATATCTTTATTCTTTCTATCTTTGCGCCTTTGCGCCTTTGCGTGAGACTTTAACTTATAATCCTTTAGCGATCCAAAATGCTTCACCGATAGGACCAAAAGCCAAAACCGGAAAAAACGTCAATGCACCCAAGATCAAAATTATTCCAGCAGTGACACTGGTAAATAATCCCGTATCAGTGCGTAAAGTCCCTGTAGTCAAGGGTACACTTGGTTTACGAGACATATTATCTGCTAGTAACAATAAGCCTGTAATGGGGACAAAACGCCCTGCGAGAAGACTAAAACTGGCGCTGAGGTTCCACCATAAAGCGGTAATAGTGGGTTTTGCTCCCATAGCTATGGCTAAAGGTGATGGTTGGGAGTCTCCTAAACCTTCGAGTCCAGAACCGTTGTTAGCTGCGGCTGAGGTATATTCATACAGCACTTGAGCAAAACCATGAAAACCGGGATTACTGATTCCTGCTAGTTGGTCGGGAAAAGCTAGGGTGATTCCGGCTGGTATCATGATGGCGATGGGATGTACTAAAAGAATCAAAAAACTGGCCAGGACAACTTCGCGTTTTTCGATTTTTCTTCCTAAAAATTCCGGTGTTCTGCCTACCATTAAGCCTGTAGCAAAGACGGTTAATATGAGGTAAGTAAATAAATAAGCTGTTCCTGTTCCTTGTCCGCCCCAAATGATTTGGAGAAACATATTGGCAAAGGTAACAAAACCGCCGTTGGGCATAAATGAATCAATTAAACTATTAATTGCTCCACACATTGTGGCGGTTGTCGCAACTATAAATAAGGCTGATTGCGCCCAACCAAATCTGATTTCTTTTCCTTCTAAGTTCGGTTGTGTACTTCCTAAAATGGTATTGATGGCTGGGTTGCCGTTATATTCTCCTATGGCGGTAGTGATAATAAAGATGATGAAAATTATGCCTACCATGCTGTAAACTAACCAGGCTTGTTTGCTGTTGTTGGCAAATATTCCATAGGTGTAAATTAGGGATGTGGGAATTAACAACATGGCGATGATTTCTATGAGGTTAGAAAATCCGTTGGGGTTTTCATAAGGATGGGCAGAATTGATAGTAAAAAATCCGCCGCCGTTTTCTCCTAGTTGTTTGATAATTTCCAAATGGGCAACTGGTCCGCGAGCGATCGCCTGACTAATGCTAGAATTTTCTAAGGTGGGAAATACTGCCGGTCCTGCTAATGTTTCTGGTACTCCCGCTATCATTAGGAATATTGCGCCTACTATACTCATGGGTAACAATATTCGCGTAATCGAACGAATTAAATCTACATAAAAATTGCCTAATGGTCTGCCTGTTAATCCTCTAATAAATGCTATACTTACTGTTAGTCCTGTAGCAGCGGAAGTAAACATTAAATAGCCAATTCCCCAAATTTGACTACCATAGCTGAGATAAGTTTCTCCTGAATAATGTTGTTGATCTGTGTTGGTGAGAAAGGATATGGTTGTATGTAAAGCTGTATCCCATGTCATCCCACCAATTTGCGTGGGGTTGAGAGGTAGCCATGCTTGATTTATGAGGATGAAAAATATTAAACATCCCATGACTAAGTTGCTGTAAAATATGGCTGCTGCATATTGCCAAGCGGTCATATCTGGTTTACTATGAACACCGATGAGCAGGTAAATGAATCTCTCAAGTTTGTCAAATATGGGGTCGAGAATTGTCCTCTGTTCTTGGTAAATACGCGCCATATATTTTCCCAAGATAGGTGTGATGCCTACTACTATGAGTAGAGTTAATGCTATTTGTATCCATCCTTGAATCATAATTTTAGACTAAGAATATAGGCTGATTAGATATCTCCACAAATTAAAGATGCTTGACTTGAAACCCTTGCGGAGACGTTCCATGTAACGTCTCTATCATCTTTTTTGGATATGTCTATTGAATAACCAATTTCTATAATTCATTAATTTCTGATTAAAAACAAGATTCGCAAGGTATATTTTATGTTTAGTTTATGACTATGAAGAGAAAAATGAACAATTCCCTAAATTAACTGATGGAGAATTATTACAAACATTAATGGAAGACTATAATTTGGAAATACGAGATTTTTTAGGGATTTTTGAGCAAGAACAAACAATATTAGACATATTAGACGGCAAACGTCAACTCAATTCTCAAGAAACCTTCAAATTGCGATAGCGTAAGCGCTGACTTGTCAGTTCGCTGATATTGTAACACTCCTAAATAAAGTAGAAATATTGCGAACTGCTTGCAGCAGTGCTTCGCTATCGCTTACCCATGAGATCGCAGTTAATCCCAGTTAAGGAAGCACAAGAAAATGGATATTGAGCGATGGTATGTTCGCTGGCTTGTGACAACGAGCTAATTTAAAAAACTTTCATATTCATCATAATTACCGATCCAAATCCAATAATAATCGTCACCCTTTTTCAAGGCTAACGCTCGATATCCACCACTAACACGAGCAGACCAAAGATTTATACCGACTTTTTTGAAGTGCAAAGAGGGATGAAGTGAGTTTTCCTGCCAAAGCTGATAAGCCTTCCGCGCTTGCTCTTGCATCTCAGGTGACAAATTAGCATACGCTTTCCAAAACTCAGTCGTCGCCAAGGATTTCATCAAGATCCCTCACGTTGTTGGCTGCAATATCTTTTTCTGCCTGAGCAATGAGGCGATCTAATTTCCCTGATGCTAAATCTGCCTCAATTTGCTGATCCCACATCTCATCAAGATATTCTTGAAGCCATTTTGCCAGATCACGAACTTCACTTTCTGGCAATTGCTTGATTACTGATTCAACTTCTAGCCGAGTAGTCATACAAGATTTTACATTTAAAGAGTTTTTCTTTTCTATATTATCACCAACTTTGACATTGAAACGCCACTACATGGTAGCTATTTGACTAATCGCTTTTCTTGAAGATGAAAAAGTAATAAGGTACGTTACATTTCATTAACGCACCCTACAAGATTGGCGATTCCTGCGGAACGCTTCGCTATCGCGTTAACCCAATATTAGCGAACTGACAAGTCAGCGCTTCGCTATCGCAGATAATGGAAATTGAGCGATTCCTACGGAGCGCTTCGCTATCGCACTACAAGATTAGCGAACTGACAAGTCAGCGCTTACGCTATCGCACTAACCCAATATTAGCGAACTGACAAGTCAGCGCTTACGCTATCGCATTTAATAAGAGTTAAGGAAGCACAAGAAAATGGATTTTGAGCGATAGCGCAATCGCATTTAGTGGTTCGTGTTCATTTTGGATCGTTATGCTGCTGGTAATGATCGATCGCTTGTTGCGGGAATTTTGAGATGTACCAATGCTTTCTGTAAGACACTGGGCTTGACACTCAACCAAATTTGATGGCGATTATCTTCAGTATACCCAACAACAACAGCCCCAATAGGTGAACCAATATCTGGATACATCTCTGGAGTCATATCTCCACTATCAACAAAATCAGTAATCTGAACAAGACCCTTCACTACTTCATCATCTAAACTAACAAAAATCCCAAAGGTTGCATGATACTCGACTGTACCGTGAATCAGTTCACCTAACCGATATTTAGATTTGATTTTTTTCCAAAACTGATCGCTCATAGCACTACCTTGATTTTAAGACTCTTGGATATTGGTTAAGGATAGGAAACAAATGATGAGGAACTGGTAATTCAAATTGCTCTGTGCCTTGATAGGGTTTTTCCAGGGGCTTGAAATACTGTTCATAGCAGTTAATCACAGTTAAAGAATCACAAAACAATGGATTTTGAGCGATTCCTAGGTCGCGCTTCGCTATCGCATTCCCCAATATTAGCGAACTGACAAGTCAGCGCTTACGCTATCGCATTTAATAATAGTTCAGGAAGCACAAGATAATGGATTTTAAGCGATTCCTAGGTCGCGCTTCGCTATCGCATTAACTCAATATTAGCGAACTGACAAGTCAGCGCTTACGCTATCGCAGTTAATCACAGTTAACGAAGCGCAAGAAAATGGCAATTGAGCGATCGCATTTAAGGGCAGTTTATCCAAGACTAAAATAAGATCAACATTTTTTAGGAGGTGCTGTTTCTGTATAATTTACCGGATGATTTAGCCATTATTGAAATTCATCAAGCAATTGGTAATCTTGTCATTCGATTTCCATTACTTCATTGCCAAGAATGTGCCAAAACACTCAAACAGTGGCTAAAACAACGTAAAATTCCTGGTAAAGTTTGGCGACTTTCGACGATATACGATAATGAAGACTTTATTTTGAGCAATCGCTTAGAAAAACAAGGTTGCTTTGAAACTATTACGGAAAATGGCGTTCATTACGGTGTTGAAGTTTTTGGCAAAATTTTCGACAACCTTTCCCGACAAGGACTATACCCAGATGACTGGATTCAAGATTTTACATCTCTATCTAATGAGTTTAAAATAGAAGTAATAGAAGAATTTTGAAAATTTTTAATGGAGTTAAACTCAATGAGTACATTATTTAACTTACTGGAAAAAATTAAAACCAAACCAGGCTTATATTTGGGAACAGCATCTATCAGTAATTTACGGATGTTTATTTTGGGATATCGCTTTTCTCGCTCTGAATTAGGTATTACTAATACTGAAACTGAAAGTGATTTTCATAAAAACTTTCAACCTTGGCTACAAAACCGCTTATCTATCCATACCGTTAACGCTTGGGATAAAATTATTTTACTCACCTGTATTGATGAAAAAGCTGCATTTGATTACTTTTTTCAATTACTAGATGAATTTATTCAAAGAGACCAAAGCCAAGATATTGAACCAATCCTGGCTGAACCATCCTCTAAAAATTCTCAAGAAGCTGCTTGAATAATAACAGTGAATCTTAGTGTGCTGGTTGTTTCTGTTGCAGTTAATCCCAGTTAAGGAAGCACAAGATAATGGATTTTGAGCGATCGCTTCCCTCGCCATAGGCATCGCATTACATCATAAAAATTCATGAAAGAGGTTATCGAACGGTTCTGTATTTTTCCAGCGATAGGTGTTAAAATCTCGATAATCAACCGATAAAATTTGGCCATGACCTAATTCTTCTGCCAGAATAACGAGAGAGGCATCGGCTAAATCCATCGGTAAATCTTTATATTTTTCCATTAGTTCTTCAATACGCTGGCAATGATGTTGTTTGAGATCAAAGATTTGTAGTTTTCCTATAGAAATTTTATTAATAAAGATTTTTGGAGCATCTACTCCTACTCTTTTTTGTAATAGATAGCAAGTTTCCGTGACGACACACCAGGTTGTAATAAATTGCTGATTAGCTAAATCTTGAAATCGTTTTTTGGCGGCTATATGAACTGTATCTTTTTTATTGGCAAGAGCTAACCAAAAGCCTGTATCAACTATGATCATATTTTTGATTAAGTTCACGGTCTAAGTAGTTTTTATAGTTTTTAGAGAGGTCTGTTTCAGCTTCTATGCAACCGATAAAGTCTGACCAGTCTTGCCAGGAATTTTCTGAGGATTCCTGTTGATTCTGAAGGTAGCGTTTTTTCAGGACTTCTACGAGGACGATTATGATTTGTTGTGCATCGGGAGGAAGAGACGCAATATCTTGTTGAATTGTATCTAAGTTCATAATCTAATTTTGCTGTTTCTCTGATTATAGTTTAGCAAAAAACGATTCCTGCGGAGCGCAACGCTTACGCACTAACCCAATATTAGCGTTACGCTATCGCAATTAATAAATAGTAGTTAACGAAGCACAAGACAATGGATTTTGAGCGATAGCGAACTCCGTAGGAATCGCTTTTCTCAAAGATGTTAAACAGTGAAATTAGACGGTTTATATTTATAACTTAGTTCCAGAGCATTGCAAAAGCTATTTAGTTGATTAAGCAAAGCATTATAGTAAATGTAAGCATCCTCTTGTTTATCTTGGAGATTAGCATATAAAGTTAACTCTGGTTCTGGTGCTAGGCGATCTTTAGGGATATCTAAACCGGCTTCAGATAACCGTGTTGAGGCAATTGCAATTAATAATGCTCCTATTGTATTGGACTCACCATTGTGAAGATCATTAAGTCCAGGTAATATTGTTTCTGCACCAGGTAATTCATTAAGATTCATGATTGATTTTCCTCCAGGTTATTTTCACAAAGTTCAATAAATTTTTCAATTCTACTTCTAAGGATATCAGGGTTTAGAGAGGGAAATCTGATTATTTCCGGTGTAATTGCTTCAAAACTATTCCGTAAATCATTCAAAGAGAATAATTTCTGTTTGTACATGGCTTCAATATCTTTAATATCACGGTCAAATCCCCTGGATAGTTTAGCAAGAGCTTGGGCAGTAAAATCATAGTGATAAAACGAAATTTGACCTTGTTTGCCAATGAATACGCTTCTATCACGCCATCCTGGAAGAGGTGGTAAGAAGTCCTGGGGAGATGCTAATTCGATATTAATGTTTAATTCTTGTTTGAGTTTGGCGATCGCCTGAAAAATGCCTGGTGGTTCAGGATCTAGACGAAGATCAACATCAACTGTGGAGTTACGCCATCCAATTAGTAGCGCACTAGCTCCTCCTGTAAAGTAGATACAGCCTGAACCCTGGGCTTCTCTACCTAAGAGTTGCATCAGACGTTCTAACTTTTGAGTGTCAATGTTTGCACGCATATTTTTATTGATTTATTTGTTTGGATATTGAGCGATCGCAGTTAAGGAAGCACAAAAAAATGGATTTTAAGCGATCGCATTAACTCAATATTAGCGATCGCACTTAATCACAGTTAAGGAAGCGCAAGACAATAGATTTTGAGCGATCGCTTACCCATGAGATCGCAGTTAATCACAGTTAAAGAATCACAAAACAATGGATTTTGAGCGATCGCATTTTCCCAATATTAGCGATCGCAGTTAATCGCAGTTAAGAAAGCACAAGATAATTGATTTTGAGCGATCGCTTTTCTCAAAGATGAAAACGTAATAAGGTGCGTTACACTCCGTTAACGCACCTTACAAGATCAGCGATCACACTTTTGCTCAGGTGAGATTATCTCTGTGTTGTCCGCTACAATAATGTGTTAGGCTTCAACGTATTTGAGGATGATCGGTAGCAGATTATCGCAAAATTGTTCTTGATTCAGCAAGCCCGTCTTAAAACAATCCAATAGCTTTTCTAGTTTTTCAGCATGAGGATCGCCTTTTCCTTTAATTTCTTTAATGAAATCAGCAGTCGATTGCTTGAGGTTATCCACTCGATTACAATCTATAAAGTAAAGTATTCCATTAGAAACTACATACCCCACCAAAATACCGCCCACCCCTCCAATACCTGAACAGATCGCAGCAGATTTAGCAAGCTCTTCAGTTATTTTTTGTCCACCTATTGCCACTACTGCACCTCCAAATATTCCAGTAGCACCACCCGTAGCCATGAGGACAGCCTCAAATTTTGAAGTTTTTGGGAAATGTTTTAGTATCTCCAATGCAGACTCAGAACTCATTTTGAAACTCCTCTTTGACACGTAAGATTTTGGCAATTATCAAGCTGAATAGTCTCAGAAGTTGAAACCCAAGTAAAAGAAGAAAAAACTAGTGCTGAAGTTAATGCAACTGTGATGAGAATTCCTACAAAATAGGCTAAGAAAGGCATTTGTATACCAGATCGAACAGCATTAATCTCTTTGAGAATACGTCTAGCTTTCTTGGATGCTATAGTTTCTTGTGCCATTGTCAAGCTCTCATGTTTTTTAACGATTATACATAAACTCTTAATGCTTTTGCTTAACGGCTGAATTGAACGGCAAGCGATACCTGCCGCTTTGTCTACAATCATATAGTAAGCATTACAGGTAAATTTTGTCAAGTTATGCAGAATTTTTTTTAGATAACACTACTGTTGGCGTTTAACCTTGTTGGTAAAGCTGTTCGCAGTTATCTGGATTTTTAGACATTTTCCAAAAAATTCAACTTTTTAGCTTCCAACCTTAACCTTTCATTCTCCATCCTTAGCGCCAAAATTTCATTTTTCTGCAACTCAATTAACGACTTTTGACTAATTAACTCACCAAAGGCTTTTTTCCTATTTTCAATACCAAACCATCTTTGATAGGTTTTTGTATGTTCATCAACAGTATGACCTAAATTATCTGCTGCGGCTTTAATTGGTATTCCCTGAAGATGCGCTCGAATCGCGCAACCATGCCGTAAATCATAAGGTTGAAACTCAATTCCCACCTTTTTAAACCATCTGGATATATCTCTCCGCATCCAATTAATATTTTGTACAGATGCAATTTTTGCCACCTTTTGTTCTAAAATCTTTAATGGTTTGGGATTATGTAAATCAAATAATTCTATCCATTCAGGAACAAAAGGAATAACTTCTCGATATCCAGTTTTGGTATTTTTATTCACTTTCCAAGTATGGTCTATATTTTGGGGAGACATCCACCAATTAATATCTGGTTGGACAAATAATTCCCTTGGTCTTAATCCATAAGTCGCCAACATTCCATATACCCAACGCCACATTTCCCAGGTGTCTATTTCATCACTAATGTTTGTATTTTTGCGGTTGAGGGCAAATTTTTCAAAGAGGTCAAAAGCAGATATTATTTTTTCATCTTCAGGAATTTCTCGATAAGCAGGAGTGACATGATCTCGTTTGACATCAAGTTGAAATCCTAAATTAAAGGTTTTAATCAAAACAGAAGTTACTGCTATTAGTTCATTTTTTTTATTACCCTGAAATGAATTAATAATTTCCTCAAAATTTTCTTTTGTAGCTAAATGGGTGAGAGTCAAGTTTCTTTTAATTACAGATATATAGTTAGCAAAAGTATTTTGACTAGTGATAGTTTTCTGACGGGTTTGATAATATTTTTCATCAAATTTATCTAATAATTCGCCAATTGTTTTGCTCTCTTGTTTCTCTCTCGATTTAATTCCTAAATATTTCTCATTCCACTCAAAAGTATGACGAGCAATTAATTTACCTAATTCATAACTTTCTTCAATGGCTGTTTTTAATCCCTCTAAATTTGCGGGTATTCCTAAAGATATATCATACTGCTTTTTTGTCTTACCTAAACTGTAATCTCCTGGTTTTAAAGGTAAGGTAGCTCGTAATTGGAGAGAATTGCCAGTTTGTTTAATACTAACTCTTATTCTCTCCCTTTTTAAATTAGTATTAGCTTCAACTAACTTCTGTTCAAAAACTGCTTGATACTGTAATTCCGTTGCTTTTATTTTCGCCATTCCCTATACCTACCGTCTGTGGTGTTCTGCGGCTCAAAGTCTGCAAACATATCTGCGAACCAGTCCCTTGAGTCTGCATTTGCATCCTCATGTAGAGATGGGGGATAGGTTTCCGATATTACAGTACAGCTATTTTCAGGTAAATAGACCACAAACCGACCTCTCTCCAAACCTCTCTCCTAAGAGGAGAGAGGCTTTGATTTACCCCCCTTCCAGCAATAAAGGTTTTTCTTTTTCCCTCTCCTCTTAGGAGAGGGTTAGGGAGAGGTAGGCTGGGGGTTAGGTCTAATAATAGTAGTTCAAATACAAGAAAACTGCTGTAACTGTTAGGGATAAAAATTACCCTGACTCATTCCCTAAATATTCCCTTATTTATAAAAGCTGAAATGGTGAAAATAAAATGTTCTGACTGAGCAAAATTACCTGATAAAATAAGTTACTCAGGAACATTTACAGCATATCACCTGTTGTCATAGCAGTTATATGGTGCCTGGTGGTGTGATGTGCGCCCCCACCTTAACGGATATTACCCGCGCCTGGGCAATTTTGGAATATTTCCGCACCAATTGGTTAGAACCAGTTTGGTTAGGTTGTTCTTTAGAAAGATATGAAGAAATTCAATCCTATGAAGACTTTCAAAAGTGGTTAAATGAAGATGTTAAACATCGAGAATCTGACTTGGGTTTATATTGGCGCATGGGGTTAGATATCGGTTTAGATCGATATGGTGCTGGTGTGGGTAAATATGTGACTTGGGGTTATATTCCCCATGAGGATAAATATAATCATCCCACCATTGAAGGACGTAACGCTGCTGTGATTATGAAAAGCGGTGTTTATGATAGCTTCACTGATACTCATGCTTTGATGAATCAATCTTTTGCCCGTGAGAATTTAACCCATTCTTGGTATGATGAGGGTACAGAAGATTGGCATCCAAGCGATCGCACAACCACACCAATTAATAACAACCAAAAAGACTTTAATGGGGCATATTCTTGGTCAAGTGCAGTCCTTCACCAAGACTTAGGACGTTTAGAAGCCGGTCCCCTAGCCCGTCAATTAGTTGCAGGGGGAAATCATGGGGAATCTTGGCAACATTATGACCCATTTATTCTCGATACATTCAAGAAAATGGGCGGTGCAAGTGTTCATCTTCGCCAATTAGGAAGAGTCCACGAAATAGTTAAACTATATCGTCAAGCCGAACGGTGTTTAAGAGAGTTCAAATTAAACGATCCTTGGTATATTAAACCAGAAGAAAAAGATGGTAAAGGTTGGGGTGCAACGGAAGCCGCTAGAGGTGCATTATGTCACTGGGTAGAAATCGAAAAAGGTAAAATTAAGAATTATCAAGTTATCGCCCCTGGTACTTGGAATATCGGACCCCGTGACGGTGCGGGAGAATTAGGACCAATTGAAAAAGCATTAATTGGAACACCTATTCAAGACCCGAAAGACCCCGTAGAAGTGGGTCATGTCGCCCGTTCTTTTGATTCATGTTTGGTGTGTACTGTTCACGCCCACGACGCGAAAACCGGCGAAGAATTAGCTCGTTTTAGAACGGCTTAATTTATGTTACTTAAGATCCCCGACTTCTTAGAGAAGTCGGGGATCTGTTCTTTTCTCTATTTTTCGATAAGTCAGGGTTCTATATAATTGTTATGTGCAGTACAAAAGTTCCCAAATCAGTGGGTTAGTCTGAATTTTAAGGAATAATTGATAATTCCTAACTATCAGATTAAGAATTATCAATTAGGAATTACTAAATACTAAAAATGGTAACTAATTGTGTCTAATTTAGAACTACATCAATATCTTCCTCAACTTCCTGAAGCTGCATTGCAAGAATTTATAGAATGGTGTATGTTGGATCAGTCAACAGCCGCAGGATTAGAATTTAAACCCGATCAAAGTAAGTTAAAGAATTTAGCACCAGGGGATTATTCTAAGCAATTAGTTGACCAATTTATGAAAGTAAGACCTGACCCCATTAGAGCCGGGTTAGTAGCCGTAATTGCTGGCAAACAAGCCGATAAACACGAATTAACAGGTTTAGCTGCTGTGGTTGATTTTGTTTCTCTTTATGTTAAGTATTTAATTCCTAAAGATGGTACTAATCCAGAAGAAGCAGATGCAATTTTAGCTAAAGCATCACAACATCAATATGAGCAACTTGTAGAAATTGCTAAGAAACATGGTGTGAATTTATAAATTTGTAGGGTGGGCATTGCCCACCTCATGATTGATAGTTAACATGAGGCTTTATATTAATTATATTTACCAAATTGGACAGTTTATGATTTAGCTGCGACCTTGTATAATTTGCTGACCAATAGACATCTGGTGAAAATTAAATATGCGTGACATGAAACCCCTGTAGAGACGTTCCATGGAAAGTCTCTACAATCTTTACCGGAGATGTCTAATAATGAACCTTTACCCGCAGAGTTTAGAAAAACGGGAATAGCATTACCACCACCCTAACAGTTTAAGCCAAAAATTAGCGATCGCATCAATGTTACCATTCTCCAAGGTTTCAGAGGAAGAAGCAACAGGGAACAGAAAAAACTCATGTTTAAAAACATGAGATTGAAATAATGACACTGTTTTTTTTGTAAACCGGGTAAATGTTGGGGAAGATACGTCAACCCAACCTTACAAAATGTTTAACTCATTAAATCTTGAAACATAGCGGTACTTAAATAGCGTTCACCAAAGGAAGGTTGAATCATTACTATTAATTTACCTGCATTTTCTGGGCGTTTACCTACTTCAATAGCAGCAGATAAAGCCGCACCCGAAGATATTCCTGATAATAAACCTTCCTCCCTAGCTAATCTTCGTCCATATTCCATTGCTGCTGCGTCCTCAACTTGAATTATTTCATCAATTAAATCTTGACGCAAAACATCAGGAATAAATCCCGCACCAATTCCTTGAATTTTGTGAGAACCGGGTTTACCACCTGATAGAATCGGACTGTTACTAGGTTCGACTGCAATAACTTGAAAACTTGGTTTGCGTTGTTTAATTACTTCAGCAATACCAGTAATTGTGCCGCCCGTTCCGACCCCAGAAATTAAGATATCAACTTCTCCGTCAGTATCCGCCCAAATTTCCTCAGCGGTGGTTTCTCGGTGAATTTTCGGGTTAGCTGGGTTGGCAAATTGTTGTAACATAAAGGCATTAGGAGTATTGGCAACAATTTCCTCAGCTTTGTTAATTGCGCCCCGCATTCCCTGAGTTCCTGGTGTTAATTCCAAACTTGCACCATAAGCCCGCAACATAGCCCGTCTTTCTTGGCTCATGGTTTCTGGCATAGTTAAAATTAACTTGTAGCCACGGGCGGCTGCTACCATTGCTAAAGCGATACCTGTATTACCAGATGTTGGTTCAACTAAAATGGTTTTGCCCGGTGAAATTAAACCTTCAGATTCAGCGGAAAGGATCATACTTACGCCAATTCTGTCTTTTACAGAAGCCGCAGGATTCATACTTTCTAGTTTGACGACTATCCTAGCTACTACTCCCTCGGCTTGGGGAATTTTATTTAACTGAATTAATGGCGTTTTTCCAATAAGTTCTGTTACGTCTTTAGCAATTCGCATTTTTTAACTCCTAAACTCCTAAAATTTATATATTAATCTATTTCGGTTACATATTTATCTGATTAGTTCTTTATATTAGCCATACCCATTTTACCATAATTTCTGTCTATTCCCACAAGAAAATATTCCTAATTGTTAATACCTTCGCCAAATTGAAAAAAGTCTTGATTCGTAGGTTGGGTTGTTCGCGTGAGCGTTGCGGAGCAATAGCATGAAACCCAACATGAGTGTTGGGTTGCGCTGTCGCTTAACCCAACCTACAAAAATGGTGAAGGTATTGATTGTTGAAAATAATACTGTTCTACCTTCCTTAGAATATCTTAATTTTGTTTCTGACTTATTCAAGATATCTTAGGTCTAGCCTTGTCATGAGATGCTGTCATTTGAGTACAGTTTGTACTTGTGAATCTTCCCTAATAAATATCTCAAACCAATAGCCGATATTAGTTTGGCTTTGAGTACAAAATACCCCGTCCCCTCCCTCAAAAATGCTAGTACCCCACTCAAAAAATACTAGCACCCCCACACCAAATATTTTTTTTAATGCTTGCACAGTCAGGATGACAGACTATGAGTATTATCGTAATCATCTTAATAATATTAATTCAACTCACTTAAAGTTAGGACTAAAAGGGCAACTGATATAAACGATATAGGATTTACGCAGAGATTCCCCTCTACCCCCCGAAGTTCCTAAGATGCAAGTCTGACGAATCAGGGGGGACTTCTTAACTCCTATATTTCTCAAAAGTTATCTCAATCCTGTCTGTATTACTCAATATAAAAGGAAAGAATTTTGTTTTGAGGAGATTTTGATAAGCATATTTTGAATAAAAAAGGTGCAAAAAATAAACCTACTAATAGAAATTTTCTTTCTAGGTAGTTGATACCTGGTAATGGAGAAAACATGAAAGTCAAACTTTTAAATGTGCTTACCGTAAGTTTGGTAACTTTAGCATTAATTTCTCCAGGGGTAGTAGTATTTGCTATAGTTTGGGGACAACATAGAGAGTTCGTTAAAACACAGAATTTATCCTGTGAATTGCCGAAAATAAATATAGCATCTTCTCAATTAGTTCCCCAAACAAAAATTATCAACACTCAGCCATCTTTAGTCAAGGTTAAATTATCTGAAAATAATTTTCTACATCAAATCCAAATTGCGGCAAAAAAATATAAATTAGCAACAATTTTGCAATGGTTATTTTTAGTAACACCGATTTGTATTGGTATAGGAATTATCGCTTATGACAGATATCTTGTCTACCGTGCTGCTGTATTAAAAGAACACATTGCCATGTTGGAAAGAATGTGGCAACAAAGCATCGAACAGTAATTTTTCAAATTAATCATTCACCATAAGTAGGTGAACGGAAAAAAACCGAAATATGTAACGAAAAGTAAAATCGCCCAAACCCTCTTCCTGTTCCCTGTTCCCTGTTCCCTTGCCCCAACGACAATTTTCAATGCTAACCTACTTAAACTAAATTATCATGACAGACGAACGCCAAACACAGTATTTTAATTTAATTGATGAACTTCTCCAATGTCCTAATGGTCAAGAACCAGAAGTTTTGGAAGCACAACCTGAATTAATTGATTCTGGTTTAGTTCAAGCAATGTTACAAGTAGCCACAATGTTTGCTCATCAAGGTAATCAAGATGGAGCGCAATTTCTATTTTTTGTTGCTAAACAATTAGCAAAGGAATTAGGTTTATATCCTGAAGTTTCTAATCAAGTTGTCACTCAGGAGTAATAATGTTATTGACTGCAACTGATGCCGGAAAAATATCATTGGAATTTCTTTTGGCAGATTGGAATATTGCTGATGATTATAGAGATTGGTTTACAGTGATTAATTCTCGGTTAATGGGTGAGAGTTGGTACATTGTAGAATTGGGTGTAGAGGGATTACCTGATAGATGGGTTATGCAGGTTTATGACACAGGAGTTTGTGATCCTAACTATACTTTTATTTCCCCAATTTCTGGTTCAGAAGGATATACCGATTTGAAAAGTCTACCAGATATCATTGCTGATGTTTTAGTAGCAGAACGCAATTCTCGATAGTTGAAAGTTTCAGATCCCCGACTTCTTAAAGAAGTCGGGGATCTTATTGATTTTATTTAGTTTGTCAGGTTTAAATAACAATTATATGTTATAATTAATAGAGTTATGGAAGCTACAGAAGAATCAGTCAGATGATTACTGAAGACATCCTAGCCCAAGAATTTCTTAGAGTCGTAAATGACTATTACCCAGCCGTGGGAGAACTCTTAGAAGGCTGTCATGTGAAAGTTATTACTTGTTTTTGGGGACGACCTGCAAAACGGTTTCAATATATAGGAATTTATTGTCGAGAAGACATAATGCCCTGTATCCAATCCAAAAAAGAAATCCTCAGAGAATTAGCCGAAAATATGGGGTTAATTCAAGTAGTTTGTCTGAATGCTAAACGATTGCTACGTGACCCTATGTCGAAGTTAAAGCAGTCCGAACCTCGATTATGGTTGGAGTTGCAATTAGTCGCAGCCTAATCTAATATTTGGTCAACAATGAAAACAGGACTTTTCTGCAATTACGAAAATCATCACCTAGATGCTAGACGGACTATCTTTGAGCAAGTTTTATTGGTAAAAGAGGCTGAAAGTTTAGGTTTTGAAGAGGCTTGGGTAACGGAACATCATTTTAATGAGTTCAATCTTAGTCCTTCAATTCTGCTGTTATTGGCACATTTGGCGGGTGTAACTTCACAAATTCGTCTAGGAACTGCCGCTGTATTATTGCCATTTCATCAGCCAATCCGGGTGGCTGAAGATATCGCCACTTTGGATAATCTTTGTAGTGGGAGGCTGGCTTTTGGGGTAGCGAAAGGTGGACCATTTCCACAGCAAAATAAACATTTTGGGGTGACAACCCAGGAATCTCGCACCAGAATGTTAGAGTCAGTAGCATTGATTCAAAAGCTGTTATATGAGACTAATGTATCATTTAATGGCGAATATTATCAATGTGAAAATCTCACAATTCATCCCCAACCATTGCAAAAACCAATTCCCATCTATGTTGCTAGTGGTGACAATGATGCAATTGAATTTGCTGCTAAAAATTCCTTCGGTTTAATGGGTGGTCCACCTTTTTCTCTAGAAAGATTGCGGAAGACAGTCAATAAGTATCGGGAATTTAATTCCAGTGGTGCAGAAAAGTTCCTGTTAGCGCGGTTCTTTTTTGTGGGTAAAACCCATGATGAAGCGGTAAATGAAGCATTGCCTTTTATTCGCCACTTCAGCAAAGAAATGACGGCTAACTCGACTCAAGTAATGCAGAAAAGTCCTCAACAACCAGCATTTGATCGGACAAATATTTGTTTCGATGAAGACTATTTGATTGAGAATTCAATTATCGGTGATGTTAATGGTTGTCGTGACAAAATCAAGAAATTTCAGGACGAATTAAATCTCAGCACACTAGCGTTAAAACCCTCATCTTTTTCTTTGCAAAAAAATCGAGAAAGTTTGCAACGCTACAATCAAGAGGTGCGGAATTATGTCTAAACTTTCTTTGCTTCCTCCCGATGATTTACCTCCTATAAAGGTAACAAAAGAGGATGGTATCCTCCATTTGGAGTTGGAACAATCTATTGGTAGATGCTTCTTCTATGCGTGCGATCGCATTACCCAAGTATTACTATCTAATTGTCAGTGGTACATGACCACAAATAACACTACTTTGATGTTAATTGTAGACTGTCCCGATATAGTTGCTTATTGGCATATAGTCAGCAATATTCCCCAATTGGGAAATAGACTGGAAAGATTTACTAAAAATGCCAAAATTCGCGTTTATCCTCCTTTTGGAAAAGGATCACCTTTTGAAATTGGAGTAACTGAAATTTCAGCCTATCGAGATTGGTTGTAAGTCCTAAATTATATTTTAATCACTAAAATCACCAGATCCCCGACTTCTTCAAGAAGTCGGGGATCTATCTTGTTATAATAAAATAAATACAACATACCAGCCATGATTAGCAATTTTGTAAATAATAAAAAAGAATTATTTGACCGTTGGGCAAATAGTTATGATTGGACATTTCCTTCTTTTATTTATCAAGCTATTCACCAAAGATTAATTACAAAAGTTGAATTGTTACCTCATGCAAATATTCTAGATTTAGGTTGTGGTACTGGACGCTTATTAGATAGATTAGCAACTCAATTTCCAGAAATTACAGCCACAGGTTTAGATTTATCTCCGCAAATGTTGCGGATAGCTAGACAAAATAACCGCCACCGTCCACGATTAATTTATCTTGAAGGTAATGCGGAAAATCTCCCTTTTGCTGAGGGACAATTTGATGCGGTTTTTAATACCATCAGCTTTTTGCATTATCCCCAACCAGAACAGGTTTTAAATGAAGTAGCAAGGGTACTTTCTCCTGGTGGTAAATTTTATTTAGTGGATATTACTTTTAATAACTCATCACCATGTCAAATTACGCCCCACTCTCCTACAGGAATTCGGTTTTACAGCAAAAAACAAAGAGAAGAAATGGGTAATAATGCTGGATTAACTTGTGTAGGTCACTATAATTTATTGGGGTTTGTATTATTAACTATTTTTCAAAAATAAAGCTAATTTTATTAGAGTGGGCAATGCCCACCCTACGAAAATAGTGTAATATAAACATGAATTAAGCATTTTTTATTTTCTCTGTGTCCTCTGTGCCTCTGTGGTTAGTAAAAAAATATTAAACTCAACACAAAGCACATTAATTTATAGAGAAATTAAATTAGCAGAATTATTCACCTGTTGAGATAACCAACCATATAAACCTGCCAACCCTTCCCCAGTAGTAGCAGAAACTTGGAAAATTTGTATTTTTGGGTTAACCTGTTTTGCATATTCAATACAGCGTTGAACATCAAATTGTAAATAGGGAAGTAAATCAATTTTCGTAAGAATCATAATTTCACTATTGCGGAAAATATGGGGATATTTAATAGGTTTATCTTCCCCTTCTGTCACTGATAAAATTACCACCTTAGCAGCTTCTCCCAAGTCAAATAAAGCCGGACAAACCAAATTTCCGACATTTTCAATCATCACCACAGAATTTAACGGTGGATTTAGTTCTTGCAACCCTCTTTCTATCATTGATGCGTCTAAATGACAGCCTGTACCCGTGTTAATTTGTACGACTTTACAACCTGTTTGTTTAATCTTTTCCGCATCATTAGTTGTTTCTTGATCACCTTCAATCACGCTAATAGATAATTTATCTTTTAAATCATTAATAGTCCGAGTTAATAATGTAGTTTTTCCTGCACCGGGAGAACTCATTAAATTCAAAGCCAGAATATTTCGACCTTTAAACCAGCCGCGATTTTGGGCAGCTAATAAGTTGTTTTTACCTAAAATTTCTTGTTCTAAAGATATCGTTGTATTATGAATTTTAGCGTGAATTTGGGGCGTTTCTTCATGGTGATGAGAATGAGTAATTACAGTTCCATCTGGTAAAGTATGAGTATGATGATCTGCATTTTCCATATTTGTAATTGTCATTTGATTATCATCAGAACAGCCGCAGGTTACACACATAATTCCTCCACTTCAATTGCTTTTATTTTTAATTCTTCACCAGCTATGATATCTAATTGCACACTACCACATTGACAAATTCCAAAAGGTTTATCTATCGGAAAGATTGTACTACATTGACGACATTTAGCCATTCCGGGTATTTCTAATATTTCTAATATTGCCCCTTCAACTATTGTACCTTGGGAACAAATATCGAAACAAAATTTAATTGCATCTGGCATAATAGCTGATAATTTGCCAATTTCTAATAATACTCTTTGGACTTTTTTGTTTTGGGCGTTTTCGCTAACTATAGCGATGATGTTTTGGGTTATTCCTAGTTCGTGCATATACTTTTTTTTAAACGAACCACAGAGGACACAGAGGGAGGAAGAATGAGGTATTTAACAAATTCTGGGAAGTTGATCACCTACTAGCATATCTATTATTCTTTCTGCACCAAAAGCAGTTTTTAATAATACTATTCCTGATGGGTTAGTAATAACTTCACCAATAATAGATGCGTCTTTTCCTGTGGGATGATTTCGCATTGTTTCTAATATTAAATCGGCTTTTTCTGCTGGTGCAATTATGACTAATTTTCCTTCGTTGGCTAAATACAAGGGTTCTAAACCGAGTATTTCACAGACTCCATTTACTTCTTCTCGAATAGGAATTGCGTTTTCATTAATGCGTATGCCTACGTTTGCGGTGAGGGCAAATTCATTTAATACTGTGGCTAAACCTCCTCTGGTTGCGTCTCGCATGGCGTGAATTTGAGGACAAACTTTGATGATTTCGGCGACTAATTCATGTAATGGTTGACAATCACTTTCTATATCTGTTTCTAATGCTAATTCTCCTCTAGCAATTAATATTGCTGCACCATGATTTCCTATTTCTCCATTAATAATTACCACGTCTCCCGGTTGAATGTTGTGAGGAGAAATATTAATTCCTGGGGGAATTATACCAATACCAGCAGTATTTATAAATAATTTATCAGCACAACCACGATTAACAACTTTGGTGTCTCCTGTCACTATTTGCACTCCAGCTTTTTGGGCTGCTTTCTGCATACTGGCAACTACACGGCGTAATGTTTCTACTGGTAAACCTTCTTCTAAAATGACGCTACAGGTGAGATATAAAGGTTTTGCACCACTCACGGCTAAATCATTAATTGTGCCATTTATTGCTAGTTCTCCTATGTCTGAACCAGGGAAAAACAAGGGGTCTACTACATAAGAATCTGTGGTAAATGCTAGTCGCTTTCCATGTTGAGAAAGACTGGCTAAATCAAATGTGGCTTGGTCTTCTAATTGGGCAAGTATGGGATTATCAAAACTTTTTACAAATATATCATCTATTAAATCTCTCATGGCTTTACCACCACTACCATGAGATAAATTAATATGAGTATCTCTTACTTTTCCTTGACGACGACGGACTTGTTCGATTTTTTGAAAGAGTGAATTTTGATTAGGGTTAATTGGCATTTTAAAATTGCTTTGTAATTATATTTTTTTCTTGTGGGACAGGCATCTTGCCTGTCATCGTTAATTAATTACCTACCTGTCTCTTCATGTCTACCATTGTGTTTATCGTAATGTAAAACCCCACCAACTGCCCAATCTTCCCGTTCAAATTCGTCAATATGTACGGTTATCCATTCGGGTTTTGTTCCTAAAGCAGAAACTAAAGCATCAGTTACAGCTTTAACTAATTTTCGCTTTTTTTCTATGGAGTGACCTTTACCAATTTGAACAGTGACAAAAGGCATATAATTTTCCTCAAATTGTGCAATTTAGACTGATAGCGATTGTGGAGATACACCTGATTTATCTCTTTTAGCCATAGTGGAAAGTCGCCCATATTTGTAATATGCTGCACAAGCACCTTCGGAAGAAACCATACAAGTCCCTATGGGTGTTTCTGGTGTGCAAGCTGTTCCAAATACTTGACATTGCCAAGGTTTTAAAACTCCTTTCAGAATTTCTCCACACTGACAAGCTTTATGATCTGCTACTTTTAAATTAGGAATGGTAAATTTAACTTCAGCATCAAATTGGGCATATTCTGCACGAATTTTAAAACCGGAATTGGGGATTTCTCCTAAACCTCGCCATGCAAATTTTTCACGGACTGTAAAAACTTGATTCATGGCTATTAATGCGTTTTGATTTCCCCTAGGTTCTACTAAACGATTATATTGATTTTCAACTTGACAACGATTTTCTACTATTTGTTTTAATAACATCCAAATTGATTGGAATATATCTAATGGTTCAAAGCCAGAAATAACGATGGGTTTATGATATTGTTGGGTAATAAATTCATAAGGTTCTGTTCCTATTACCATACTTACATGACCAGGACCAATAAAACCATCAAGTTGTAAATCGGGATTTTCTAATAATGCTTGCAAGGCGGGAATTACTAATACATGATTAGAAAACATACTAAAATTAGTGATATTTTCTGCGGCTGCTTGAAGTATGGTAAGTGCGGTACTAGGGGCGGTGGTTTCAAAGCCTAAACCAAAGAAAACTATTTCTTTATTGGGGTTTTCTTTGGCTATTTTCAGACTATCCAATGGTGAGTAAACCATGCGAATATCAGCGCCTTGGGCTTTGGCTTGCAATAAGCTGGTTTTTGCACCAGGTACTCGCATTGCGTCGCCAAATGTGGTAAATATGATGTTGGGTAGTTGACAGAGTGCGATCGCATCATCTATTCTCCCTTTAGGCATGACGCAAACTGGACAACCAGGACCATGAATTAATTCTATATTATCGGGTAATATTTCTTCGATTCCATATTTAAAAATAGCATGAGTATGTCCTCCACATACTTCCATTATTTTGATATGTTTGTCTATTTGTTGGCTGAGTTTGATTATTTCTTGTTGTAAAGCGAGGGCTTTTTCAGGGTTGCGAAATTCATCTACATATTTCATATCAATTTTAAATTTTTTTAGGTTTTAGATTTTGGATTAATTACTTCACAAAACATAAATTGATTAGCTAGAATGTCATTATTTTGCTTTTCCAGTCCGTTTTAACGGACTTTTGCTATTAGCCTTGTACTTTAGTGCAAGGCGGCTATTTCTTGCAATAATTGTAATGTTTCTGCGGCTTCTTGTTCGTTGATTCTGTTCATGGCAAAACCGACGTGAACTAATACCCAATCTCCTATACATTTTTCTGGTGGGTGTTGTTCGTCAACTATACAGGCTATATTTATTTGTCTTTTGACTCCTCCAATATTAACCATAGCTAGTTTATGTTCGCGGTTGGTTATTTCTGTTATTTGTCCGGGTATTCCTAAACACATTTTAGTTTTCCTTTTTTAAGATTTATCTCACGCAGAGGCGCGGAGACAACAGAGGTTTTTATGTTATTTCTTTTAAGTATTTAGCGGCTGTAATTACACTTTGTCCTAATGATAAACTGCCATCATTTGTCGGTAATATACTGTGAGTTAATACGTTAATTTCTAATTTTTCTAATCGCTTTTTTACCTGTTGTAATAAAATTCGATTTTGAAATACTCCTCCTGTTAATGCTACTTGGTGAAATTCGTGTTCTTGTCTAATTTGTTGAACCATTGTTACAACAGTAATAGCTAAACTTTTATGAAATTTTGCAGCTATTTTTGATGAGGATATGTGCTGTTTAATATCATTGAGGATTTCTCGCCATGTTGGAGATGTATTTATATAATAAATATTATCTGATTTTTTAAATTTAAAGGAATAATTTAGAATTTCTTCATCATTGTTTAAAATATTGACATCAGCTATTGTTTCCATTTCTATTGCTGCTTGTCCTTCATAACTACATTGTTCTCGACAAATACCTATTGCGGCTGCAACTGCATCAAATAATCTGCCTACTGATGATGTTAAGGGTGAATTAATACCTTTTTCTATGATTTGGTTGAGTAGTTTTGGGTTGTTAGTTTCTAAAAATTTGATGATTTCTAAATCACTGTACTTTTCTTTGATTTCTTCCCAAGTAAAAGCATTAATTAATTGAGAGTATGTATTTCTCCAAGGTTGATAAATTGCCTGTTTTCCTCCTATCATTGCCATTGGTGTAAATGTAGCTAATCTTTGAGAGTTACAATAATCTGCTAGTAAAAATTCTCCTCCCCACAGTGTACCATCTTCACCATATCCTAACCCATCAAAAGCTATTCCTAAAATGGGTTTTGTATCTAAGGAAATTTGATTTTCTGCCATACAGGCAGCTATATGGGCATGATGATGTTGAATTTCTTCTAATTTAATGTTATTACTTTCTGCTAGTTCTTTGCCAAGTTTAGAAGATAAATACTCTGGATGTTTATCAATAGCAATTATCTCTGGTTGATGTTGAAATAAATTCAGATATAAATTCAATGTTTCTTGATAAGCATTAAAAGCAGCCGCATTTTCTAAATCTCCTAAATGTTGTGATAAAATCGCCTCACTTTCTTGTAATAAGCAAAAGGTGTTTTTTAACTCACTACCCATTGCTAAAATAGGCGGTATATTTTTAAAACCTGGAGGTAAAAGAATTGGTGCTGGTGCATATCCTCTAGCGCGTCTGAGGGTTTGAATTTGATTATTAATAACTCGCACTACAGAATCATCTACTCTATTAACAATATCACGATTATGTAAAAGAAAATAATCAGCTATTTTGGATAATTTATCTTTTACATCTTCATTATCTATACATTGTGGTTGATCAGAAATATTACCGCTAGTTAAGACTATTGGTACTTTCATTCTTCTGAGAATTAAATGATGTAACGGTGTATAAGGTAGCATAAAACCAAGAGTATTTTGCCCTGGGGCTATAGAAGGTGCTAATTTACTCTGATCTTTAATATTTAATAAAACTATTGGTGCAGCAGAACTTGTTAATAATTCCTTTTCTAAATCATTAACATAGCAATATTCAGAAATAATATTAATATCTCTTGCCATTAAAGCCAAAGGTTTATGATAACGAATTTTACGATTTCTGAGTTTTAAAACTGCATTTTCTAAAGTGGCATCGCAAGCTAAATGGAAACCACCTAAACCTTTAATAGCAACAATTTCACCCTTTTGTAATAACGTACAAACAGCATCCACATCATCCAACATGGAAAACATATCAGAAATCACAGGTTTATCGTCAGTCCTTTCTAACCATGCACGAGGTCCACATACAAAACAAGCCACAGGTTGGGCATGAAACCGACGATTTTCTACATCTTGATATTCCTTTTCACATTCCTGGCACATTGGAAAATTCACCATGCTAGTATTATTTCTATCGTAGGGAATAGCGCGAATAATACTCAACCTTGGACCACAATGAGTACAATTAGTAAAAGGATAACGAAAATAACGACTAAAAGGATCAAAAATATCCTTTTGACATTGGGGACAAATAGCAGCGTCAGGAGAAATTTCTGTTTTCACAACACTATTAACACTGCGAGAAATCACAAAATTATCAAAATCAAACTCCCCCAAATATGGACTTCTAATCACCTCATTAATTCTTGCCAAAGGAGGACATTCTTGATATAACTTATTGACAAACTCCGTTATTTCTTCCTCACCACCAGAAACACGAATTAACACCCCTTTCCCATCATTACAAACATCACCCTTTAACCCAAAAACCTTCGCCAAACGATACACAGTAGGACGAAAACCCACACCTTGCACAGTCCCACAAACCCGAATTTCCTCTATTCTCATCCTTCCTCCTCTGCGCCTCTGCGTCTCTGCGTGAAATAATCAAAACTTGCAAATCAAAACGCGATTATTCCCAGAATCAGCAACCACCGCAGTTTCCCCACAAACCTTAATTCCATAACACCAATTTAAACTTTGTCTTGTTGGTAGTCCAAAATTCCGATTTTCGCTTTTATTTGTAAAGTTATCTTGTCCCATCACACCATCAGCGATCGCACCCTGCAATAATAAAATAGATGCTTGTTTCTTCCATCCTAGCAACCGGGAATTAGCTGTATCAGCAACTATTAACCAATCCCCCGCAACATCTACCCCATAGGGCATACTTAAACTACTTGCAATGGGGAAATAAACACCTTGATTTAATTCCACAAAATTGAAGTTTTTTTGTCCTAAAACCACCGCACAAGGGGCATTATTTTCTGTTGGTGTTCCTTCCCAAATCATTACCCGGTTATTACCTGCATCAGCAACAACTAAATTATCATCCCAAAGGGTGATATCATGACACCAACGCATACTGGCGGCAGTGGGAGAACCACCCCCATTTTCATTGCGTGATATCATATCCGGTTGTCCCAAAACTATATCCGCAGGTTGTCCATTTTCTGTGGGTAATTGATTCCAAATTAATAACCGACGATTTCCGGTATCAGCTACAAATAACTTACCTTGATGATAAAAAATACCATAAGGCCAATGTAACGTATTAGCCGCAGGTTGTTGATTACCTCGATTTGGTTCATTATCAATAAAGTTAGTTTGTCCTAATACCAAATCTGCGGGAACATGACTATCTTCTGGTATATTGTACCAGATTAAAATGCGGTGATTCCAAGCATCGGCAACAGCTAAACCATTACCACATTTACAAATACCTGTAGGGACACTAAGTGTAGATTTTCCTGGTGTACCCTTAGCATTTTGTCCTTCATGAAAAAAGTCAGTTTGTCCTATTACCCAGTCCGCGGGTTGATGATCTTTTGTGGGTAAATTTTGCCACCCTAATAAACGATGATGTCCTGTATCTGATACCCATAATGGTCCTGTTGGTGATAATAAACAAGCTGCACGGGGTCCAAACATTGTTGTAGGAGTGGGTGCAAGGGGAACTACTAATTGTTCTGGTGTAATATTGTTTCCTAATATTATTTTTGCACCATGAGGAGAGAGAGGTAAATAGGAGACATTTTGGGTTTTCAATGTAAATAGGAAATTAATATTGGTTAATATTACCAGTTTTTACTCTAAGTAGGTGAGCGTTGAAAATTGTCGTTATGGCAAGGCAAAAGGCAAGAGGCAAGAGGCAAGAGTGAAGAGGGTTTGGGCGATTTTACATTTCTTTACACAGTTTGGTTTTATTGTGTTCACCTACTTATGGGAAAACCTGGAACAATTATATCAATTTCCTGCATTATTCGTAAAGTTTCTGTTAAAGCAATGACAATTTTTTGATACTAGTCAATTTCCTCAGTAGATAATTCTCTCTTAGAATTTTTTCTATCTTTCAACCATTTATCTAATACTTGATATCCACCAATTTTAAATTCCCAGATATGTGAGGGAAAGTTGTAAATCTAAAAAATTCTGGCAATACATCTTCTCCAGATAAATTTGCAGGAGATTGTAAAACTTCCCATTTTAACGGTATTTTTAGAAAGGGGGCGGTTAGAAACCGCGTCTACACAGACGAAACCCACCTGCGTGGGTTAAATTTCTCTTAGACTTTGGTTGTGTAGCCGCGTTCGCCCTTGGCGTGGCGAAGCCAAGCCATATTCTATTCGCCTGGGCTAGAAAATACTAGCAATTAGAGGTAATAATTTACTACATTCTTCAACCAATTTTGCGGCATTTGGTAAGTTGCTGAGAACTCCTTTTCCCTCGTTCCCAGTCTCCGACTGGGAATGCTTTTCCCTCGTTCCCAGTCGGAGACTGGGAATGCTTTCCGGGAGGTTCTACCTCCCATCTTAACGATATTTTCAGAACAAGGCGGTTAGAAACCGCATCTACACAGACAAAACCCACCTTCGTGTGTTAAATTTCTCTTAGTCCGCGTAGGCGGACTTTGTTTGTATAGCCGCGATTTATAATCGCCTGGACTTTGTTTGTATAGCCGCTTTGTTTGTGTGTAAGCTAAACTATATAATCGATCATCTGGGCTAAAAAATGGGTTTCTAAGCTAAACCTAAAAAACCAGCAATTAGCGGTAATAACTTACCACATTCTTCAACTAATTTTGCCGCAGTTGGTAAATTAGCAATTGTTCCGTGATTGCTGTATCTGCTAAATCCTGTTTTTCTTGAGGATTTTGGGCGGCTTCTGCTAAAGCTTTGACTTGTTTTAGTGCCTTTTCTTTGTCTTTAGGTTTTAAATCAGTATCAGCTTCAATTGCTGCTTTTAATTGTGTCAATAATTCCTTAATTCCTGGTTTATCGGGTTCAGGTGCAGATGGTAATTCATTAATGGTATTTGTGACTGTACCACTGATTTCACCTAGATTCAAAGCTTGTCCACTGGCGTTAAAATCTCCGCCGATACTGCCAATTTCAACTTTACGGCTAGAATCGTTAGTCATGTTTTTATTCTCCACTTTGTTGTCAACTTGAACATTGATAGGTTTATTAGCTAATAGTTTAACAATTTCTGTCATCTCTGAACTTTGTTGGCGATAAATAACTATTTCATTATCTTTAGCTTGTAATTCTGCTTTATATTTTTCTTCCACTGCTGCTAATGCTAATTGATAATCTTGAGTAAAATCGCGGTGAATCTTTTCTTTATCAGCATTATCAGGAACGGCAACTTTAACAACAACTACCCCATCACCTTTATTTTCAATACTCTGGATAGCTAATTCTGTATCTCCATTTTCAACTTGCACTTTTTTGAAAGCAGTAACAAAAGCTTGCCAGTTAATACCGTCGCGGAAAATTAAATCAACAGTATTTAAAACTTCTTCAAATAATTTAGTAAATTCTCCTGGTTGAAATTCCCCACTACTAGGACGGCGTTCGAGGTCATCTGTTGCCCACTTGGGATATTCTAAAAGATAGACAAAGCGACAATCAATGTTGTTTAACTTGGTTGAACTGTCAATATTCCATGATTCGATACAAGCACCAGTCATTTGAGCATTAGTAAAATCAGCATACACAGCTTGAGTTAAAGTCAGATTTGCACCTTCTAAACAAGCTGCTTCAAAAGTGGCTACAATAATATCAGCGCCTTTAAGATTAGCATTGCTTAAGTCAGCATCTTTAAGATTAGCACCTCTTAGGTTAGCACCGGCATAGGATTTTCCCCTACCATTACAGCTAACCAATAAATTGAGGACAGCAGGATTAGCTAATATGGTATCGTCTACTCTAGCAAGGTTCAGTTGTTTAGCTTTATAAAAACGAGTACGTCTTATATTTGCTTTGCTGAAGTCTGTATTTTTGAGAATTGCACCAGTAAAATCAGCATTAATTAAGTTAGCACTATGAAAACTTGTACTTTTCAAAGTAACTAATTTTGTAATATATAAGTTTATCCAACTGTCTTTATCATATCTACCTTCAATCCTCCACGCAATAAAAATACTAAATAACATGAAAGAAAAAGCAATGAATAAAGCAAAGACCACTACTAAACCTTGAGGTGATGTTTTAATTACAGTAAAGGCTTTAGGAAAGGCAATCACAGTTATAATAACTAAAAAAGATGCAACAACAAAAAGAATGGCTAGAACTTCTAAACCTGCTGTAAAACCTTTACGAATAGCAACAACACAAAAAACTAATACAAAAACTAGGGAAACTGCTCCCATCAATATATTTCCAGTGTGTTTTGTGTCAAAAATATTTGCTACTGATAGACCAATACTGATTGAGGAAGTAAATGCTAGAGCTAAAAGCGGCAACCCAACGATTAAAAAACCAATTATTACCCAACGCTTCTGTAGTCCAGCTTTAGCACCAGTAAAGTCAGCACCTTTAAGGATAGCATTGGTAAAATTTGCTCCTCTAATATCGGCTTTGCTAAAATTAGCTCCTGTCAGGTTTTGACCTTTAAAAGAGCATCCTCGGAGATTTTGACCGGAGTAGTCTTTCGGCATAATCGCGTCAGCAAGAGATTGTCTATTAGATTTTATACTTATTTGTGGGTATTATTCCCAGTTTTGGTTAAATTTTATTAAATTTGGCTTTTTATAATCCGGGTAAATATTTTTAAACTAATAGGACTTACGCAAAAAACCTATCAAACTCTTATTTCTCTGTGTTCTCTGTGCCTCTGTGGTTCGTTTATTCCGTAACTTGTGCGTAAGTCCTAACTAAATTAAAATAAGAGTTAACTTTTGCAGGAGGATTATGAACAATCAACTCTATGAACGAGATTTTAATGTTTGGCGAGAAACTATCATTAAAAAAATCAAACAACAAAATTTTAATGATATTGATTGGGAACATTTGCTTTTAGAATTAGAAGATATAGGAAAATCAGAAAAACGCTCATTTTTGAGTAATTTAACCATCTTAATTGCTCACTTACTCAAATTGACCGTTCAAGCTGATGCTCCCGAAATGATGAAAGGAAGTTGGTATAGTTCTGTTACTGAACATCGCTTTCGAGTTAGAAAAGATTTAGAGGGACTTCCAAGAAATAAATTATCCTGATTAACGAACCACGGAGGCGCAGAGGACACAGAGGAATAAGGGTTTGAGAGATTTTTGCGTTAGGTGGTTTATCGGTATATATGTAAGAATCTGGTAAATAACAATTACCAGATTCAAGGAAAAAAATAACTTGTCCTACGATAACACTTGTAAGTACCTAGCGGAAACCTATCCTCAAGATTTTGCCAGATGGTTACTAGCTGGTGAAGTATCAGAGGTGGAAATCTTGAAAACCGAACTTCATCTTGAACCCATACGCGCTGATGCGGTGATTTTCCTCAAAGTCGGTAATAAAATCTTACATTTAGAGTTCCAAACTACACCGAAATCGAAAACACCCCTTGATTTTCGGATGCTTGACTACTACACTCGCTTAAAACGTCAATATTGCTGTGAAATTGAGCAAGTCGTGATTTTTCTGCAAGCCACAACTTCCGAAATGGTGTTTAATAGTCAATATGTAGACACAAACACCATCCACAAATATAGAGTTATACGGATGTGGGAAGAGGAAGCAGCGTCACTACTGGCTAACCCCGCACTATTACCATTAGCAACTTTAGCAAAAAGCGACTCACCCGAAAATCTTTTAACCCAAGTTGCTGCTGCTGTAAATACAATTGAATCCAAGAAAGCACGAGATAATATTTCCGTTTGTACACAGCTTTTAGCCGGGTTAAGATTTAATAGAAATCTACTTAATCAACTGTTTCAGGAGGACATTATGGAAGAATCTTGGGTTTATCAGGATATTCTGCAAAAAGGTGAGCAAAAAGGCAAAAGAAGAGAAGCACTAGAATTGATTCTCCGTCAGTTAAAACGCCGCTTTGGGAATATTCCAGCCAGAATAGAACAGCAACTTCCTAATTTGGGATTAACTCAACTGGAAGATTTAGCCGAAGAATTATTAGATTTTTCGCAAATAGATGATTTAGTTAAATATATGGCGAATATTTCCTAACAACAAAAACCATTATTATCCTCGTTCCCTGGTTCTGCCGGGGAATGATATTTTTAGCATCAAGGTGAATTATGAAGAAAGAGAAACAATAGAATGATTTACTGATAAGATTATTGCAGGAGGTTAGAAATCATTATGACAACACATCAACCAACAGTCATTACCAATTATAATCTTTACGACCAAGATTTTTATCTGTGGATAGAAACAATATCTAAACAATTAAAAGCAGGGAAATTTGCAGAAATTGATTTAGCAAATCTGATAGAAGAAATTGAAAGCATGGGAAAAAGTGAAAAACGGGAGTTAAAGAGCCGTTTAATTGTGCTATTAATGCACTTACTAAAATGGCAATATCAACCTGAAAAACGTAGTGAAAGCTGGCGCAGTACGATTACAGAGCAACGTATTTGTATTGAATTATTATTAGAAGATAGTCCTAGTTTGCAACCTCTATTTATAGAAATATTTGCAGATTGTTATGAAAAAGCTCGGTTAAAAGCATCTGAAGAAACAGGAATTAAATTAAACTTCTTTCCTAAAGAATCTCCTTTTACTTTAGCAGAAACCCTGAAAAATTACTTTTTGAATAATTAAATTATATCAATTTTCATGTTTATTTGTTCATATTTCAGTCTCTGTTTTAGGGAAAGTTAAGGCTTTTATTCCAGTGATTCTCAGAGGGTGTTTGAAAACTTTTTTGTGTGGTATATAACACCTGTAGATCCCCCTAAATCCCCCTTAATAAGGGGGACTTTAAGAAATTTAGCCCCCTTTTTTAAGGGGGTTGGGGGGATCTAAATAAATTTTGATACTTTTCAAACATCCTCTCAGCCTCTAAATTAACTTATTTTCCGTAGTATGGAGGATGCGGTTTGAAGTTATCTATAAAATTGTATCTGTCTAAACTAGATAGGAAATGAAATTATGAAGATTAATTTACAACTAGCGCTTAATGATGCAGGTATAGATGCAAATCAAACCAGCACTCAACGTCAATTAGCAATATCCGTTTCTGCCAGTGGTGAAACTATAGATCGGACTGTGCCATTGAACTTATGCTTAATTCTCGATCATAGCGGTTCAATGCAAGGAAAATCCCTGGAAACTGTGAAAAATGCCGCTTGTTTATTAGTAGATCGTTTGACTCCTGAAGATCGTCTCAGTGTAGTTGTTTTTGACCACCGTGCCAAGGTTTTAGTCCCCAATCAGTTAATTACAGATCGCCAACATATTAAAAAACAGATAATGCAACTCAAAGCTGATGGGGGAACTGCTATTGATGAGGGTTTACGCTTAGGAATTGAAGAGTTAGCCAAGGGTAAACATGATACAGTTTCCCAAGCATTTTTACTGACTGATGGAGAAAATGAACATGGTGATAACGATCGCTGTTTGAAATTTGCCCAATTAGCCGCCAGCTATAATTTAACTCTAAATACATTGGGATTTGGTGACAATTGGAATGATAAGGTTTTAGAAAAAATCGCTGATGCTGGTATGGGTACGTTGTCTTATATTCAACACCCAGATCAGGCTGTATCGGAATTTGGGCGGTTGTTTAGTCGAATGCAAACAGTGGGGTTGACTAACGCTCAACTATTATTATCCTTAATGCCTAATGTGCGGTTAGCAGAACTCAAACCCATTGCCCAAGTTTCCCCAGATACCATTGAGTTACCAGTACAACCCGAAAGCGATGGGCGCTTGGTGGTGAGATTGGGCGATTTAATGAAAGACGGGGAACGGGTAGTTTTAGTTAATATTTATGTAGGACAGTTGCCAGAAGGTAAACAGGCGATCGCTAATGTTCAAGTCCGCTACGATGACCCCGCCCATAACCAAATCGGGCTATACTCCCCCAATCTACCAATTTATGCTCATGTCACCAGGGAATACCAACCAGCACCAAATCCCCAGGTACAACGGTCGGTTTTAGCTTTAGCCAAATATCGCCAAACCCAGTTAGCCGAAACGAAATTACAGCAGGGTGATCGGGCTGGTGCAGCAACGATGTTACAAACTGCGGCAAAAACTGCGCTGCAAATGGGAGATGCTAGTGCTGCAACGGTATTGCAAGTTTCCGCCACCCGCTTACAAGCTGGGGAACAGTTATCAGAAAGCGATCGCAAAAAAACCAGAATTGTCTCAAAAACTGTTTTGCAAGATGCTTCCCCTCAATGAAAGTTCAACTAACATCGGCTCTAAATGATACCAACGTTGATGCTGCCCAACAAAGCAATCAACGTCAACTCTCAATTTCTATTTCCGCTATTCCTGCTGAATTTGAACAAAGTTTACCCTTGAATCTCTGCTTGATTCTCGATCAAAGTGGTTCTATGTCCGGTGAACCCATGAATATTGTCATTCAAGCAGTTGAGCAATTATTGGATCAATTAAAAGTTGGTGACAGGATTTCCATCATCGGTTTTGCTGGCACATCTGGAGTCATTATCCCCAACCAAATCATCCAAGATATTGAAAGCATCAAAACCCAGTTAAGAGCCAAGCTAAAGGCTGCTGGAGGGACTGTCATCGCCGAAGGTTTATCCTTGGGGATTACAGAACTACTCAAAGGCACAAAAGGGGCGGTTTCCCAAGCCTTCCTCCTCACAGATGGTCATGGGGATAACGGGTTACAGATTTGGAAATGGCAAATTGGACCAAATGACAATAAACGTTGTTTGCAACTTGCCAAAAAAGCCGCCAAACTCAACCTGACAATTAACACCCTGGGTTTTGGTGATGACTGGAATCCAGATTTATTGGAAAAGATTGCTGATGCAGGGGGTGGGACTCTAGCTTATATCGAGAACCCAGAGCAAGCTGTAACTCAATTTGCGCGGCTATTTCGGCGGGTACAGTCGGTGGGATTAACAAATGCCCATTTACTCCTATCTTTAGTCCCTGTTGTCCGTCTGGCGGAACTCAAACCCGTTGCCCAAGTTGCGCCAGATACCATTGAATTACCAGTGGAAACCGATGCTAATGGGACTTTAATACTGCGGTTAGGGGACTTGATGAAGGATAGCGAAAGGGTTGTTTTAGCGAATATTTATCTGGGACAATTACCAGAAGGGAAACAAGTCATTGGTCATATTCAAATTCGCTATGATGACCCATCCTTGAATAAAGAGGGTTTACTTTCTCCCTTAGTGCCAATATATGCCAATTTTACCAAGAGTTATGAACCTGCTCTCAATTCCCAGGTGCTAAACTCGATTCTGCTTTTGGCTAAATATCGGCAAACTCAATTAGCTGAGGCAAAATTAGAACTAGGCGATCGCCTTGGTGCTGCCACAATGTTACAAACTGCTGCTAATACCGCCTTACAAATTGGCGATACCTGTGCAGCCACCGTGCTACAAGTTTCAGCAACTCGCTTACAAGCCGGTGAAGAGTTATCGGAGAGCGATCGCAAGAAGACAAGAATGGCATCCAAGACTATTTTGAAAGAATAGCTGTAGGGTAGGTCTTTTGGCCTACCTGATCAAATTTTCGGCAATTTTTGAGCCAGCGATCGCTCAAAAACCATTAAGTAGGGTTTGCTGATAGCGCAGCGTGGCGTTAGCCATACTTCTAGTAGTTCGTCAAATTTATTTTGACGGGTAATGGAAAAAAACTTCTGTTCTTCCCTCCCCCTCTACCTCCCCCACCTCCCCCACCTCCCCCACCTCCCCTACCCCCCCTACCCCCCCTACTCGCCTTCACCCGTCATTTTCGGGTTGACAGACTACTAGCCCTCACAGATAACTTTTTCAGCAACCCCTACTTATAAACATCCGCCATATCAGATTTTATTGAATTTGTACACACCTGATAGGAAGATGAATAGGAGTAATTTAAGGTTTAAAGTATCTATATATGGTAAACACCTGGTATATATAAAGGCTTGGCTAACACCCAAGCCTTTTTTATATTTAAATTAATTTGTATAATTTCATATAGACTAATATTTGCAACGCCAATATATATTTTTGTCTTGATCTATCACAATTAGAGCAATCTGTACACATTCCATAGGAAGATGATATGTGACTAGAGTAGCACTAAATTAATTGAGTACGTTGTTAAGCACAGCAATTATGGAGGTTTGGTCATAGCACCAAACCTTTTTTTTCGTTTATAATCCGTTAAAAGGGACTTGAGTTATTAGCTCTGAACTATGGCTTGACTCCTCACTTTAAAAACTCCTTGGGATTTTTTGCTTCCCAACCTAAATAACCGTTAGAACGCATTTCAAAATGAAGATGGGGTTGAGTAGAGGTTGGTTGTCCTGTAGTTCCCACTGATCCTAAAATATCGCCTTTGTTGACCGTTTGACGGAGCGTGACCTTGATGCTGTCAAGTTGGGCGTAACGGCTCTGTGAGCCACCTGCGTGGTTAATAATGACTAATTTGCCGTAACTACCTTGTTCCTTGGCAAAAACGACGATTCCTGGAGCGATCGCTGCCACAGGAGTATTTACTGGCGCTAACAAATCTAGTCCACTATGAAAGAAAACGTCTCCTGTTACCGGGTGATATTGCCAACCATAAGCTAATCCAACCTCTGTAACACTTGGCAAGGGATAACCAGTAATGTTTTCAGCGGGGGTACTAGGTGCCGTAGCAATTACCCCAGCAGCAGGAGTAGGGGCAGTAGTATTAGTTACCCCTGGAAGTATTGGTAAAAAAACAAATTTAGGGGTTTTCTGACAACCATTGATTTCAAAGACTGTATCTGGGCGAACTTTATATTTAGATGCGATTTGTCGCCAGCTTTGATTACGAGGAACTTCCACAACAATGCCATTAAAAGGAAGAATTTGCAATTCTGTACCTGGACTTACCACCCCATTCTTAACAGATGGATTGATTCCCATAATGGTTTCTGGTGATAGATTATAGCGATTAGCTATACTTGCTAAAGTTTCACCGCGATTAACTTGATGACGTTGGATACGAGCTAAGACGGGAACAGGACAACTCCCTGGACTAGCATTAGCACTTTGTAATTGTAATAAGGTGGATAATAAACCTAAAGTGCTAAATAAGCTCAAAAAACATAGTGAACAATAGGAAAATTTCATGTAAAGAAGTCCAGAAACCGCTAATTTTTAGATTTTAGTGGGGAATTGTTAAAGATAGGATAAAGTTTTTCCTCTATCTTTTTACTACCTATTTTGAGTAAATCCATGATGAAATCTAAGAACTAGTAGTTCGTCAAATTTATTTTGACGGGTAATGGAAAAAAACTTCTGTTCTTCCCTCCCCCCCTACCTCCCCCACCTCCCCTACCTTCCCCACCTCCCCCACCTCCCCTACCTCCCCCACCTCCCCCACCTCCCCTACCTCCCCCACCTCCCCCACCTCTCTTCTCCCCTTCACCCGTCATTTTCGGGTTGACAGACTACTAGATATGATCCCCGAATATGCTGACAAATTTTTGATATTTATCGCTCAAATGATCTGTTCACTGAAGGTTTGCTTGATTACACTAAAGAGATAAGCTTTCATCTGTCCTTGAGTGCCATTATTCTTAATAATTATGAATGTATCTTGGAAGCAACTGGCTGTTTATCTAGGTTTGGTGGTAATTGGCTCTGGTGGTGGTGTATTTGTTAGTCGTTATTTTTGGACGCACAATCTTTCATTTCAAGAATTAAAAAATGTGGCAGTAACTTTACCTGCTGAATCTGCTGCTCCTCAACCTGTCAATGGCATACTTAACACTTCGGGAAGTGATAATATCAATTTTATCGCCACTGCTGTCGGCAGAGTTGGTCCTGCGGTTGTGCGAATTAATGCAATTCGTAAAGTATCAAATCCGATGACTGAAGCTCTCAAAAATCCCTTATTTCGCCATTTTTTTAAAGAGGATGAACAACCAATCCCCTCAGAAAAAGTTGAGCGAGGGACAGGTTCAGGATTTATACTGAGTGAGGATGGTAAGTTATTAACTAATGCTCATGTAGTGGCAGATACAGACACGGTTCAAGTTACCCTCAAAGATGGGCGGAGTTTTGAGGGGAAGGTGGTAGGGGTTGATACGGTGACAGATATAGCCGCAGTCAAAATTTCCGCCCACAAGTTGCCGATAGTCAAGTTAGGTAATTCACAAAATTTAATTCCTGGACAATGGGCGATCGCTATAGGCAATCCGTTAGGTTTAGATAATACTGTCACTATTGGCATTATCAGTGCCACGGACAGAACTAGCGCCCAAGTAGGCGTTCCCAATAAGCGCGTTAGTTTTATCCAAACAGATGCAGCTATTAATCCTGGCAATTCTGGTGGACCACTCTTAAATGCTCAAGGGCAAGTTATTGGCGTAAATACTGCTATCCGTGCTGATGCTCAAGGACTTGGTTTTGCTATCCCCATTGAAACCGCCTTTCGTGTAGCCAATGAACTATTTACCACAGGAGAAGTTGCTCACCCCTTTCTAGGAATTGAGATGATAGACATTTCCACAACCACAAAAGAGCGACTGAAAGCGGAAGATCAGCTAAACATTCAGCCAGACGTGGGAATTGTTATCAGAAAAGTTATGGAAAAATCACCCGCACAGATAGGAGGATTACTTCCTGGTGACGTGATTCAAAAAGTTAATGGTAAACAAATCAAAATTGCGGCTCAAGTCCAAAAGATAGTCGAATCGAGTAGTGTTGGAGACATTCTTACCATAGAAGTCAACCGCAATGGGAAAACTCAAATCTTTAAGGTTCGTTCGGGAAATTATCCTCAATAGCCGGGAACAGGGAACAGGGAACAGGGAACAGGGAACAGGGAGGAGTTGGGGAGGAGGAAGAAACTTTCTTTTTGTTCTTTGTTTTTGGTGAACTCCTGACTCCTGACTCCTGACTCCTATTGATTGGATAAATGTTCCAATTGCATTCTCTGTTCCATTTGGCGGAGAAAATAACCTGTCATCATTGCTGATGCTAGTATTCCCGCTAGATTTTCCCGGTCTGTTGTAATTTGCACATTAAAATGTTCTGTCGGTATCACTCCCACGAGTCCTTGGACATTCTGGGAAATGATTTGTTTAATTTCGGGGCTGACAGCTTGGGCTACACGGGCTAAAACTTCAGGAGATTGATGCTGTAAATATTTCAGTAATTGGTTTGGGTTGTCCCCAAAGCGATCATTCAGAAGTTGATTAGGGTGTTGCTCAGAGTCGTCTTGCAAAAAGTCAGGATCAAACACCATTGGCGATTTATATTAGCTTAACTGCTGATTTTACTCTAAACCATATTCATAGGGTAGCGCATTTTCTACAGAGAAAAGGGAATAGGGAATAGAGAAGGGTTTTTTAATTTTGAATTGTTCCCTCCTCTGCCTCTAATCCTTCTAACTCCAGTTCTAGTTGCTGTTCTTTGTCTGGAATTGCCAAAATTTGGGGTAGTTGTTCGATTTGAAAATACTGATGAAATTTTGGTGTTATTTGCAGAGAAAAGGAGCGAGAATCACTTTCTCGGCGTTTGCGGACGAAACCGGATTCTACTAATTCTTGAACGTGCTGATAAGCTCCTGAACCCCGTAAATTAATCAATTCACTTTGCAATATGGGATTATGGAGGGCGATCGCTGCTAATGTCCGTAATGCCCCAACTCCCAATTCTACTGGTATTATAGCTTGCACTAAATCATGAAATTCTGACCGCAGTTGTAAACTATAACCATGTTCAGTTTCTACGACTTCTAAAGCTGTGTCTTGACGGGAATAATTCTCAATTAGTTGGATAATTCCTTCTTCTGCTGTGAAGCGATCGCATTTCGCATATTCAGCAATTTCACTTAGTGATAAGGGTTTACCCTTTAAATAAAGAATCGCTTCTATTTTGCCTACTATAGGTATATTCTTGGGCATTCAGTATTTTAGATTTTGGATTTTGGATTTTAGATTTTAGAAAATTTTTCTCCCCCTGCTTGCCCCCTGCTGCCTGCTCCCCTGCTTATTCTCTATAACTAAGTATAAATTCTGCGATCGCTAAATCTTGAGGAGTAGTAATTTTCAAATTAGTCTCTTCCCCCGAAACTATCCTCACTTCAATACCGCATTTTTCAAACAAAGCCGCATCATCAGTCACTTCCCAACCTTGACGGACACCTTCAGCATGGCACTGTTTTAACAATTTGACATCGAACCCTTGGGGGGTTTGAGCCGCCCAAAGTTGTTTACGTTCTGGTGTACTTTTAATTATGCCATTGTCATCAACAACTTTAATGGTATCTTTAACAGGTACAGCCGCAATTAAACCAGAACAATTGAGAATTGCTTCAGAACAAGCATTAAATAAATCTGGTGTTGCCAAACAACGAGCGCCATCATGGATTAATACCTGTCCCGCATTATTTGGTAATGCCTGTAAGCCATTATAAACTGACTCTTGACGAGTAGAACCACCAGAAATTAATTCTATTGTTTTTTTTAGCTTTAATTCAGCGATAATAGACTTGAACTTGTCCCAATCTTGAGGTTGAGAAACAATTCCTATCCAACTAATAGAACTTGCGGCTTCTGCTGCCAACAAAGTCCAAGCAATCAATGGTTTTGAACGTACCTGTAATAAAAGTTTATTACGATCAGCGCCCATTCTTTTGCCACTTCCAGCAGCGGGAATTAGTAAATGCACAACTTTTCCTTGATCTTTAATTAAATAAATTCAGAATACCCATTTTTGAGAATAACTTCACTAGCAAAATTCAAAAACTCCTAACTTCTAACCCTTGGGCGCACGCCCTGCGCCCCTACATCTTAAGATCGTGACTCATAATTCTCAATACCTATATTCTCCTAAAATATAAAACAATAAACGTTAATAAATATTATGCGTGTAGTAACCCTTGTACCTGGTTCAATTGATAACCAAATTCTTTTTTTTGCCACTCTTGATGATCTTAAGCGTTATTATCCCGACGCGCAGATAGATGTCATTGTCGAACCCCAGTCAAAGGCTGCTTACCGAGTAAGCAAGTCAGTTCATGATGTATTAACTTTTGACTACAAAGATCGTAATAGTTTGGCTGATTGGGGTAACTTAGTTGGCATGATCCGCGATCGTGAGTATGATGTCGCTATTATTGTTGGACAAAGTTGGTTAGTAGGCTTGCTAATGTGGTTAACAGGAATCCCCACACGCATTGGCTATCAAGGACAAGGTGCGGTTTTTCTCACTAATCACATTACACCCAACCTATCCCAATATGTGGCAAAAGTGTACCATGACCTACTCAAACCTTTAAAGATTAATACTCCTTGTCCACCACTATCAGTAAATGTGCCAAAAGTAGACATCGAATGGGCGCAAGGAGAACAAAAACGTTTAGGCGTAAGTGAATCAGGTTTTATTCTCATCAATGCTGGTGGATCTAATTTAGATACAACCTACCCTGTAGAAAGTTGGCAAAAAATCATTGCAGCTTGCCAAGAAAAACAACCAGATTTACCCGTTGTTGTCATTAAAGAAGCTGATAATGAGTCGTTTGTGCGTTCAATTTTAGAACATTGTCACAATATTAAAGTTACTTCCCCCGATGATATTGGCAAACTAACCGCCATCATTGGTGGCGCTAGTTTAATGTTGTCTGTAGAAAATAGTCTTCTGCAATTGAGTATAGCAGTAGAAACATATACAATAGCTTTGCTAAATTCTACGGACTCAGAAAAATTATTACCCACAAGTGAAAAAGTCTTAGCTATTACCTCACCCACTGGAAAACTAGCAGATATTGCGCCCCAAATAGTCTTAGAAAAAATTTGGGGAAGTTAACTATTATCAATTTTGGATTTTAGATTTTAGCTTAACCGACAGAAGCCCCACGACTGACCCGAAGGGCAGCGTGGGATGAATGGCGCGTGAATTAACGACAGTTTTTCGACCAAAGCGACAGCAAGGGAGAAAAACATGGAGGCAATTCACAAATCTTGTGTTATAGTGTGTTACAGTGTTTTATAGTAAATTTCTTTCGCTCTAATATGTTAAAAGTTGTCAAAATCAGATTATATCCAGATGCCCAGCAGCAGCAGTCATTAGCACAAGCTTTTGGCAGTTGTCGTTGGTTATGGAACTATTTTTTGAATTTGATGAATGAAACATATAAAGAAACGGGTAAAGGACTGTCTGGATACGAAGTCAAAAAGATAATTCCTCAGCTAAAGAAAGAACATGAGAAGAACTTAAAAATAAAACAACAGCAATTATCCAGAAAACAAAAAGGCTCTAATAACCGCAATAAAACTAGAAAGAAAGTTGCTAGAGTCCATAGAAAGATAACTAATTGTAGAGAAGATTTTCTCCATAAACTATCTCGTAGGATAGTTAACGAAAACCAAGTTATTGTGGTGGAAAATCTTCATGTTAAAGGCATGATGCAAAATCACTGCCTAGCCAAATCTATTCAACAAGTTGGCTGGGGGATGTTTTGCACCATGCTTAAATACAAAGCAGAAAACGAAGGGAAGATTTATCAAGAAGTTGATAGATTCTTTCCTTCGTCGAAAACTTGTCATGTATGCCTTAATCAAGTGGGTAGTTTGCCACTTGATATAAGATTCTGGACTTGTGAAAAGTGCCAGACTAGACATGATAGAGATATTAATGCAGCAATAAACCTCAGAGATGAGGGACTACGAATTTTGACCTCTGGAACGGGGGATAAAGCGATGAAGTGTGGTCTTGGGGGTTTCCCCCATGAACAACTTCATCAAGAAGCCTGTCGCCCAGAAATAAGTCGCAGTAATAGAGGACGCAAGAAGTCTACTACTGTGCTTTCTGTTGGACAGGAAGCCGACACTGTACCGTCAGGTCAGTGTGGGTAGTTCACATTCAAAATCATCTAGCAGGAGTCAGGAGTCAGAAGGAAATTTTTTCCCTGTTCCCTGTTCCCTGTTCCCTTTCCAAATTAATTAGTTTTTTCAATCATTTCAAAGAAAGCATCATCTAATTCATAGCCCAGAATTTGCGCTAAGGATTTGAGTCGAGATGGACTAACAATATCTTGTTTGTACAACCAATCACTTAAAATAAAGATTTTGTGCATCAAAAATATTTCTAAGGCTTCGGGGTTGTACTGGATACCTTCTTTAGAACTAAACTGATGAGGTACTAACATTGCTGCGTATCTAGATAATTCTCCGGCTTTCCAGTCTAGTAAAAATGGTAACCAAGGATACTTGGCATCAAGACGCACAAACCATAGTCTTACCTCGGGAATTTCCGATAACTCCCGTGGATCATTTTCTTCCTGTTCATAATTAATTTCTAGACGTAGTTGCTGTTCATAGGAGCAAATATTTCCTGCTTGCAGCAGTGGTTCAATCACCATTAAGGCAGGTGATACATCTAAACTATAAATAGAATCGTTGTTGAGGGTGATTGTGATTGTCATGGACTGATAGATAGATAGATAGATAGATAGATAGATACTTACTTACTCAACAGTGTTGACAATTCACAGTAACAGTTTTTTAACCACTTGAGGTAGACATTGAGAGGAATTTTAAGATAAAGTTGTTATGAGTTTGTTTTAGATTCGGAATATTATGAGTTAGTAAACAGGCAAAAGGCAAAGTGTTCTTTAATTTTGCGGGAGTGAGTCCTGTAGTGAGGGTATTTTGAATTGATTTCCAATTTCTAGAATTCACAACCTGAAATATGTACAAGCAAGGAAGTTGTCTTAAACCTATTCGTTCCTTAGAAGATGCTTTGGATAGGTGTCAAATGTTGGGAATGCGTGTCAGTCGTCAGCGACGCTTTATACTGGAGTTGCTTTGGCAAGCGAAAGAGCATCTTTCTGCTAGGGAGATTTATGATCGACTCAATAAAGAAGGTAAAGAAATTGGACATACTTCGGTATATCAAAATCTAGAAGCTTTATCTAGCCAGAGTATTATAGAGTGTATTGAACATGGTGATGGACGATTATATGGAAATAATAGTGATTCCCATAGTCATGTTAACTGTATAGATACAAATCAGATTTTAGATGTGCAGATAGAATTACCCGAAGAGTTGTTACGTCAAGTAGAAGCGCAAACAGGAATTAAGATTTCTGAATATACAATTAACTTTTATGGTTATCGTGACAAAGTGAATGATTAGGAATTGAGAATTTAAACTAAGTAGGTGAACACAATAAAACCAAACTGTGTAAAGAAACGTAAAATCGCCCAAACCCTCTTGCCTCTTGCCTTTTGCCTTTTGCCTTTTGCCTTTTGCCTTACCATAACGACAATTTTCAACGCCAACCTACTTAGCCTAAAAATCAGGAATCAAATCTCTTGTAAAAATGAGCGATCGCCTATTACAATTCTTATTAATTGACCCAGATCCAATTTTCCGTTTAGGACTAAAGGTAACACTCGAAGCTATTCCTAATTTACAAGTTATAGCAGACGTTGCCACAGATACCGCAGCTTTACAGGTTTTAGCGCAAGTAAATTCTCAGCAAATTAAATTAATCATTTTAGAATTAGGGAATGAACAATTGGGTTTGCAGTTCTGTAAACAACTAAAAGCTTTATATCCCCACATACCTATATTACTTTTAAGTTCAAAATCCCAACCAGAAATGCTCATTGCGGCAAAAGCAATAGGAATAAATGGTTATTGTCCTAAAGGGATATCAATTTCTCAATTAGTCCCCATTCTTCAAGAAGTTGCTAATGGTGGTTATTATTGGTTCACAGAACCAGTAATCATTAATTCTCCTTTGCCATTTGCGAAGTTGCGAAATAATTTACAAAATTCAGGAATTAATAATATTGATCAAGCTATTAATCTAGTCACAGAAAAATTAAGAATACCAGGAATACCTTTATTAAATAAAGCAATTTTAGCAGGACAGCGACGCGAACTTCTAGCCGCTCGCTGGGTTGTTAATCACTTATTGACAATACCGAAAGAAAGACAAAAACCACCCCCAGAAAACCAATTACTATCCTTCAGTATTCAGAATCAGGATAATATCATTAAACTAGATGCGGATGTAAGACCATCAATTAATATACCACCTATAGTTAGTTCTCGACAACTGCAATCTGAATTATTTACTTTATGTTTAAATAAATTGCAATTTTCTTTAGAAAATCTTACTAATACACCTTTAGAAATTGATATTCTCCGAGAAAATAAAAAGCGAGAGTTGCTTTATATTATTCTGAAGAAATTTTTTACCCAGGTGGAAGAAATACATACTTTTAATTTCGATAAAAATCAGCTATTTAATTTACAAAATCAGATTTCTCTAGATTTATGGAAATTTGCTATTACGGAATTTTTTGGTAATTATTCTTGGATTATTTTAGACAAACAAGAAATAAATTTAGTCAAGTTTTTATTAGATAAAAATACAGATTTGCAAACAGAAATTATTAATAAAGTGCCGTTATTATTTGAGTTATTGTCTTATTTACTATTACTGACAGATTTATATGTTGATAATGTTTCTTACCCAGCAGGAACTAAAGAATCTCAATCACAAGCATTATTAGTTTTAGAGAATTTATTGATTCATATAGCTAATGCTGTAATTCAACCATTACTAAACAACTTGGCAGATGAGGAAAGTATTAAACAAAATTTTTATAACTGGCAAATGATTTCTACTAGGGAAATTGAGAAGTTCAGAAATAATCTATCTTGGAAATATCAATTATATCAATATATAACTGAAGCACAAACTATTTTTGAAAGTCGCTATGAGTTCTTTGTTTTCTCCCCTCGTGGAATTACGAAAATATCAATTTATGCTCCTCGAAATCAAGAATTAGCTCAACTTTCCGGTATTCCTTTAGGGGTAACATTAATACTGGAATTTCGGGATGCTATTTCTCCACGTATCCAATCATTGGTAGGGTTTTTAGGAACTGGAATTGTTTTCGTCCTTACTCAAATAGTCGGTAAGGGTTTAGGTTTAGTTGGTAGAGGTATTTTGCAAGGAATTGGTAGTGTTTCTTTGTCAGAAAAAGGACAACGGAAGAATAGGTAATTAGTCATTAGTCATTCAATACTGCTCGGTTAAGGGGATATAGGGGGTGAATTCAAAAATATTTTGTTCGCGTATGTAAGTAGGTGAACACAATAAAACCAAACTGTGTAAAGAAACGTAAAATCGCCCAAACCCTCTTCACTCTTGCCTCTTGCCTTTTGCCTTGCCATAACGACAATTTTCAACGCCAACCTACTTACTACGATAACAATAAAAGCTAAAAAACTTGCTTATACCTAACGAAAGGCACGCTGAAAAAACTTAATTGTCAATTGATGAGAATGATTAAAATACCTTTTTTCTGGTTTTACCTGCTGAATGTGGGCTATAATAGAATGTAAAATATAAAGTCTTTTCGCCCGAATCTCACAAAAAATAAAATAATATGTATAAGCATTATATGAAATATTGCAAACATAATATAAAACTGTTACCTTCTGTCCCAGAACCAAAATACGTTGTTTTTACAGATTTTGATGAAACTTATCTTGCTCATCAAAATAGAGAGGATTATAAAAATGATCTCAAAGAACTTGAGGAGTATTTATTAAATGAAACATATCAGAAACAAATCTTTTTTGGTTGGGTTACTGGTAGTAGTTTAACTTCAGTTTTTGATAAAATAAATAAATGTGGTTTGACATTATTACCTCATTTTATTGCTAGTAGTTTAGGGACTGAACTAATCTACTTCAATCAAAACCAATACGCTGAAAAAGATAAAATATGGGAAAACAATCTCATGAAAACTGGATTCTCTGAGAATTTAGTTAATAACTTAGTTAGTTTTTTAAAATTAGATAATATACATTTGACACCACAACCTCAAATAGCAGATTGTCCTTTTTTAAAGAATTACTATTACCATCAACAAAATGATCTAATTGATAATCAGGCAATTTTGAAGATAAAAGAGTTAGTGAAAAAAGCTGGTATTCAAGTAAATATTAGTCAAGCAAATCCTTTATCTGGAGATCCAAACAATTGCTATGATGTTGATTTTATCCCATCAGGGACAGGTAAAAAACATATAGTTAATTTTATTTTACAGCAGACAAATGTAAGTTATCAAAACTCCATAGCTTTTGGTGAAAGTGGTAATGATATTGAAATGCTGCAAACTGTTAGACATGGTTATTTAGTTGGAAATGCAACCAGCGAAGCTAGGAAATTACATTTTCAAATAGCAGAAAATGAATATGCTAAAGGAATATTATCTGTATTAAAAACACTTATTAAATAATCAAGAGTCATGAGTCAGAATGTTTGATATATTACATCCCACATTCCGCAATTATGAAACGCCATATTTTTGGTATTTTTTGTGTAATCCTGAAAAAGCTGAATTGTTTATAACTCAATCAGTCTTAATCATATTTACATAAGAGTAAAGCCACCGTTAATACATAAATATTGCCCTGTAACAAATCTGGACTCATGACTGGCGAAATAAAGCACTGCTTCAGTAATATCCTGTGGAGTACCCCATTGCTGCATGGGAATTCTGACTTGGTAAGCGTCTTTTTTTTCTTGAGGAACGTTTTCATGGCGTTCTACGGGTATCCAACCGGGAGCAACTGCATTAACTGTAATACCAAAAGGCGCTAATTCGGTGGCCATGCTGCGTGTAAATCCCAGTTGTCCATTTTTGGCAGTAACGTAAGCACTGAAGTTATTAACTGAGCGGAAACAAACGTCACTACTAATATTAATAATTCGTCCCCATTGTTTTTGTTTCATGGAGGGTAAACAAATACGAGTTAATAAGTAGGGACTTTTGATAAAAAAATCCAGCATGGTTTGGAAATCTTGCCAGGTGTATTCCTCAAAGGGGATCTGGGGTTGGTTTCCTGTGGCATTTAACACCAAAATATCTACTGCACCCAGTTGAGAGGCGATCGCTTCATAAATTGCTGCTACATCTTCTTCTTGGGTAACATCCCCACGAACCAAAATAGCTTGGCAACCTTGTTGTTCAAGTTCAGCTAAAGCCTGTTTAGCCCGTGATTCGTTATTGCTGTAATTGATTGCTACCTTAGCACCTGCTTGTCCCAATTTGAGAGCGATCGCTTTCCCTAAACCAGCGGAACTTCCTGTAACTAAGGCCACATGACCATCTAAAGAAAATGACATTTAATTGCTAACCCCTGATGAAAATAATGAAATAAACTTAGACAACGGCAAATTTTTGTAATACTTGAGACAAGTTATTTAAACTCTCTTTCGTTCCCTGCTCAACATCTGATGTTTCTTCATATTCAACCACCCAATATCCCTGATAACCTGCATTTAATAGTTCTTTAATAATCGGTTCCCAGACAATTTCTCCCTCTCCAAAAGCACAGAATTGAGGACTACCATTAACCCATTGCACATCTTTCCAATGACTATAATTTACCCAAGGAAGAATATAGCGGAGTGCCATCAAAGGATCAGTTCCCTGATTCAAAAAATTAGCGGGATCATAGTTAATACCAACAGCAGGACTTTTAATACCTTCCATCATTCTGGCCACTCTTTGTCCGGTTGCAGTTGGTCCACCATGATTTTCAATCGTTATTTGAATTCCTCGTTCTTCGGCGTAATCACCGATTTTATTAAAAGCATAATGCAACAGAGGAAAAACATCTGGGAGAATATAATCATTTCTGTGATCACCAGACAATAATCTGACAAATTTTGCCCCTAATTTTTCAGCACTATCAACAAAACGCTCTACTCTTTTAATTTCTGTTTCTAACTCATTTGCATCTGAGAGTGTAAAATTATTTCTTCCTGCTATACAAATAATATCTACTCCTGCTTCTTTAGCCCAATCAGCAATTTTAGATACTGCTTGATCATCACCATCATGTAAAAGATGTTTGGGTGCTTGGGGATGAGCATTCACTTCTACTGAACGAATGCCTTGGTTAGCTATCCAGTGGAAATATTCAGGTATTTCCACTTCTCTCCAGCCCCAAGCAGCACAGCCAATATTTAGTGAATTAATGTTAGACTTTAGCATATTTTAGATTTTGGATTTTAGAAATGATGTGTATAGCTTAGAGGGTAAGCTGTCGTGCATTCAAAATGCACAACAGCAAGTCAAAAGTGAAGAAAATTTGAGGCTTATTTATTGATAGAATAACTTAATGTTTTCACAAACTTGCTCAAGTTCCTGAACGGTTAGTCCTGGATAAATAGGTAAACTCAGGATGCGGCTTGCTTGCATTTCTGCGACAGGAAAACTCCCTGCTGGATAGCTTAATTCTTTACCTGCTGTAGATAGATGAATTGGCACTGGATAATGAATTGCTGTACCGATACCGCGATCGCTCAAAAATTGACGCAATTGATCACGCCGTTCAGCTTGAATAACAAAGGTGTGGTAAACGCATTTTTCCCACTCTCGTTCCCATGGCATTATGATTTGAGGAATACCCGCAAGTTGACTTTGGTAATAGTGAGCATTTTCTTGACGTTGCTGTGTCCATTCCTGGAGGTAACGCAATTTAACTAACAGAATAGCTGCTTGTAAAGTATCTAAGCGAGAATTATGAGACCACATCACACAGTCATCACGAGTTCGTAAACCAATATTCCGCATAATTTTTAACTGGTCATACAGTTCGGAATCATCCGTTACTATTACTCCTCCATCTCCACAAGCATTTAAGTTTTTCAGGGGGTGTAAACTGAAACAACCCACTATTCCCAAAGAACCTACTCGTTGACCTTGATACTCAGCCAGTACAGATTGGGCGGCATCCTCCACTACAGCTATTCCATTTTCCTGGGCAATATCTAAAATTGGTTTCATGTTACAAGGTCTTCCCGTCAGATGTACAGGGATAATTGCCTTTGTTTTGGGAGTAATAGCTGCGGCGATTTTAGTTGGATCAATATTGTAATCATCGCCCACATCAACGAATACAGGTTTAGCACCAAGTATGCGAATACAGGTAGCTGAAGCCACGAAAGAATTAGGGACAGTAATAACTTCATCACCAGAACGAATACCAAGTGCTTTGAGTGCAAAAATTAAGGCATCTGTCCCAGAATTAACACCAACTGCATAACGAACGCCACACAATTGAGCAAACTGACGCTCAAACTCTGCAACTTGCTCGCCTAAAATAAAGTTGCCATCATCAAGGACTTCACCCATTGCTGCTAGTAACTCAGACTTTATGGCAGCGTGTTGACTTTTAAGATTAACGAAGGGTATTTGATTAATGGTTAATAGTTGTGACATTTTTAATATCCCAATATATTGATAACGACTTCACGGATGTAACCAGACTGACGATGTTCCCAGATATAAATATCTTGTAAACGTCCTAGCTGCAAAAGACCTTGAGCAATCGGAACTTGTTCAGAGGTATGGGTAAGGGCAGAGCGAATATGTGCCGGCATATCATCTAAACCTTGTCCGGCTAAAAGATATTGACCATTTTCGGGAACTAACTTCGCAAAAAAGGTTTCCACGTCGGGTTTGGCATCCTCTTCTTGAATCAATAAACTGGCGGAAGTATGACGGATAAAAAGGTTACAAATTCCTGCTGTAATTCCTGATTCTGTAATGACTGCTTGGACTTGGGGCGTAATTTGACATAGAGATTTACCAGTAGTTTGTACCTTGATTGATTGTTGGTCAAGTCTTATAGATGAGTTGGTCATTTTTATTCCTTTCCTAAATGCTCAAACCACGATTTTGTCTCTTGCTGAATTGTTTCTGGTGTCCAAACTGGAGCATCTCGCCAAAGTTCAATATTGGCTAACATTTCACTTACACCTTGACTTAAAGGTACTTGAGGTTGCCATTTTAAAAGAGTCGTAGCTTTAGTAATATCAGCCCAAGTACAATCCGGTTCTCCTGGGCGTTTGGGAATGTGAGTAATTTCTCCTGCTAATAATTTCACCAGTGTTAAAACGCTTTCAGATTTACCAGAACCAATATTAATAATTTCCCCGGTAATATCCGATTCAGCAGCTTTGATAAAGGCTGCTACTACATCACTAACGAAGGTAAAATCTCTCGTTTGCATTCCATCTCCAACAACAGTAAAAGGGGTTTTCGCTAGTTTTTGAGCTAAAAATACGCCAAATACTGCACCATAAGCTCCTGTGGTTCTGGATCTTGGTCCATACACATTAAACAATCGTAAAGAAAGGGCTGGAAGTTGATAAACTTGCGCCCAGTGCATGACTAATTGTTCACCTAAATATTTTGTTAAGCCGTATGGATGTTTAGGATGACAAGGATAGGTTTCTGATGTGGGATATTGATTAGGAATACCATAGCAAGTGGAAGAAGCTGTGTAGATAAATTTTTGGATTTTAGCAGTACGACAAGCTTCTAAAAGGACGAATGTACTATGTAAATTGGCATGATAATATGCTCCTGGATTTTGGATTGAGGGAACTAAATCAGCTAATCCTGCTAAATGAAATACCCAGTCAATATCTGTTAATATGGATGGGGAAATATCAGCAACATCTTGCTCAATAAATGTAAATGTGGAATAGGTTTGAGCCACTTTTAAATTAGCCGTTCTTCCTGTCACCAGATTATCTAAACCAACGACACTATGACCTGATTTGAGGAGGAGATCACACAAGTGGCTACCAATAAAACCAGCAGCACCAGTGACTAAGCAATGTTTAGGAGAATTTAATTTACTGTTCATACAAAATTAATAATCTGTTAGTCAAAATTTAAATTTTCATCAAGCTTTATGATCATCTAATTTACATTATCAAATTCTATTTTTTGTCATTTTATCAACCATTCTACTTAATTCTTCACAATTGACAATGATATCTTCATTCTTTACCTCACAAAACATACAAGCATAATCGAATCCTAATCCTTTAGCAACTGTATAATAGAAATGGCTAATTTTCTGACCAAAAAGTTCAATTAAAGTTAAATTTTGGGAGAAAATAATATTTGTTACTCCACCACCATGAGGAGCAATAATAAATTTAGCTTGAGCAAACAATTTTACTTGGTCAGCAAAATCTAAATCTTCTATAACATAAGGTACAAAATCCATTTTATCGAGAGTATTGCTTACTTCTTCTTCATTCAAAATGCGGCGAGCATTTGCTTTTTTACGAGAAATAAAAATATTGGGACTCAAAACCAGATTTGGATTTGCATAAGTATCTACGTTACTAAGAATACGTTCTCTTACCCAATGACAAGCTTTGATAGAAATACGTCCTCCTTCACGTCTTTTAGAGCAAATAACTAATTCATTAACTTTAGCTCTATATCCATTCCATTGGATATAATTTTCTAGACCATAACCCATCAATTCTAAAGAGCGAATTTTCCAACTAGGAATATCTTTATCAATTATTAAGACTGGTTTTTTACCTGTTTTTTGAGAATAATATTCAAGGACTTCTAATCTAGTTAAAGCCTCATAAATCCAATGAGCGTATAAATGACTCCAATAATTAACAAATGAACAAGCTAAATCAAAATGTTCTATATTAGCTATAGGGGTAATATATTGAGAATTGAAACCTGCCCTCATTGTAGAAATAGTAGTGTGTTCTAAGACATCTACTCTATCTAAAACTGTTTCTAAAATAATATTTTTATCCTCAGTAAAACCAATCCCATAAATTCCCAATAACTCAACGTTTTTGACAACCGCAGCAAAAGGATTAGTAAATTCAAAGCTACCTTCTTTTTCTCTAAATGCTGCGGGAATTTCTTGATAACTTATAGCTGGTTCAATTTGAATAATTTCATCATATTTTAACTGATAAAGATTATTCTCTGCTTGACATTGCTGGAGTAAATCTACTCTAGTAATTAAATTGCTGTGTAGATAGTTAAATAAAATTGAATAAATCAATTTGAGAATAGGTAATTGTTCATATTCCACTTCTAATTTAGGAATATTATTCTCCATTTTATCTTTCTCCATCTCCTCAGTCATCGTGATGAGATTTTCGTCAATGTATCTCAATAGAATGGGATATATGAGTTTAAATATTAGCAATTCTTGAACATAACGCCCAACTTTATTCATCTGCTTGTAAATCTCTCTGTTTTGTATAGGACAGGAAAATAATTTGCTGGTTTTTTAGTAAAAGTTTAGTAAAATTTAATGAATATTTAATAAACATATTCTCAAATTCATTAAATAAAAAACTTTAGTGCTTCCAGATTATCCAACCGAGCAGAAACTTGTAATTCTTTAGGAATAAAAATTTCTGGACTGAGTAAATAAAATTTACCGATTCCTGCGGCTTTAGCAGCTTGCATATCCGATATTCTATCACCAATTAGGATTGAGCTTTGCAAGTCTATAGGATATTTCTGACAAGCTTGTTCAATCATTCCTGGTAACGGTTTACGACATCGGCAGTTTTGACGGTAATTAGATATAGTTGATTGGGGATGATGTGGGCAGTAAAACACATCCAGTATTGTTATATCTTGGTTATTAAATTGCTCATACATCCAGACAGTAAGACTTAAAAAATCTTGTTCAGAATAGTAACCACGAGCAATACCTGATTGATTTGTGATCACAATTAGCTTATAACCTAAATCTTGTAGTAGACGACAAGTAGCAAAAATACCATCATTAAATTCAAACTGCTCACATCTAAAAACATAGTGATGATCAATATTAATTACTCCATCTCGATCAAGAAAAGCCACTTTAATCACTGGTAATTATTCTCCTTTAGATTCAGATCCCCGACTTCTGATATCATCTGATAATTTATGGTGATGATCACAGAAGAATTCGGGGATTTTTTTCTTATTTTAACATTTCCTCAACTTTGTTCATGATGCCAATAGTATCAATACCTTGATGGGGGAGTTGTTCCCAAATTCCGCTACAACCTTCTTGATGAGTTCCCATATAGGCATATTTGGGAGAAAACCCTCTTTCTAGTAACCATGAACCAAAACGGATACCTAAACCTGTACGCCGATTTAAGGATTCAACTACTAAAACAAAGGGTGTTGAACCAATTTTTGCCATGATTTCTTCATCTACTAGATTCAATGTGGATTTATTGATTAAACCGACATTAATTCCCTGTTTTTTCAGGCTTTCTACTACTTCTAAGGCGCGGTAAAGTACCTCTCCAAAGCTAACGATATAGCCGGCTGTTCCTTCTCGTATTACGTCATCTTTTCCAGGAATAAATGTATAACCATCTGCAAATAAAGGTTTACTATTTGTATCCAGAATATCGGGTACTGGGGAACGGCTAGAAAAGAGAAATCTTAACCCTGGTTGATCAAATACAGTTTCCACACAAGCTTTCATTTGATGTCCGTCGGCGGGATAATAGAGACGGGTTTGATAAGCGTCTTCTAAACCGTTATCGGCAAACATATTATTTAACCCAAAATGGCAGGTGTTATCTCCTAATTCATCTATCCCACTATGGGAAAATTGACAAAGAACGTTGGATTTATTAAGCCGTGCCATTGTAATTTCAGAAATACACATTTCCAAAAAGGCACTATAAGTGCTGAAAATGCCTTGTTTTCCTGCTTCCATGCCAAATCCTGCCGCCGCAGAGAAGTTTCCTCTTTCCATGATGCCGCCATGATAGAAAATCTCTGGATAGGCTTGACTAATTTTATTGATACCACAGGATTCTCCTAAATCACTGTCAATACACATTACCTTTTCTCGCCGTTCTGTGGGTGTCATTTGACTGAGAAGAGAGACAACGGTAGCATCAAAAATATGGCGTGTTTTGCTGCTAGAACCCGTAAAAGAGTAGGTATGTGTGAGGGGAATAACTTTTTTGAGGTAATTGACGGCTGATGTATGTCCGCGAGTTTCTAAATAGGCGATCGCTAACTCTGGTGATAGGGCATCATGTCCTAAAGGTGTGCCTTCTACTCCAACAATACCGGGAGTCATAGGACGTTTATTAATTACTGCTACTGGTCCATTAATAGTGACAGCTTGACAGAGACGAGTATATAAATCATCTAAATCTTCCCCTGCTCCAGTTAATACAGTTAATCCATGTCCAGCTAAAGTTTGACCGACGTTATAACCCTTGAGATAATCTGTTGGATATCCGCTACAGGTGGAATTGTTATCATCAATAATTAATTTGATATTGAGATTTTTAGCCACAGCTAAACGGGCGGCTTCGGCATTATTTCCTTCTTGCTGTGAACCATCTGAACCCAAACAGAATACTACTTGATGAGGATGTGCGATCGCTACTCCATTCACATAAGCCCAGAGGTGTCCTAATCTTCCCGAACTAAATTTTACACCAGGAGTGCGTCCTCGTTCTGGATGTGCAAGTAGTAATGAATAGGCTTCTCGATAATGCAGGAGATTTTCTGCATCAAGATCACCCTGTAAAGTTGCCATTAAATATTGTGTAGCAACGCGGTGTCCTGCTTCATCAAAGAAAATTGGCACAAATTTATCTGCTACTCCCCGAAAGAAAGCATCTAAAATCATCACTTCGGGAACTGTATCATACGCTCCTCCTGTATGACCGCCCACACCTTTGGCTGCTGCTACAGCGGTAAAAAAAACAATAGTATCTCGACAAAGTTGAATATTAGCTTTCAGAATTTCTCTTTGTTCATTAGTCAAAGTTGAATTAGTCGGGTCTAACTTCAAAGACTTGTAAACATCCAAATCAATAGGAAAGCGAAGAGTTCTTAAAGTCATTTTTTTGTTCCTTTTGATTGTTGAAATTATATCTAGGGTAGGCATTGTACAAACAATACCTTGTCCACATTGAAAAAAGCCTTGATTCGTAGATGGGTTGCGCTGTCGTTTAAGCCAACAAAGCATAAAATGGCTAAGGTATTGATATAGGAATCCGGTTTGATTCTTGAATTTTCCTGCGTAGGAGGGCAAGAGGATTCCAGAATATTAAGGTGTACCGAGTTTTGTATGGCTACGCCACGCAAGCCATCAAAAATCAAATAGGAGTCCTATATATTTGACATTTAATCCTTGCCGTAAAATTTCAAACCATCCCAAATACCCATCACACCAGGATAAGGACTATGGTAAACATTATCCATTGTCTGAATTTTATCAACTAAGTTGGGATGAGAATTTCCCACAGCAATTCCCTTTAATCCTGTTTCAAATAGGGATAAATCATTGAGAGTATCTCCACAAGCTATGGTTTCATCTGCATTAAACTTTATTTCCTCCAAAAATTTCAAGAGAGTTGGTCCTTTAGAAACTCCTTTGGGCATGACATCAAAATAAAAATAGATATTATTATAAGATGAGATAATGCAATCAAATCCGGCATTGATTACTTTTTGGATGGTGTTAGGTTGCAATTTTTCAGAATCATAATAGTAAGATACACGATACTTAGGATTGACTGCCTGTAGTTTTAATCCTGGTTCATTTGCTAATAGGGTTTTAATTTTTTCGTTAGCATTATTCCATTGTTTAATTATCCAATATTGTACAGGATAAATTGGCTCAAATGTTTCACCATGTACAATAGTTGTTCCCACATCACCAATGATATAGTCAGGTTTAGGAATATGAGGATTTTCTATTAATAAGTTGCTGATCCAGTCCAGTTCTCTGCCGGTGACATATACTAAAAGTAGGCGATCGCGTTGTTTTTCAATATATTGATAAAATTCAGATTGTTGTTGTTGAGAACCACCTAAAAAAGTGCCGTCTAAATCAGTTGCTAAAAGTAGTGATTGTTGATATTTCATGACTTAATTAACCAATAATTAATCCGCTACGGGGTGGAAGTTTAAAGTTAATAAATTCGGCTTCTTTAGTCCAGTTTTCTTGACTGGAATGATATGTAAATAATGTTTGTTTGAGTTGATTTTGCCATGATGGTTGAATACTCGCCATTGCTATTTCATTACCAGCATTTACCGCAATTAATAAAATTTCTGTTTCTAACCTTCTAGCGAAAATATAAACTTGTCCTTGAGCGTACAAGGTATGATATTCACCTATTCTTAATGCTGGATGAGAAAGACGGAGTTTAATTAATTGACGATGATATTCAAGAATATCTTGATCCCACTGTTTTTTATCAGGAAATCCTTTACGACATTCTGGATCATAACCACCGTTTAAACCGACTTCATCGCCGTAATATATGCAAGGTGCGCCAGGAAAAGTAAATAATAGTAACGTTGCTAAATATAAACTGGGGCGATCGCCTCCAGCTACATCAATTAACCTAGCTGTATCATGATTATTAATACCATTAAGTTGAGTTAATTGAATTTCCCAAGGATAAAGTTGCAGTAATTGATTAATTTCCTCCCCATATTTAGCCGCATCCGCAGGTGGTGGTGGTGCATATTCAGCAAAATGACCTTTTACCTGGCGATCGCCGACAATAAAGGCAGTGGTAGCATTAAGAAAGGGTAAACTTGACACGCCATCAAATTGTGTGCCATCTAACCACTCAGTTGCATTCATAGGAATTTCTCCCACAATATAGGCTTCAGGATTAATTGCTTTGATTCTTTCCCGAAACTCTTGCCAAAAACCAGGAGTCTTAATGTAATCTGCTGAATCTAAACGCCAACCATCTGCACCTAATTCAATCCAATATTCAGCTACACGCATAATATATTCGCGTACTGTTGGATTATTGGTATTTAACTCTGGTAAAGCTCTAATTCCGTTCCATGAATCATAATTAGCAGGCAGAGATTCATCATAAGGTGAAAGAGGCCATCCTTGAATTTTAAACCAATCTAACCAAGGGGAATTTTGACCATTTTCTATAACATCATTGAAAAAATAAAAGCCCCTACTAGCATGATTAAAAGTTCCATCCAAAACGATTTTAATACTACGATTATGAGCAGCTTTTAATAAACTTGTAAATGCCTCCTCTCCTCCCAATAAAGGATCAACTTGATAATAATCAAGGGTATGATAACGATGATTACTAGCTGAGGTAAAGATAGGATTTAGGTAAATTGCATTAATACCCAAATATTGTAAATAATCGAGATTTTCAATCACTCCCCACAGATTTCCTCCTTTATAGCCATGAAATGTCGGAGGAGCATTCCAATCTTCTAAAGGCAGATTGAGTAACCAATTTTGATCTACTGGAACGCTCCTAGCAAAGCGATCAGGAAATATTTGATAAAAAACTGCGTGTTTCACCCAATCAGGTGTATGAATCTGCATAAGTAACTTGATGATTATGGTTTAATTGCGGTGAAAATAAAGCTCCTAAGTAGCCATCATGAACTGCGTACACCACGAGGAATGAAAATAAGCCCTTTCACCTTCCCCAATTTTCAAGTCAGATGGGCATGAATATTTATCTTTAGGATGAGGCAGGAGCTATGAGAAAAAAGGGTTAAAGTATCGTTAATCTTTCTTCACATAGTTTGGTTTTTTCGTACCTACTCAACTTATTTATGAATCATGGTTACACATAACACACCGGAATGGCATCAGTATGCTTTTCTCCCGGAGTTGGTGGACGCAGAGGACAAGGTTCATTAGGCCATATAGTTCGATCTTCATAGATAAAGATTTGATTGACATCAGAAAAATCTTGAGAAGTATATTGTTTAACAACAGAGAAGAAATCTAAATAGCGATCATAATAATCTTCTCCCGGACATCTCACATGATCCCATTCATTAGGATTAGCTTCTGGATATTCTATAGTCTTTTTACCCAAAATAGGAACCGGTAAAATCGCAATACCATTTGGTTTAAGGACTCTTCTGATTTCTGAAAGTGCTTTATAGTCATCTGTAATATGTTCAAGAACATGACAAGCAGCAACAAAATCAAAGGTTGCATCTTCAAAAGGTAAGTTAGTCATATCGCATTTAACATCTACACCTTCCATCATTAAATCCGCACTAACATACTCCTTAAATAAGATTTGGAAAGTTTTCCGAAAAAATCTTTCTGGTGCAAAATGTAAGATCTTTTTGGTTGAGGGATCATAGTCTTTAAATAATTCGTCTAACACTAGCTTCTGTAAACGGTGTCTTGTCCAAGAGCGACACCTAATACATCTTTCATGCTTTGCTGTTGAACCTGTTGACATTGCTAAATCTCGAAAAGGTCCATAATAACCACAAACAGGACATTTGAATTTTTGTTTGCTAAAATTTTCTATGCGGAACTTGAGTATATTAAATTCTAACTCGGTTTGTTGTTTAAAATTTTCCAGGAAAGATACTGTCATTATTCCCACCTTAATATCATAGTTTTTGATGGCTAATTATTATTATTTTTGTGATTCCCAGTTTAACGAAAGATGGTTAGGGAGAGAAGTCTCAGTTGATCATCCCTCCTTTAGTTTGAATTAGTTTATCAATGGTTTCTTGAAAGAGTTCATCCGTCACCATGATGCCTTTATGAGATTGATTTCTAAAGGATAGACATAAATTAGCCGCATAAATAGGAGATTTTAAAGTTTGTTGATACAGTTGAATAATCTCCCTTTTATCTTCCACTATGGCGTGCATCAGAATAGGACTAAAAAGCCCCATATTCATAAATAGTGGTAATTCGATAATTTCATGAAGTTTGCTTAAAAATTTGGTGCTAACCGCTAATCTGGATAATCTCCCTTGTTGATTTTTTACCAGGGATTTAGTCCCATATATGTAAAAATCTAAAAAGCTATTCTTTTGCGTAAAGTAAACTAATGAATTGGTGACTTTTTCAGTACAAAATATCTCTCCTTCTCCAAAGTTTTTATCATCTTCTGTATCCAACCAAACTTCACGACAAACTAAATATTCTTCTGTCGTTTCAATGTTTAAATTATCGGGATCAAATACTACCACATCAGCATCCATCCAAATAGTTTGCTCATATCCCTGTTCTAAAAATTTTTTCGCTATTTCTAATCTAGCTAAATCAGCAATAACGTTAATTTTACCTTGAGATTTATCTATATACCAATCGGGAACGTAGTTAAAAAAGTTATCTTCTCTTCGGTAGTCAAAGCCTTTTAATTCTGCCCAATTTTTGACTGTTTGCATACAAGTTTCCAGCCAATTTGGTGTTTCGTTTCCCCGATAGGATTGATAAACAATGGTTTTCATATCAATTATTCTCTGTAAAATCCAAAATATTTTAATCCTTCTAAAATGCCATTTGCAAAGTGACTTTTTGCCAGATAGCGATTCCCCGGTGGGGAATTTTCATGCCACTCTAATATTTCTGGCTGGGCATTACCAACGATAATAGCAGGACAAAGCATATTTTCAAACATCGCCAGATCGTTACTTGAATCTCCGCAAATAACAGTTTGTTCATTGGTAAAACCTAAACGTTGTTGCACAAAAACAGCAGATGCAGCTTTATTAGCTGACTCAGGCAATATATCTAAAAATGCACCACCAAAAGCGTCGATCATTTGTACTGCTAAACCATGATTTTGCCAAATAGCTTTTAATCGCGGAAGTGTTACTGATAATCCTTTAGTATTAGTATAATAACTAACCTTAAAGTCCGTTTGTTCTAAGGGAGATTGGGGGACTAGGCAAGGAAATCGGCTGGTTATTTCTATTACTTGTTCTCTATCCCAACCCAGGGAGATTTTGTTTGTCCACTCAGAATCGGGGGTTTCACTGCCTGGGTAGTAAATTTCTGTACCCGTTGCCAGGACGAGTATATCAGGTTCTAAGAGTTCTTTTTGAGCGATCAGTTGTTGATAGAGCGGGAGAGATCGCCCTGTGGTGTAACAGATAACTGTACCGTCAATACGGCGCTGTTTACTTAACCACTGATTTAATTTCTCTAAAGCTAGATCATCACCAACTAAAGTGTGATCTAAATCAGTCACAAATAAAAATTTTGCCACCTTTATTATTGTCATTAATATTTTAAACTGTACATTTAAGTAGGTGAAGACAATAAAACCAAACTGTGTAAAGAAACGTAAAATCGCCCAAAACCTCTTTACTCTTGCCTTTTGCCTTGCTATAACGACAATTTTCAACGCCAACCTACTTATTTAAAATTTACTAATTGATTGTACAAAAATATTACTACTTTATTGTTTTCTTAATATTCTTTAAAGATTTTCTGAAAATAATGTTAATTGGCATTAATTGAGTAAGTCATAAAAATTTATTCTTTAGATATTCTTTATATTTTCTTTAGATTTCAAAAATAGAAAAAATAGTATACATAAACAATACCTTTTCCAAATTAGAAAAAGTCTTGATTCGTAGGTTTGGTTGTGGAACGTTAGCATTGCGAAGCAATAGAATGAAACCCAACAAATCGGTTGCGCTGTCGCTTAACCCAACCTTGTATCTTAGAGGTATGTGAGAAGAAGTGGTAGACCGTCCCAACCTGGGTCAGAAAAGACCGCTTTGTAGCAAGGCTTAGGTATACATAAAACAATGACATTAATTACTTGATAGTGTTTATGAATAAAGTACAGCAGCGACTTCATCCATTTTCTAATGATTACTTCCAGCAACTATCTACCCTGGGTGAGAAATTTCAAGTCACAGATCATCAAGGTAAATCTTTTGCTAATTCAGAAGGAATTGATATGGCTGCGGCTTTAGTAGAAAAGCAAAATCAGCAGTGTCGAAAAGTGATATTTATCGGTAATGGAGGAAGTGCAGCCGTAGCTAGTCATCAGGCTATTGACTACTGGCGTAATGGTAATATTCCCGCGATTTGCTTTAACGATGGTGCTTTGGTGACCTGTATTAGTAATGACTTTGGCTACGAACAAGTTTTTAGCAAACCCATTTCTACATTTGCTCAGTCTGGAGATGTTTTGTTTGCAATTAGTAGTTCTGGACAATCACAAAATATTCTTGCTGGTGTTTACCAAGCACTAAAAATGAATTGTCATGTGATTACACTTTCAGCCTTTCAACCTAACAACCCCTTACGTCAACTTGGACATCTAAATTTTTATGTTCCCACGATGTCCTATGGTTTTGCAGAAATCATGCACTTATGTATTTGTCACTGCATTATTGATGGCTTGGTAGAAGGTGCTTTACCTAGTGCAAATGTGGATAACTATCTCAGTTTAAATGAACTAAAAGTATCCTAAAATATTCATCCCATTTATACATAGAAGAAATTCTATCTGTGGTAAACAACAAGATTTAATGATTGCATATTAAATATATGTGACAAGAACTAGAATTGTAGACCTCTTTCTTCAAAAATTGTCAGATATCTAAACCTAGAATCATCAAGTAAATAATGATGTTCTAGTTCTGAATTGTTCGATTTTTCTGTGAACTTTTGTACCAAGATTAGCAATGAAATAAAGATGCAATTAGAAATATATAGAGAAAAAATTATTGACTTTGAAACTTGTGCAGAAGTATTCACTGTCTACCATCAAAAAGGACGGAAAATCGTTCTCTGTAATGGGGTATTTGACTTACTACATCCCGGACACATTGCTCATTTACAAGCGGCTAAAGCAATGGGAGACTTATTAGTAATTTCCCTAACTGCTACTCCTTATATTAACCGAGGACCAGGAAGACCAATATTTTCTGATGAGTTGCGTGTTAATTCTATAGCTGCTTTAGCTTGTGTTGATTATGTAATTTTAACTCCCGCCGTCACAGCTTTGGAAGTAATTGAGAAAGTGCGTCCTCATATTTACTGCAAGGGAGATGAATATGCGGAAACAGAGAAAGATGTAACCCACAATATTGATAAAGAAATCGCTCAAGTAAGAGCTTACGGAGGTGACATTCGCTATACTCAAGAAATTACTTTTAGCTCTACACGACTGATTAATAATTATCTTGATGTTATCCCTCCAGAATTAAAACGTTATGCCAATGATTTTAGTCAACAATATGCTTTTGAGGATATTAGAAATGCGATAGAAGCAATGCAGGATCTCAATGTTTTGGTGTTGGGGGATATTATTATTGATGAGTTTGTTCACTGTACAGTTCAGGGATTAACCTCAAAAGGAAGAGCGCCATCAACCCGCTTTGTGAAAAAAGAACAACATTTGGGGGGAGTTTTTGCGATCGCTAACCATCTCAGTAGTTTTGCCAAATCTGTCACCCTAGCTAGTACCATTGGTGATGAACCAGATGTACATCATTTGATTGCTAATCATGTTGATGGTACGCTGCATCTTAATTTACATTGTGTAGAAAACTATTCTACAGTAACAAAGTGTCGTTATATTGAACAACAAGGGAAAACCAAGGGTTATACCCAATTATTTGCGATTAATTCGATAGACGAAGAAGGACTAGCACCCCAAGAACGAGAAAAACTTTTAGATGCTTGGGAAAAACTGTTAAAAAACTGCGATTTAGTGGTTTTGGCGGATTATGGTCATGGATTAATTGATGCTGAAGCAATTGAATTAATTCAATCACAAGCACCATTTTTAGCCTTAAACTGTCAAACTAATAGTGCTAATTACGGTTATAACCTAATTAGTAAATATAAGCGAGCCGATACATTTTGTGTAGATGAACAGGAAATTCGTCTGGCATTTTCTAATCGTTATGGTAATCGAGAAGAGTTACTAAAACGGTTGCAATATCATTTAGGGGCGCAACAAGGTTGGTTAACTTTAGGATCTGCTGGTTCTTTGGGAATTAATACTCATGGAGAGATGGAAATTACTCCGGCCATGACACAACAAGTCAAAGATACCACCGGGGCTGGAGATGCCTTTTTTGCCCTAGCCAGTTTGAGTGCTAAGTTAGATTTGCCTGTGCAGTTAGGATCATTTTTAGGAAATTTGGCCGGAGCGATCGCTGCCAATGTTTTAGGAAATGAAAAGCCTGTAGACAAGGGACGCTTATTAAAGTTTGCTAAAACAATTTCCACATTTTAAAAGATAATTAAGGAGTAAATCAATGAATCCAATTCAACAAGTTTTAGTGACCGGTGGTGCTGGTTATGTAGGAGCTATTTTAGTTCCTAAACTTCTGCAAGCTGGATATGGAGTTAAGGTAATAGACTTGTATCTTTATGGCAAAGATGTATTAAATGCCGTTAAAGATCATCCTCATTTAGAAGAGATTGAAGGCGATATCCGCGATCGCCAACTTCTAGAAAAAATCATGCCAGGATCTGATGCTGTCATTCATTTAGCTTGTATTTCCAACGATCCCAGCTTTGAATTAGATCCAGACTTAGGCCGTTCGATTAATTACGATGCCTTTTTTGACTTAGTAGACGTTGCCAAAGATGCCGGAGTGAAGCGGTTTATTTATGCTTCTTCCTCCAGTGTTTACGGCATCAAAGAAATAGAAAATGTCACAGAAGACTTACCCTTAATGCCTTTAACAGACTATTCTCGTTATAAGGCTTTATGCGAAGAAGTCTTATTGAGTAAACGAGAACCAGGTTTTGTTACCTTAGTTTTGCGTCCTGCTACAGTCTGCGGTTATTCCCCCCGTCAGCGACTAGATTTAGTGGTGAATATTCTCACTAACCACGCAATTAATAATGGTAGAATTACAGTTTTTGGTGGTCAGCAAAAACGTCCCAATATCCATATTGAAGATATGACCGATCTGTATCTAAAATCTCTACAATGGTCAGATGAAGCGATTGACGGTAAAATATTTAACGCTGGCTATGAAAATCATACCTTGATGGAAATTGCCGAGATGACCCGTCAAGTAGTGGGAGAATCTGTAGAAATTATGACTACACCCACCGACGATCTGCGTTCATACCATATTTCTTCAGAAAAAATTAAGCAAGAACTGGGATTTGTCCCTGCACATACTATAAAGGAAGCGATCGAAGATTTAGCTTCAGCATTTAAAGCTAATCAAATTCCCAATTCTCTCACAGATAGTCGTTACTATAACGTGAAAGTGATGAAGGAAATTAACTTCAAGTAATATCTACCCCCGCCATCATTGATGATTTGGCGGGGTTTAAATTATCTCACTCAAAGCAACCCCTAATCAGCTTCAGTAAACATCGCAACTAAGCGATTCGCCGGTTTAGCCATTGCCACATACAAACTTTTTGGTAAAGACCATTGATTACCGGGCTTATTGGGGTCAAGATAAAACTTGCATAAACCTTCAATAAATTGTTTCATTTTGGAGATTTCATAACCCCATGCTTTTAATGATGGTAAAACTTCCGTTTCTACTATTGTTAATAATTCATCTCGTTTGCTAGTTACTCTCATGGCATTAAAAATAGTCCATGCCATTTCTAATGCTTCCAGAGTACCATCATTACCTCCTTGATAAAACCATTCAATATCAAAATCAATCATTCGCACATTTCCCTGGGTATCAATCATTTCATTCCCAGTCCAGCGATCAGCATAAATAATTCCCTGTCTGTGAGCTAAATTCATTTCTTGTAGAACCTTCGGCAAAAATTTGACTTCTCCAGTTTCTAGAAATTCCAACAAAGTTTTCCCTGTTACATATTCAATCAGCATCCAATCTTGATCTGCATGGATTAATTTAGGAACTGGTAAGCCGACAGCTAATGCCCGTTTGATAAAATCAACTTCATCTCCAATATTTCTGAGTTTAAAAGAACCGCCATTTTGGATAAAGCCAGTGGCTTCATACATATACTGCATATAAGCATCACCAGCTTCAGTGGAAATATCCCGTCTGGCACGAAAAACGCAGCGATCTGTGGCTGTTGTAATCAATAAGATATGATTAAATAATCCTTCTGATTGGGGTTTTTCTATTGTTGCTGTTTTACCTCCAGGTAAATAAGCTAAAGCACTTTCCAATCCCTGAGCGATATTTGTTGGTAGTGTATTCTTTAAATTTTCTGCAATTGAATTTTTCATTAGCTTTAACCAATACTTAATTTTAAACTAATTGCTAAGAAATCAAAAAACTCAGCCAGAATTTGATCATAGTGAGAGGCAAATTCAAGCTGATTAATTTCCTCTCGACTAAAATAGGCTAATTTTTGTCCTTCGTGTAGGGTTATTTGAGAAATATCTAAATCCAGCCGAGTCCAAAAAATGTGTTCATCACATTCTTGCCAAAAATAAGACTTAAAGAATTTAATTTCGCCTAATTCCAGTTCCATTTCTTCAACTAATTCTCGGCGAATAGCTGCTTCTGCAGATTCATTTTTCTCTATATATCCTCCCAGGAATGCCCAAGTGTTAGGAAAAGGAATAGAGCTTTTATTATCTCGAAGTACAAGTAAAACTTGCTGCTGACTGTTGAGAATAATTATGTCAGCCCCTGGCGCTTCTCTCATTTTAACTCTAATTTAATAAACTTTAATTATTATATGATCAAGAACTAAAATTAGAAAAATAATCTTTATTCTTTAATGTTTTCATCAAAGGTCAAAAAGAAGGACAGCAAGTGGTAATTAACTCACTAATACCAAATTAAGATGAAACTGCATAGAATAAGATTTCAAGAATAATTGACCGCAGATAAACGCAGATGTAACCGCGTTAGCGGCTTCCCGTAGCTTGCGTGGCGTTCGCGGTAGCGTGCCGGAGGCATCAGCCATAGGGTATGCAGATAAATACGGATGAATTAATGGATTTCATGATTCTGTGCAGCCTTACATAAAATTGGTATAACTCACTTCCCTCTTTAAGCCGATTTAATTTTCAACAGTTGTCAGAGAAACTGCATTAACTTCAGTATCACTACTCAAAGATTTTGGTAAATACACTAGCATTGTCACCATTTTGGCAAACATAAATAATATAATGGATAGCCACAAAAGATAGTTGTTGTGAAAATACCAAGCTGCTATAGCTGATGGGATAAATCCCAAAGTAGCAGAGATCAAACTGACATTACGAACAATTTTCCCTTCTGCTAATCCTAAGAAATATCCTTCCAGCATTGAGGCAACAGAATTGAATATAAGTATGAAGCATAAACACCAAATATAGGTATCAATATGTTCAGTAATTTCCGTATGGTTGGTTAATATGCCAAAGACAGCCTGGGGAAAGAAAACACAAATTGTAGCTACAGTGAGTCCTATCAACAAGCTGCTGACAACTGAAACTTTCAGCAAGGGTAACAATTTCTCTTTTGAATCTTTACCTTTCAAGTTTCCGCTTAAAGTTTCGGTAGCAAATCCCATTCCGTTAGTTAAGTAAACATTTAGATGTGTTATCTGTCCTAATAAAGAATTTTGGGTAAAGAGTATCGTTCCCATCATGGCACTCAGATTACTAAAAATAGTAAAGACAGACATCTCACTTATAGTTCTAATCAAGATATCTCTATTGAGAGCCAACATAGTTTTCAACTCTGAAAAATCCATGATTTGTGGGCTAACTGCGCGGATTTCTTGCCACTGAACTTTCCGACTAGCTAAGAGGATGCCGATAAACAACATTAAGTATTGGCTAGATGCTTGAGATACTCCAGCCCCTACACTATTCCAACCCCATTGAATAATAAATAAGTAGTTTAAAATTATATTGGCTGCATTGCCAATAACTGAAAGTACCACAACCTTACTATTTTCCTCTCGTCCCAGTAACCAACCAATGAGAACGAAGTTCAGTAAAACAGCAGGCGCTCCCCAAATGCGAGCATTGAAATAGTCAATGCCGGCAGCTTTAACATCAATATCAGCACTCAAGAGCGAAAAACCTACCTCTCGCAAAGGATACTGCAAAATTAACAGTACGATACCTAATCCCAAGGCGATTAAGCCATTGCGTAGTCCCACTAGCAGTGCAGCGTCTTGATCATCTGCTCCCACAGCTTGAGCGGTTAACCCAGTGGTTCCCATACGTAAGAACTCAAGAATCAAATAGACGAGGTTAAACAAGATATTAGCTATGCAAACCCCTGCTAAGGCATCAATTTCTTGCAGATGACCCAAAAAAGCTACACTGACTAAACCCGCTAGAGGAATCATCAGGTTTGAAAGAATATTGGCGATCGCAAGACGGTAGAAACGAGGGAGAAAGTCATACTGTTCTGTTCGTGTTAAGTTCATGAGTTAATTCAGTATTTAGCTTACTAGTTGGATTTTAAACCGAGTTGAGTCGAGATATAGACGAATTTGTTACCCGCTTGAGTTCCTCGATTCTTAAGTCCTCATCAGCAGTAGAATTGTCAACAAAGGTATTTTCTTGCCCATAATTAACACTTCGGAGTGCAGGTTCTGGTATTTCAGTATCCGGTATTAAATTATCAACAGAGCCACTTATCCACCCATTATTACTACCTTGAAGCAGTGGTTCTCCTGAAACTGGATCTAGCTGTGTGCCATTCCCAACAAACGCGCTCTGTAACGCGTTGTTAACAACTTCCTCTGCTGGTTCTGGTGTTACCATAGCTGGGGTGCCATCCTCAACAGAATCTATTTTCCCCCCGTTATTGCCATTTGGGGTTGATGTTTCTGGTAAAACAGGGGATTGTTAATCGCCAAAAGCCTGAAACGACGGATTTTCGTTCATGCACATCATGGTTAATTTGTACAGTGCGTAAGTCCTAGTAACAATCTTTTTCCCCATAAATCTGGTTAGTTGGGTTTCTGGTTTCATATCTAGCATACTGGAAATTGGTGTAGGAAAATCTCAGCAATTCTCATTTTGAAAAAAATAAAGTATTAGCCCCGATTTTGGAATTCAAAATATAGTACAAAGTAACTATTTGTTAGCCATTGCCTCTGGCTAAAAAAACAGTCGGGTTGAAAAATAAGTAGGTATTGAGCCGAGATACGTGTAAAAACCTGCAAGATGGTCTGGAAACGCTTACTGTGTCTAGCTTTCATCAATTTTCACCCCCATCCTTATAAGGTTTTCCACACAGAGGACAAAACTTATACCTCAACGACACCACCAACTCACCACAATTGGCACAACTAGACCGTAATTGCGTACCGCATAGATAACAAAACCTAGCCCTAACATTACCCCACATTAAATCCACAACACCACCAGGATTCCAACATTGGGGGCAAAACTTAATCGCTGCCATTGCCAGAACCTCTTCTCCCCTGACAACAGCCTGCAAATACTCAACAGGCACAGAGAAAGCCAAAGCAAGACCGCTGAGAGTTTTATGGCTGAGTTTCCTTGTCAATCCCCGTTCAATCTTCCCCACAGAACGAGAATGAACACCAGCCGCATTCGCCACCTCAAACTGAGTTAAATTGAGTTCCTTTCTCATCCGCAAAACATAGTCGGACAGAGATTCTCCGGGTTTGGGAGTTTTAAAAGTATCCATAAAACGCTGCCAATATTTCTCCCTAAAACATATATAATTTAGGAATAAATAACCTTGCTAAAAACACACAAATTTCCGTGAAGCAAGCTGTCACATTAGCCACCGTTGCCGTCAAATTTTTAGAACGGACTGGACTAGCACCCAGTACCATAAAAACCTACGAACTAACCCTCTTAAACTTCCTGGCAGAGTATGGAAGTTGGCCAATCGAAATAATCAGTAAGCAAACATTAGTAGAGTATCTAGATAGCCTCTCACATTTAAAATACACAACCCACCACAAGCATCAAGCAATACTACAAAGTCTATTTAACTTCGCCGTCCAACAAGATTATATAAAAATCAACCCAATTCACGGATTAAAACAGCGTTCCCCACAACGAGAAAAAGGTGAACATAAAAGTGATACTCCTATAAGATATCTAACATCAGACCAGCTAAATATCCTCTATACAGCAACCAAAGATAACCTGCGGCTGTCAGCAATAATTCATCTATTGCATCGCACAGGATGCAGAATAGGAGAGCTTTTAGCCCTGAATTTATCAGACATAGATATCAAAAATCAGAAATTTCAGGTATTGGGAAAAGGCAACAAACAACGGTGGTGTTTTTATAGCAATGATGCCGCCCAATCACTAAATAAATATTTCCAACACACACGACATCAAAACATCAACGCACTGTTCACAGCACAACATCCAGTTACCCTCAAAGTCAGTAGAATTAGCTATCATACATTGCATGATTATTGGCGAGAAATTACCAGCACAAATCCCGAATTAACCGGGGTACGTATTCATGATTTACGCCATACTTATGCTACAGAACGAGTAGGATTAATCAGCATAGAAGAATTACGCTCACTCATGGGACATGAAAGCATTCAAACCACATTACGCTACCAGAAAGTTACCTCCCAAAAAGCTGAATCAGCCGCCCGTCACGCCTTAAATATGCTGATTAATCCAGAACTACAAAGCTGAACTGAGTCACCATAACATTCATAATTATTGACAACTTTTTGAGCTAAAAAACAACATTTTTATGGGCATTGTCAATTTCTACCCAAAAGAATATAAAATACTCTTTGGTAGAGGAGTGAGGGATAAAAGCATTTTCTGGGCTAACTTAAATTTTATGTTATAAATATTACTTGAATGGCTTCAATTGACCGTACCGCTTACCCCAAATTTAAACAATTTCCTGACCCCAAAGAACTGGCAGAACTTTATACTCCGACACCCACAGAAATCAAGTTTGTTAAGTCTAAAACCAAGAACCATGAAGGATTACTACGGTTAATGGTGATGCTCAAATCCTTTCAACGTCTGGGATATTTCCCTCATCCTGAACAGATCCCAATTGCAGTAATTAAACATTTACGGTCGTGTTTAAAGTTACAAGACTCAGTAAAAGCAATACCCTCCGAACGCCAACGTCATACCTATAAAAATATTATTCGGGAATATTTAGGGGTCAAACAATATGATAAAACTGGTCAAAGATTAATAGCCACATTAGTTGCAGAAGCAGCCCAAATTAAAGACCACCCTGCTGATTTAATCAATGTGGCAATTGAGGAATTAGTGAAAGAACGATACGAATTACCAGCATTTAGCACCCTTGACCGATTAATTCGCCATATTCGGTCAATGGTCAATAATCAGTTATTTGCACTTTGTTCTCAAGGACTTTCAACTATCGAACAAACTTATTTAGACCAATTACTCGTGGTGATAGACAATGAGGATGATGATGAAAATGCCACCCTGAATTTATTAAAATCGCCACCTAAAAGTGCCAAACTAAATGGGATGAAACTCCTGCAAAACAAGTTTGATATGCTCATGACTTTTGGAGATGCCAAGCGATTACTACAAAATATTACTCCTACCAAAGTTAGACATTTTGCCGCTTATGCTAGAACTTTAGATATCACGGAATTTCAAGATATTAATTTACCCAAACGGCGGACATTGCTATTATGTCTATTATACGAAGCACAGGTAAAAACTCGTGATTATCTGGTTGAGATGTTTATTAAACGTATCCTGAAAATTCAAAATAATGCCAAACTGCGATTGCAGGAACTCCGGGATAAACATCTGACAGAAACATCAGAGTTGTTAGCGACATTGGGACAAGTATTGCAAGCATCCAAACAAGCCAAGGAAACCCAGGATAATGCTGTATTTGGAGAACAGGTGCAGTTAATTTTGGATGAACATGGTGGGGCAGAATTGCTGATGCAAAAATTAGATGAAATTGCGGCGTACAATACCAATAACTATTTACCATTAATGTGGCGGTTTTATGCTGCCAACCGCAAAGCACTGTTTAGTTTAGTGCGTTCTCTAGATATTCTTTCTACTTCTGCGGATGAATCAGTGATTGAAGCTTTGCAATTTGTGTTAGATCATGAACACAAACGCTCTAAATATTTACCTTTTGATATTGATTTGGGTTTTATTAGTAATAACTGGCGGGCGCTAGTTGTCGCCGAAATTGATGACACCGAGGTTTTGGTACGTCAGCAATTAGAAATTTGCATCTTTTACAATTTGGCGACTGAATTTAAAACGGGAGATGCCTGTGTTGTGGGGTCGGAGAGCTACGCGGATTTCCGCGAACAATTATTAAGTCCTGTTGAGTGTGAACCATTAATAAAAGATTACTGTGACTTAATTGGTTTTCCGGCTAATCCAACGGATTTTGTCGAACATTTACGCTTATGTTTAACACAAGTCGCTGAGAAAGTAGATAATATTTGTGCTGTCGATAAACAATTTACAATTAATAAGGAAGGCAATCCTGTATTAAAGAAACCGCCATCATTTACCCAACCTCCAGAGGTGGATTTATTGGAGTCGAAAATCCGGGCGCTGATGCCGGAACGGAGTATTTTAGACATATTATGCAATGTTGAGCATTGGTTGAATTGGACTAGACATTTTGGTTTAATGTCGGGAAGTGAAGCCAAAATATCTGACCCTGGGGAACGTTATATTTTTACTACTTTTGGTTATGGTTGCAATCTTGGACCTAATCAAATGGCTCGTCATTCGGGGGGTATGGTGACTGCCCATGAAATTTCTTATACTAACCGTCGCCATGTTAGTGCTGCCAAGATTGAAGCGGCAATTCGGGATATTATTAATGCTTATAACCGTTTCAGCTTACCTTCTTGTTGGGGGACGGGGAAAAAGGCGGCAGCGGATGGTAGTAAGTTTGAGATATACGAAAATAATTTACACAGTGAGTATCATATCCGTTACGGTGGCTATGGTGGTATTGCCTATCATCATGTTTCTGATAAATACATTGCTTTGTTTACTCACTTCATTACTTGTGGGGTTTGGGAAGCGGTTTATATTTTGGATGGGTTGTTGAAAAATCTTTCGGATATTCAGCCGGATACGTTACACGCAGATACTCAAGGTCAATCTGGACCTGTGTTTGCTATTTCCTATCTTCTGGGTATTAAGTTGATGCCACGTATCCGTAATTGGCAGGATCTTAGTTTTGTGCGTCCTGGTACGGATGTGAGCTATCAGCATATTGAACCGCTGTTTAAGGGTGTTGTCAATTGGAGTTTAATTCAGACTCATTGGTATGACATGATGCGGGTGGTACTGTCAATTAAGGCTGGTAAGGTGATGCCTTCGACGCTGTTACGTAAGTTAGGGAGCTACAGTCGGAAAAATCGTCTTTATCAAGCTTTTCAAGAGTTGGGTAAGGTGGTACGGACTATGTTTCTGCTGGATTATATTTCTAATGTTACGTTGAGACGGGAAATTACGGCGGTAACAAATGTTGTGGAGATGTACAATGGTTTTCTGGATTGGGTATTTTTTGGTAAGCAAGGGATGATTACTGAGAATGATCCAATTGAGCAGGAAAAGCGGTTAAAGTATCTGGATTTGGTGGCCAGTGCGGTGATTTTGCAAAATACGGTGGATATGTCGTTGGCGATTCAAACGTTGATGTCACAGGGTGAGGTGATTCCTATGCGATACCTTGCTGCTTTGAGTCCTTATATTACAAGACATATCAAAAGATACGGTGATTATGTGGTGAATTTACATAATATTCCTCAACCTTTGGAGGCGGCGATTAATCTCCCTCCAGAAATCTTTGAAATGTAGACACAGTAAGCGTTTCCAGACCATCTTGCAGGTTTTTACACGTATCTCGGCTCAATACCTAGTATGAATACTGAGGGTAAATGAGCAATCGAACAGAAAGTTACGCTAAGGCTGTAACCTATACTGGATAGGCATTCTGTCAATCAATATTTTTGGTAATTCTCAACGTACCAATTTACCCAAAGATTATTTAGTACAACAATTTCATACGACACAGCAGTGGTTTGAAGACCCTAAATTTCAGCGGCTTCAATTGGTACAGGTTTTTGGTAGGTGGAAAGGATGTTGAAAACAGGTCATCATTGGATTACTAATCATAAAATCACTGAAAATAATGTTGAAAAAATTGTCATTAAATTAAGAGAATTTTATCTTATTTTTTTCAAAATGAGAATTGCTGATCATTCTTGCTACACTCAAGCATAATCTACTATAAATTCCAATCACGACGATAATTAAAGAAACTTAGCAACAATTCTGGAAAGGTACGGTTCTGATTAATTCTTTGTCTATGCCATTCTCGCGCTGTTTCCATAAGAATTTCGGAAAAACTGGGATAAATAGGTGATAATTTAGCCAAATACTGAATTTTCATATTTTGTGAGATTGCTAAACTAATTAAATTAATTAATTCTTCTGCTGCTATTCCCAATATAGAACATCCCAGAATTTTTCCATTTTCCAAAACTACTAATTTACAAACACCTGTAATTTCTCCTTGTATTTGTGCCGCCGTGGCTGTTTTAAAATATTGCCTAAAAACTAAAACTTGCTTTTGAGAATATTGGTTTTTAGCTTGTTTTTCTGTTAAACCAACTTGTGCTACCCTGGGCTGAGAATATATTCCCCAAGGAACAAATTCATAATTAACTTTTAGTTTGGGAAATAATAGGGCATTTTTTACAGCAATATTAGCTTCATAATTACCAATATTCTGAATATCATAACCACCTAGCACATCACCGCAAGCGTAAATCCGATGATTTGTAGTTTGTAATTTTTCATTGACAACCAAGCGGTATTGATGCCATTTTACTCCCACCGCTGGTAAATTCAAATACTCTAAATTTGGCTGTTGTCCAGCACAAATGAAAATTTCATCGGTTTCAATGGCTTGATTTCCAGCTTGTACCCATTTCTTATGATCTATTTGTCGGACTTGGGTAACTTGAGTTTGTGTTAAAATCCGTACACCATCAATTTCTAATTGTGCTGTTAGTAATTTGGCTATTTCTGCATCAAGACTAGGCAAAATGCTAGAATATTTGACTATTAATGTGACTTGACAACCAAATCTGGCTAAAACTTGGGCTATTTCTATACTTTGAGGAATACCACCAATTATCACCCAATTTTCGGGTAATGTGGTTTTTTCTAAAAATTGCCAAATATTAGCTAAAGTTAGATATTTAATAGTATCTAATCCTGAAATATTAGGAATTAATGGACGAGAACCATTAGCGAGTAAGTAAGTGCGACTATATAAGCGTCTTTCATTAACTGTAAAACTTAATTGAGGAGAAGACTGAAATTGACCATTACCAACAATAATATCAACTCCTTGGGCAGCTAAATTCGCCAAAGAATGTATTTGATTAATATTTTTGGCAACAGCATTTGCATAAAACATTCCTTTTTTCCAGTTCAGAAATTCCAGATTTAAGTGAATATTTTTTTCGTAAGTTCCTAGATTTACTAAATTATAATATTTCTGGGTAGTTTGACTAATTTCGCTAAGTATGTATTGATAATTTAAATTATAGTTATGAGTAAAATCTGCGCTGACAATCAAGGCAACTTTAGCGTGTAGCTGAGTAGCACTTAAAGCAGCTTGGTATCCAGCAATACTGCCACCAATAATAACGATATCGTAATCAATATTTGTCATTTGTCATTTGTCGTTGGGTAATTTTATTCTTCCTTCTCCCTTCTTCCTTCTTCCTCCTGAACTTCTGATAGCGAAGCGTGGCGTTAGCCATACTTCTGAATGGGCGCAGGCCCTGCGCCCCTACCTCCTGAACTCCTGCTAAGTAATGGGACAGAATTAATTACACAATTGATTTTTCTGTTCCCTGTTCCCTGTTCCCTGTTCCCTGTTCCCTGTTCCCTGTTCCCTGTTCCCTCTCTCAACGAGTGAATTTAATTTTGTCCGACTAAGTAGGTGAACACAATAAAACCAAACTGTGTAAAGAAATGTAAAATCGCCTAAACCCTCTTCACTCTTGCCTCTTGCCTCTTGCCTTTTGCCTTGCCATAACGACAATTTTCAACGCCAACCTACTTACTTATTGATTTTGAATTGTTTCAAGTGCTGTTAATAGGCATTGATTATCAGCTTTTGTACGGACTGCGACACGGAAAAAGCGATCGCCTAATTCTTTAAAACTTAAGCAATCACGAATTAAAATCTGGTGTTGCCGAAGCAAATTTTGTTGTAACTGGGAAGTAGGTCGTTGAGATTCTACCAATAGGTAGTTAACAGAGCCTTCTATGGGTGTTAAACCAGGAATTGAGGCTAGACCTTGAAATAGTTGATTTCTCGCCCCTGGCAGCCATTTCCAGGTGAGATTTTGAAATTCTGTATCTTCGAGGGCGGCGATCGCTGCGGCGGCTGCTAAAGTATTCACAGGCCAAGGATCTCGCCATGATTTCCACTTAGCTAAACGTTGAGGGTGAGCGATCGCATATCCTAATCTTAACCCTGGTAAACTGTAAAATTTGGTGAGCGATCGTAAAATCACCAAATTCTCGTATTCCTGCACCAACCCAATCAAACTTTGTTCCTCTTCTGGCGGCAAAAAATCCATAAACGCTTCATCTACCACCACCAAAGCAAACTTTTTCAAATATGGTAAAACAGATTCCCGTGAGAATAACTTTCCCGTTGGATTATGGGGATTATTCAGCAATAACCCAAAACCTGAAGTCTTCAGCCCGAAATCTGGCAATAGAGAAACATTCCCTTTCACCGTTGCCAAATCCACAGGAAACTCCAGAACTTTAGCATTATCAACCGCAAGAGTGCGGTAATAGTCGCCAAAAGCTGGAGTTAGTACAACCGTTGCTGCTAATTGTGCTAATTCTCTACCCACCAAAGTTAATAGTTCTGCTGAACCATTACCCGGCAAAATCCACTCAGTAGGTAATTCATGAAAATGACTCAGAGCAAGTCGTAATTCACCATACTCTGGGTCAGGATAATTCCTCAAACTACCTAGTTGAGACACAATCGCCGTAATCACACTATTTGGTGGTCCCAACGGGCTGATACTGGCAGAGAAATCCACAATAGCATCAGGGGAACAGCCAGCCAGTGCTGCTGCCCAAGCCAAATTTCCCCCGTGTGCTTGTTGTGGCATCAAAAATGTTTTTCCTATAACTGAACTTACTCTTTTGGCTCTTTTGGGGGTGCTACTCTTTCTCTAAACAGTTTTCCAGCAGAGAAAGCGGGAACTCTGGTAGCGGGAATTTCCATTTTTTCATTCGTTTTGGGGTTACGTCCTTCACGGGCCTTGCGTTCCCGTGATTCAAACGAACCAAATCCCACCAATGTTACTTTATCACCGGAAGAAACCGCTTCCACAATAGTTTCGATGGCAGCACTCAAAACTTGGTCAGCCTGTTTCTTGGTAACGTTAGCCTTTTCAGCTACTGCATCAACTAATTCGCCTTTGTTCATGTTAAACTCCTAAAGTTTTATCAGAGATTATTTCTCAAGATGCACCATTAAAGCATCTTTACCTAAATCTCTGTTTGTAGAAATACAAAAATCGTTCCCTGAGAGTATTTACACTCAAAACCGCTGCAAATACGATTGACTTGACTTTTCAATGAATCATTCTAAGGTGTTGTAGCCCGAAGTGGATAGATGAAACTATTAATTTATATAGATTTCAGGATTTTTTTTCTTTTTTACCTCTTTCTTGTAATTAAAATACCCTATTTTTTAGAAATAAATACTTAGTTGTCATTGGTCATTGGTCATTTCCCTCTGCTCCCTGCCCCCTGCTCCCTGCTCCCTGTCCCCTGCTCCCTGCCCCCTGTCCCCTGCTCCCTGCTCCCTGCTCCCTGCTCCCTGCTCCCTGCCCCTTACCTCTGGCTTTCAGAACTCTGCGGAGTCGGTCAGGACTCAAGTAAACTTGTCGCTCGGATGCTAGTTTTTTGGCTAGTTGTTTGGAGTTATAAGTCTGAGGTTCTTCAAATAGACAGTTTTCTAGATACTCTAAATCATTTTCCGAATAGCGAGGTTTTCCGCCTCGACCTGGAGCATCCCATAATCCGGCTAAACCCATTTTTCGCCACCGATGTAGGGTCTGACGGACTGTAGAAACTGCCCAGTTTAAGCCTTGAGCAATTTGTTCGTTATTTAATCCACGAGCATTCAACAGTAGAACTTGAGCGCGGTCTTTTGTCCGTTGAGGAACATCCTTAGCCTTTCTCAACTCTTCTAAAGTTAACTTTTCTTCATCACTTAAAAAAATTTTCAGTCGGCATCCCATAATCCTTTTGATCTGATTAATGTATTTGGTATATTGATGTGTATTTTGGGAGGTATATTTGTCAATACTACCTATGCTAACCCATTATTTCTATGTTTTGTCAAGACTTTATGGGCTTTAGTGTAATTGTAAATATTCTTTAATTTCGTTGAGCATATCAGTATACAATAATAATTCAGGAGTCAGGAGTAAAAATGGCTTGCTATTTTGAAAATATAGTGAACTACCCACACTGACCTGACGGTACAGTGTCGGCTTCCTGTCCAACAGAAAGCACAGTAGTAGACTTCTTGCGTCCTCTATTACTGCGACTTATTTCTGGGCGACAGGCTTCTTGATGAAGTTGTTCATGGGGGAAACCCCCAAGACCACACTTCATCGCTTTATCCCCCGTTCCAGAGGTCAAAATTCGTAGTCCCTCATCTCTGAGGTTTATTGCTGCATTAATATCTCTATCATGTCTAGTCTGGCACTTTTCACAAGTCCAGAATCTTATATCAAGTGGCAAACTACCCACTTGATTAAGGCATACATGACAAGTTTTCGACGAAGGAAAGAATCTATCAACTTCTTGATAAATCTTCCCTTCGTTTTCTGCTTTGTATTTAAGCATGGTGCAAAACATCCCCCAGCCAACTTGTTGAATAGATTTGGCTAGGCAGTGATTTTGCATCATGCCTTTAACATGAAGATTTTCCACCACAATAACTTGGTTTTCGTTAACTATCCTACGAGATAGTTTATGGAGAAAATCTTCTCTACAATTAGTTATCTTTCTATGGACTCTAGCAACTTTCTTTCTAGTTTTATTGCGGTTATTAGAGCCTTTTTGTTTTCTGGATAATTGCTGTTGTTTTATTTTTAAGTTCTTCTCATGTTCTTTCTTTAGCTGAGGAATTATCTTTTTGACTTCGTATCCAGACAGTCCTTTACCCGTTTCTTTATATGTTTCATTCATCAAATTCAAAAAATAGTTCCATAACCAACGACAACTGCCAAAAGCTTGTGCTAATGACTGCTGCTGCTGGGCATCTGGATATAATCTGATTTTGACAACTTTTAACATATTAGAGCGAAAGAAATTTACTATAAAACACTATAAAACACTATAACACAAGATTTGTGAATTGCCTCCATGTTTTTCTCCCTTGCTGTCGCTTTGGTCGAAAAACTGTCGTTAATTCACGCGCCATTCATCCCACGCTGCCCTTCGGGTCAGTCGTGGGGCTTCTGTCGGTTAAGCTAAAAGATAAATTTTCTTTGTGAGGGTGGGATCTACCTGTTTAATTTCTGTTAATAAATCGTCAATTGTCCAAGCAACACAATGACTTTTAGCTTGTCCCGCAATAATCACCGCATCATATTCTAAAAGTTGTTTAATTAAATTTGTGTTTTTTTGTCCAATTGGCTGATTATCAAATCCTGTTAAAACTTCGGGGCGTAAAATAGAATAATTTTCTGTTAACGGATTTTCCCCTTTTAATTCAAATTGGGTTTGACTTTGACGGGCGATACTATGAAAAAATATTGCTTCTTCTACTGATGCAACCAAAGCATGACCAATTCCACCTAACATGGAATGATAAGGCCACACTGTTAACGGGTATTTTCCATCTTGGCTAAGTTGTTGAACATAATGAAAAGCCTGTTTTGCTAACAAGTCATCATCACCATTATTGAGACTATTAGCAACCGCTGGATTAACTTGCCAAATACCGTTTTCAATATCTGTGGGTGTAATGTTGGTTGCGGCAGGTATTGGGTGTTCTCCTTGGGAATTTACCCAGAATATAGGATGAAAGATTTGCATGGCTGTGTGAGTATCCAGTGTGGGAATAATTTTGGTAATTATTCCCAAGTTGCGATAAATAAATTCGCACAGTCTTTGATTATCTTCAACTGCACCAATTCCAGTTTTTCCGCCTACAAATAATTCAAAATAGGGAATGCAAAAGGTATTTTGGACATCTATTAATAATAAGTAGGTGAACACAATAAAACCAAACTGTGTAAAGAAACGTAAAATCGCCCAAACCCTCTTCACTCTTGCCTCTTGCCTCTTGCCTTTTGCCTTGCCATAACGACAATTTTCAACGCCAACCTACTTAGACAAATGCGGTTTTTATCTAAAGCTGCTGATGGAATGTTTTGTTGTTTGGCATAAGTTTCAGATTCAGCAGCACGTTGTTGATAAGGTACACGCCAAACTTCACCGACTTTTGCAGCGTTAAAGTGGGAGGGAATTGGTAATTGGGGCATATTCTGGGCATTCATCATGAAAATACGCTTGAGTTCTACGGATGATTTCTAATCCTTGTCTAATTTATAACCATCTGGAAAAGGAAGGACAGGTAGGCGATCGCCTCGTAATAATTCTTCACTTGCTTCACCCAGGCTGATTAATGCCTCGCTTGTAGCTTTCTGAGCTATAACTAATATCAGCATAGACACTGTACCAACTTGTAAAAGACAAGACGGAGAAACTGTGAATGCAATCAAATTTAATCCAGATTGGGAAAATAACTGTTGGTTTACGGATGGCATTGTAATTCTTAGTAATTAGTACACAAGTAAAATAGGCAAAAAAGTCAATTTTCAGTTCAGGAGCGAGAATTTATCAAAGTGCAACAACATCAGAGCTATGCCTACGGTATATTACATCAATGTTAACAACAGAAATATCCAGCAATCTAAGCTTAGACCCATCCCCAAAAAGGACGGTAAAACCCGGATTCTCAAAGTCCCCACTATTGCGGATAGGCCTTAAACGGCAAAACCATAAATGTGGTCATTGTGGTCTAAAAATGCTCAGTGATGAGAAGGTACATTTACATCATATAGATGGAAACCACCAAAACTGGAAAACTAAAAACCTTCTAGCAATTCACTTTCATCTGCCACGATTATATTCACATGAGCAAAAGTGAAAGCTAAGAACATCGGGAGCCGTGTACACGGAAACGGGTACGCACGGATCTAACTGAGAGGGGCGAGGAATAATATCCTCCCTCGACTCAACCTGACGACCGTAGCGAGAATTAAACTTTGGGCATTACCTAAGTTTACTCTGTCCGCAGAATCTCAGCGGCTTTAGCCGCTGAGAGTGTCAACTAATTAAGTAGGTGAACACAATAAAACCAAACTGTGTAAAGAAACGTAAAATCGCCCAAACCCTCTTCACTCTTGCCTCTTGCATGAGTGCCTTTTGCCTTGCCATAACGACAATTTTCAACGCCAACCTACTTACCTTCTGGTTGCACCGAAGAAAGTGTTAAAATCGAACCAAATGATTTTTTCCGCCTGAAACCATGCGTGCGATTGAAACCACAGGTATCTTAAATAAACAAGGACAAATTCAGCTAGATAGTCCCCTTCCCCAAGACAAAGCCAGTCGGGTGCGTATTATCCTGCTAATGCCAGAGGAGGAGGATCTCAACGAACAAACCTGGTTAGATGCAATCTCAACCAACCCTAGCTTTGCTTTCCTGAACGATCCAGAAGAGGACATTTACACCCTCGAAGATGGGCAACCTGTAAACTATGAAAGGTAAGGTTGTTCTGATTCAGTTTCCTTTCGATGACCTATCTTCCAGTAAAGTCCGTCCTGCCTACTGTTTAACAGATGTGATCGGCATTTATCAGCACATCATTTTTGCACTCATCACCAGTCGCATTCCTCAAGCACCCCTCAACACAGATATTATTCTGCAACCGGAACATCCAGACTTCCTTAATAGTGGACTTCGGCAAGCATCAACCTTACGTCTCGATCACCTAGTAACCCTCCGTCAATCCCTAATTCGCCGTGAGTTAGGATCTTTCACATCAGAGACTCAAGCCTCAATTGCAGATGTTTTATGTCGTATTCTATGCTCTTAATGAAACTAGCGATAGCGAAGCGCTGCTGCAAGCAGTTCGCTCAAAATCAATTATCTTGTGCTTCCTTAACTGCGATTAACTGCGATAGCGTAAGCGCTGACTTGTCAGTTCGCTAATATTGGGTTAATGCGATCGCTTATCACCTCGGATAATTTTGATTGTGCATTGCGATCGCGTTCGCGGAGCGTCCCGGAGGGAACTAGCGCTGCTGCAAGCAGTTCGCTCAATTTCCAAATAAATCAATCCTTCTATACTCAAGCAAACCTGTAAATATTTTAACTTTAATATTAATATTTACGTATTTATATTGATAAAAACCCGGGTTTATATTTCAATAGAAAGAAAAAATAATACTTAATTCCCTTTTTTCGCTCCCCTCTCTGCGCCTCTGCGCCTCTGCGCCTCTGCGTGAAACAAAAAACATAACACTCAAGCCCGAATCACAGTAATCCGACGTTGATTTTCCGTCACCACAACCTGCGTTGACAAACGTTCCTCCATTGGTAGGGCATTTTTACGCCTATCAAACACAAATAACCAACCAAAATCCAACCCCAAACGCCCTAAATAGGATTCTAATTGTTCAATACCATCAGTTTGAGGATCTCGTTTTTTATCCCGCCATACCTTTAACTCAATACCTAACATTACATCCTTGTAACGCAGACATAAATCCATTCTATCACTACCAATTGCATATTCCCTCTCCAGAGTTCCACCACCATTAATAACACGATGTAAGAAAGCCATTAATACAATGTGTGGTGCAATTTCATGGTAGCCAGTGCTACCTAATAACGGTTCTCCGTGCTGTCGCCAAAACTTGAGAAATGCTGTTAATAAAGCATCTATATTTAATTCACCTTCTGGGGTTAACCAAGTCGGTGCAATCATTGGTAAAGATGCCATTGGTGTTACTGTTAATACTCTGGGTAACACTTCCCGATAAATGGGATTAGCAATAGTTAAACCTCCGTAGGGGTGCATTTTACATAATCCCAAATCAATCACAAATTGAATATCATCGTTGGGTATATCCCCCAATTCTAAACCTGCTAACATCGGCTCAATAATTGCTTTTATCCTTGGTTCTCGTAAGCGTTCAGCTAAACTATCTAAATGAGTATCTTGACGAGCAATTAATATTTCCTTTGCTTTTAAAATATGTTCTTTTGTAATAGCAATATTTCTATCTTTAACCATTTTTTCTACAACTTCTTTAGCTAAAGCATTAACTAACCAAGGTTGTCCTTGGGTTAAATCAAATGCCGTTGCTGTTGCTTCTGGTGTGAAAATTTGTCCTGTTGCTGCTGTATGTTGTTGATATAATTCTCCTACTTCTTCAAGATTAAAATTTCTCATAGTTATAGAAGCAACTTTAATATTAAAAGGACTGGATGTATTTAATCTGTCACTACCACCAGATGCTACTTTATAATCTCGCACATCTCGTAAACCAATTAATCCTAACGATGAAGGAAAATTTTCGGGACGATTGGGAAAACCATCTCTTAATTGACGTAAAATTGAAATTAGAGTTTGGTCTTGCAAAGAATCAATTTCATCAATCAATATTACCAAATGTCGGGGTGAAGCTTTTGCCCAACCTTGTAAAAAAGCCTTAATTCTGTTTCCTGGTTCTTCTTGTTGCCATTGTTTAACAGGTGGTTGTAATTCTTTGGGTAAACGGATGGAAATATTATCATACCAAGTTCCCAAAATCGCTAATTCTGCCGCACCTGGGTCATGATTAAATGCACTTCCCACCTCTACTGATACCATGACTGCTGCATAACGTCCTGTGGCGGTAAGTTGCTGTGCTAGGGCTAACATTGCCGTAGTTTTCCCTGTTTGTCGCGGTGCATGAAGGACAAAATAACTTTCTTGTTCAATCAGCATTGATAGGTCAGGAAGACGACTTGTGGCTGAGATGGTATAGTGTTTTTCGAGTTTACATGGACTTGCAATATTAAACCAGCGAGACATAGGATTTTGGCAGTTAGCGAACTCTTTAAGTTTAGACGATTTTGGGGTTAAGGATGGCAGGGAAGTCAGAATCAAACGCAGATAAACGCAGATGAACACAGATAATTTTGTGCATCATTTAGATTAGGAAATGCTATATCCCTTCAATTTAAATCATGACCTGTTGGTGGTGATAGATCCATTACTTCGGTAAACCGGGAATATTTCACCTCACTGGTTGGGGGAAAGTGTGCGGAAATACCCATTAAACCGACTTTGATATCCTCAAAGAAAATCACACCACCTATTCGTCCGCTGGCTTGGAATGGGCCATGGAAAAATTGATGTCGGGGAATATGGATAAGGAGAGAATTGGTAATTTTGACGTTTTGACCAAATAGTTGTTGACAGGTTGTTTTGACAACTGCATCTATATATTGATTCTGGACAGGTTGACCCAAGTTGATGAATTTGGGATGATCCCCAAAATGATCCATGTAATATGACCAGATGTTAGACAAATCTTTGTCTTCAGTGAGGATTTGCTTGAGTTCCTGCCATCGTTTGAAATTCATAATGGGTAAGAAGATTAAAAGAGGATGGGTGCATTAGATTATTCTTTGCGTACTAAAAATTTACCACAGTTATGTGATAGCGAAGCGCGACCTAGGAATTGCTTCCAGTGCGCTGAAGGCATCGCTAATCTAGAGTTAGGGAAAAATTAGGTAATATTTGAGAAAACCAAATAACTTTTGGCAGAGAAAAATAAATGGATTTACTGCTTGCTATCTTTGGTTATGGCATAGCTGGGGGTAGATCTATCGTCTAATTTAAGGAAAAGCCAGGGAATAATCAGACCTATCCTCAGAAATCCTGACTATATCAGCGATTCCCCAATTTATTACCATATAACTGCTGTGCGGCCATTGTCCACCTAATAAAGCGTAAATTTCTACCGGTTTACTAGAAATTGTAATGCCGATTTCATAGGATTTACCTGTGAAAGCAGCAAAGCGCCGACAAGCTTCATCATAAAAGTGACTACGGCGATAATTTTTATTAGTTAAATCAATGGCAAACAAGCCATAAAAGTAGCGAGGAATACTTTGGATTGTTTCGACAATTTGCCCTAAGTTTCTGGCTAAAATAGCATTTCTGGGAACTTCTGTTCCCCAAGCTGTATCTAACGCCCAAGAGGCAGAACTGAGGTGAGAACCACCACAAATTCCACAAATTCTAGGAGTGACAATTAACCCCGCTTGAGGATCTTTACCGCGTAAAATTATTTCAAAACCGCGAAAAAGTTCGGCATGAGTCCAAGCGTTTGTCACATATCCATTTTCAATTTCGACGCGCACATCTAAATCACCCTCGACTCTACCAACGGGTGAAATATCTAAAGTTTGAATTGGCATATTTGTCCTTTATTAGTTATTAGTTACACGACCTCTCCCCTAACCCCTCTCCTACAAGGAGAGGGAAATAATTGACTCCCCCTTCCCTGGTAGGGAAGGGGGTTGGGGGGTTAGGTCTTTTTTCATGACTAAACGGTAAAAAAGTCTTCCTCTGCCCATTTTGGGGCTGCGTCTTTTGCCACAACGGTGAGGACTGCGTAATCTTTCATGTTGACTCCGGGGGGTATTTCTTTGGGAACTCCCATGACAGTCTGGGTTTTAAAGACTGTTCCGGGTTCGAGGTCGAAAAAGGGAAATTCGGGTTCTGTACAGCCTAAACAGGGCATTCCCGCGCGGGTTTTGGAGGAGACGCGGTTCCAGAGAATGCGGTTACAGGAAGAACGGGTCATGGGTCCACGACAACCTAAGTCGTAAAATAGACAACCTTTGCGTTGTCCAAATTCAGCGGTTGTGGCTTTGTATGCAAAGTGAATGTTGCGGGTACAACCTGTTTGGGTGAAGGTGTTGAAGAAGGTTTGGGGACGGTGTAGTTCATCGAGAACTATATCATCAATTCGACCAGTGGCGATCGCTACTAATATCTGCGTTATCCAGTCGGGGTGTGTAGGACAACCGGGAATATTAATCACAGGTAAGCCAGCTTGACTGACAAAATCTTTACCTAAAAAACCGCCTTCTTCCCGTTTGAGAAATTGCAGTCCTTTAGAGTCGCTGGGGTTGGGTGACATAGCGGGAATTCCTCCCCAAGTTGCACAGTCTCCTACCGCAACAATAAATTTCGCAACTTTGGCTAAATCGTCTAACCAATCTTTCATGGGACGGTCGGCAAATCGGTTCCATTCTCCTGTACCATTAGGGGCGTTAACTACGCTACCTTCAAATACCAAAATATCCAGAGAAATCTTCCCGGAAATGCAGTCCCATAAGAGGGTTTGGACATTTTCACCTAATTCTACTCCCAAGGAAGGATGCCAAAGTATTTTAATACCGAAATCAGCAATTAAATCACAAGCTGTAGGTTCTTCGGCATTAAGAAATGACATGGTGTTACCCGAACAAGCACCACCTTGTAACCAGAGTACATTAGTCATTAGCTATTTATTTTTAGATGTGTTAATAATGCACAATTGAAGAGATTCTATAGGGGTATAATTTCCCCTTCTGCAAAGGATTTACTTGTAGAGAACGACCTATTGATCAATATTCATTATTTTAAACTAAGATGTTATTTAAAGCAATTAACTTTTTTTAAATAAAACTTAAGAATTAGCATTATGAGATATTATAGTAAATAAAATATATAAGGTTAAGACTATATATGTCAGCATTAATCAACGGTATCTGAGAGTATTTCCCCCACCTTTAAAGTTTTTCCTCCTACTGTTACTTCATCATCATCAACTAATTTCCGTCCTCTCCGTGTTTCAATTATCCCATTAACTTTCACTTCACCATCAACAATCATCCATTTAGCTTGACCACCGGTAGAGGATATCCCCGAAAACTTCAAAAACTGGTCGAGTTTAATCATTTGTCTTTTACCAACTAATTAAAAAGTATCATCTATAGCAATATATCAGAATTTAGGATTTTGGCAACAAATTAAATTCTTGCAAAGCCGGTAAAAAGTTTTTATTCTCATGACTAGGACGACTGAGTTTAATTAAGGCAAACCGTTGTAAGATAGTTAGGCTTTTCCATGCCTCAATTGTAATTATCACACCTATTTCTTGAGCTTTTTCGTGGACACTGTGAGGAATAGTGCTAATATCTACCCATGCTGGATTAGCTTCAATTGTTAATTCAGCCACAGGTTTACCAGTCAGTTGCAATACCAACTCTTGAATATAATGTCTATAATCATGAATTTGAATATCTGTATCACAAGGTAATGTCATTAAATTTTGACGTGATTCTTGATTCATCAGATTCCATTGGGCTAATTTCAGCTTAATACCGCAAGTATCTAGTTTATAGCGCACTTGCATAGGAATACAACGCCAAGAATCAATAAAATCCGCTTCAAATTCAAAAAATTCTGTCATAAAATTGGTGATAATTATAAAATATAGATTTATATAGCAATCCTAAACAAGATGTATTCATGTAACGTGCCGTAGCATACATTTCTCCTTTTCTCTTCCTCTGTGATCTCTGTGCCTCTGTGGTTCGTTAAAAACAAAATATAGGACTCCTATTTGATTTTTGAACAGAACTCGGTACATACTGAAATCCTTCTTCCCTGTTCCCTGTTCCCTGTTCCCTGTTCCCTAACTCAACGGAAAATTCAGGAATCAAACCGGATTCCTATATAATATGTAGCTATTATAAATGATTTATGAGAAAATACAGTTAATTTTTATTAAATAGAATCCAAACATCATGAATATTGATTCCCGGTATGATGTTACGACTATTGTTTTAGCAGGTGGTAAAAGCACTCGCATGGGTAGAGATAAAGCCTTAATTCCCATGGGCGGTGTACCCATGTTGCAATTAATTTGTAGTATTGCAGAAGCTTGTACTGATAAAGTTTATATCGTCACTCCTTGGCCAGAACGTTATCAAAAATTGCTCACACCTAACAGTCAATTGATTCCAGAAGTTCCCTTACCTGGGGAAACTGGCAATGAACCTCGAACACATGGACCACTTATAGGTTTTATGCAAGGGTTAGCAGCAGTGGACACAAATTGGGTTCTGTTATTAGCTTGTGATTTACCAAATTTGCGACTAGAAATATTACAAAATTGGATATCTCAATTAGAGACAATTCCAGACGATAAAATAGCGGCTTTGGTACAAAATAATCAAATTTGGCAGCCTTTATGTGGTTTTTATCGCCGTCGTTGTTTACCGGAATTAATTCAGTATATTGAAGCAGGTGGACGTTCTTTTCAGCAGTGGTTAAGGTCTGAGAATGTCGAAGTATTGCCTTTGGAAGATCCCGAAATGCTATTTAATTTTAATAGTCCTGTGTAAGTAAGTAGGTGAACACAATAAAACCAAACTGTGTAAAGAAATGTAAAATCGCCCAAACCCTCTTCACTCTTGCCTCTTGCCTCTTGCCTTTTGCCTTGCCATAACGACAATTTTCAACGCTCACCTACTTATTTCACGCCCACCTACTTAGTTGATTTTTAATGATATAATTAACAGAATTATATATAATGGTTGACAAATAAAATAATTGGTAAAATAGTGATACCAAAATCAGTTAATGCGGTGATAACTGAGTTAAAACTATTATGAATATGAGTAATTTCTCTCTAGAGTTTTTATAATAAATTGCTTTATAGTAAGAATAATTGACTCAATTCCCCAACCGATTAGAATCAGCCAATTATGATATCTAGTATTACAGATTTAGCAGTAAAAGCTGCTATTGCATCCATATCTTTAGAGTCAGCAACAACAGCAGAAAAAATCCAAATGCTGATAGAAATTGGCACAGGCTTTCAAAAAAAGCCGAAAACAGCCCAAGATTTACACAATGCAATTGGGCTATTTGACCGTGCTTATCAGATGTGTGGGGAGGAATATGTTTTACTGAAAGCACGGGCTAAGGTGGGCATTGCAGGGACATTACAGATGATTCCTGATGGGGATTCCCAACTTCTGCAACAAGCACGGGCAGATTATGAGGAAGCTTTGCCCATTTTACAACAATTTGCCCCAGCGGAAGAAGTAGCCGCAGTGCAGATGAATTTGGGGTTAGTTTTCCAATCTTTAGTTCCCTATAATTTAGCCCAGATAACTGAGAGTATTCATGTTTATCATGAGGCTTTGCGGGTATTTACTTGGGAAGATTACCCCCAAGAATATGCGATTTTGTATAATAACATAGCGATCGCCTATCTTTCCATGCCCATGTCATCGGCACAAGAATCTTTACGTCAAGGTTTAGCAGTCCAATCCTTTGAAATCGCCCTCAAGCATATTAACATAATTGACCATCCTAGAGAGTATGCAATGTTGCAAAATAATTTAGGAAATGCCTTACAATATCTAGTGAGTTCCCATCCTGTAGAAAATAATTTACGCGCTGTCTTAGCTTATGATGAAGCTTTAAAAGTGCGTAATTTTCAAGATACACCGTTAGAATATGCTAATACAATTTCTAACAAAGCTAACCTCCTCTTCAACTTACCCGACGACCTCGAAAAACCAGAATTAGGGAATCCCCAAAATCTCTTAAAAGCAGAAGCATACTATCAAGAAGCTTGGCGAATATTTACAGAACATAAGCAATTAGAACAAGCCGAAATAGTAGCCAAAGCCCTACAAGATTTAACCGCAGAAATCCAGGCATTTGCCTTAAATTAACCCCAAAATAGGAGAATGACTATGTTTGATTTAGTTAATGATCCAGGATTTGTCAAATTTTTGCATAGTTTAAATACAGAATTAAATCTCACCACAGGATTTACTTGGTTAATCATCGCAGCAATTTTATCAATGATTGGTGGTGCAATTGGCGGAATTATCCTTGCGGGTAAAGATATAGGATATCAATTTGCAGCCACAATTGGTAGTTTATTTGCACCAGCAGGAGTAATTCCTGCGGTAATTTTAGGGTTATTTATCCTGAATTTATTAGCCAATCATTAGGAGCATATATGTTAGAATTAAGTTGGTTTTCTATTAAGTTATTTCTCAAGGGTAAACTATTCCGTGACCCTATATATTTTCTGCGTCAAACCATAATTGCTAGTGGTATTGGCACGGTTATATTAGTATTATTAGCACAAGCATCAATTCCCCTCTGTATTCCCATTAGTGTAGCTAGTTTAACGACAGGTGCAATTATGCCCTTTCTCTTGCAAGATTTTAAAATGAAATGAGGTTTTAACAATCTCTATAAATAAATCCGTAGGGGCGCAGGGCCTGCGCCCTAAACTAATTTCAAAATAACCAATTAACCCCAGATAAATCCATAAAAATAATGAATAATCTTGAAGAATTGATTACAGATATCAATCGGTTTGAAGCGATTATTGCTAACTGGGATGAAAGTCAACGTTGTGTAGCATTAGGGTTACAAAGAGCAATTGAATCTCTACATAAAGCAGCACTAACTAATTTAATTAAAAGTCTTAAACAAGAAAATATATCAGCCTTACGTCATGCTGTAGATGATGAAATTGTTTATGCAGTTTTGTTATATCACGATTTAGTTAAACCGCCATTATCAGAACGTATCCAAACAGCATTAGCCGAAATTCGTCCCAGCTTACAAAGTCCACCTCAGAATGAATTCTGATAGCCTGCGTGGCGAAGCCATGGCTAATATCAAAAGTCCACCTCAGAATGAATTCTGAAGCTAATATCAAAAGTTCACCTCAGAATGAATTCTGATAGCCTGCGTGGCGAAGCCATGGCTAATATCAAAAGTAAGCTAAAGCTGACTAAAGATAAAATTTTGGGGGAGAATCATAAAAATGTAGTCGGCTTGAGCCGACTTTTGTTATCAGACTGGGAATTCATTCCCAGGCTTTTGTTATCAGACTGGGAATTCATTCCCAGGCTTTCGTTATCAGACTGGGAATTCATTCCCAGGCTTAACTTAACCAAATGGGTAAATGTTGGGTAACATAGGTCAACCCAACCTAAGTAGGTGAACACAATAAAACCAAACTGTGTAAAGAAACGTAAAATCGCTGAAAACTTCTTTACTCTTGCCTCTTGCCTCTTGCCTTGCTATAACGATAATTTTCAACGCCAACCTACTTACTTTAATCTTCCACATCAAACCATACAGGAGAAATATCATCAACCTGTCCATTATAATTAATAGTAATTTCCTGACCTTCCCGAATATATTTATAAGCAACAATATCAATGATATTTTTCGCAAAATTCTTAATATAAACCGCATTGGGGTGATAAGAATGATTAAAAAGAGAAGCAAAACCTAAACCTATTGCCCCGCTTTCTCCATGCCAACCAAAATAATAATTTAATAATACCGTCTTAGTAATTAACTTAACTTGCTGTTTAGGAATAATAATCACAGGGGATGTTTCAATTAAATCTCCTTTAGGAATGTGGATTAAATAACTTACAATTCTAAATGTTGTTGTGGTTTAGCAGTATAGTTCCACTGTGGCAAAAAATCATCAAAGAAAATCTCCATTGTTTCTTTAAAACCCTCAGCAACTTTCTTACCGGTTTGGTAGGCTTTATCAATGATGGTCGTAAAAACCTGTAACCCTTTCTGAGTAGTAGCTTTTGCCATCAGTTTAGCTACAGTGTTAACACTGTCGAAAATAACACCTTTACAAGCCCGACTTAGATGTGGAAACAGCCGATGCTCAATCGGATTGTACTTAGATGTATAAGGAGGATAGTGAGCAATGCGAATTTCAATTCCAATTTCATTCACCAAAGCTTGTAATGCTTCTTTGAATACATAGTAACGAGAACTGTTGCTACCACCACCATCACATAACAGTAGTATAGAGGTAGCCAATTGGTAGCGGTTTTTGCCATAATTATTCCACCAATAACGGATTGAATCACAGGCAAATTCGCTGGTGTCATGGCTAGTACCAATTTGTATAAAACCAATGTTATCCTTTAAATCATATAACCCATGTGGAATTGCTATTCCTGTTGCCAAAGATGGAAAGTCGTGGTCTAATACCTTGATTGGAGCATCAGTATAAATACTTCCTTCTCTATATAAATTGCCAATTAACTCTTTTTTTTACTGTCCATACTAATCACTGGGTTACCCTCAGCAAAATACTGGGTTTTAAGGCTTTCAATCTTCTCAAACTGCTCATTACGATTTTCGCTACTTCCACACGCAATCATTTTCACTGCTTTGCGTTTACGAAATTTATGTTCCCAGAGTAATTGGTCTACAACTGTAACACTGATATTTATGCCTTTTTCGGCTAATAAGTCTGCTATTTGTTGACGAGTTAAGTTTGTCCATTTAATATCCTCGTCCATTGGCGAACCTGCTGTGTGTGTTTCTATTACCGTCAGGAATGCTTCATTGATTCCAGGTATCGTTAACAGTGCTTTTTTTCTTCCTCCTCCTGGACGGCGAATTCTTGGACTGCTGGTTTTACTCGGCTGTTCCAGATCCTCCATCCCTCTATTGATTGTTCTGTAGTTACATCCCAACAATTTACTTATGTATCCAATCCCCCCGTACCCAAGCTTTTTTGCTTCAATCGCTGCATACCGCCTACGGTCTTTCTCCGATAGAGATTCATAGTAATCTTGCATCTGCTTTTCTAGCATTGGAGAGTAGATTTCTATCACGATATTGTTCCCTAATACCTACTTCTTTAGTCTACTATACCCCTGTCACAACTTCTGCATTTTATTTAATCCACATTCCTTAGCAAACTCTTGCTGGGCAAATATACCTCTACCTTTAGTCTCTGTATCACGAAATACTAGCATATAGCAATTCTGTCATGGATAAGAATGATTTTTGACTAGCCATTACAGATAAACGCAGAGAAAATAAATATCAGATCCCCGACTTCTGAACATTGCTTGATAGTTTATAAACATGATTACAAAAGAAGTCGGGGATCTTGGCTGCTATAGCTACTATAAGGTCAATGATCAAAGATGTAGTCATAATTTCCGTAAATTTTAATTTTTTGTGCGAAGTTGATAATATTCATGCTATTATAAATATCCCATGCTAACTATCATTGGTTGTGGCAATCTGAATCGGAATGATGATGCTGTTGGCGTAATTATTGCCCAACGTTTACAGCAACATCTCGCCCAAAATCCTCACCCCAACATCCGCGTTTTTGATTGTGGAACTGCGGGAATGGAAGTGATGTTTCAAGCGAGAGGTAGCGAAAAATTAATTATTCTTGATGCTAGTTGCACAGGTTCAGAGGCAGGTGCTATATTTAGAGTCCCAGGGAATGAACTAGAAGCACTGCCCGAACCTAGTTACAACTTACATGATTTTCGTTGGGATCATGCCTTGGCTGCTGGGAGAAAAATCTTCTTAGATGATTTTCCCCAAGAGGTGACAGTCTATTTAATTGAAGCTGAAAATCTGGATTTTGGACTGGAATTAAGTCCTATTGTGCAACGTTCTGCTGATTTAGTTTTTGCCGAACTAATTATAATTATCCAACAGAATGTGATGGCTTAATCAACAATCTCAAATCCTCAATTGCATCAGATCCAATCACGATAAACTGGCAACTCATCTACTCTCATTTCAAAGGGTACAGTTTGAATATCGGGAGGACAAACCCGGATTTTGGCACTACTAACAATGCCATAAAGAACATTTGCCATAGGGACAATTTGTTGCAAAATTTGCCAGTTAGTAACTTGGTCAGGGCATTCAATTACTAAAGTCAAAATACTCGCGTGAGTTGTGGCATACCAACGACAATTAGACAACAAACTATGAATAATGCGATCGCATCCTTCATAAAAGTATTTGCTAATTGAATGTTCCAGTTGTTGCCGAAGCATAATATCTGCTGATGTTGGCTGTATAGGGTGCTTATCATCAGCATGGAATTGAGGTTCTGTTGTCGCCATTTCCCGTTATTTTCCTATTTATTTACCAATTGCCATTGCGTACAAGATGTCCTTATTGGTTTCTAGAAAGGACTGGGTTTCATCATCATAGAAAGCACCAATACCACTCCAATCTATTCTCCAATAGTTGCTAAATAAATACACTCTCTGTCCGACAAATCCGGCTAATTGCATAGCAGTTTGATAACTCAAATAATCGGACACAAAAAACTCTCGTTACAGCCAGGGCTATTTCGTTCTAAACATAATCCGCCCTGAACTGAAGTTCAAGGCTAATAAATTAAGTCCGTTAAAACGGACTATGAACTTTTCTTTAGTCGTCTTGAGACGACTTTTGCTATTAGACTCAGAATTCATTCTGAGGCGGGCTAGAGAAGAATGAAATAGCCCTGTCGTTACAGCACAATCTCTAGCCATAGCTTGATTGATGTACAAATAACCTGTTTTTTCCCGAAAGTTACCTGCTTTAATGAGATGTGTATTTTTATATAACCCTGGTGAAATTCCCTCGATATCATGCACCACTGAGTAAGTTTCTATTTCCTCAAGATTCTCTGTTGGGATTGGTTGTTGAACTGCTTACAAAATTTGCCAATAGATATTTTGAGGAATAGACTGCCTTTGAAAACGCCTAATAGAACGCCTATTCCAAACGTTCTCAAACAACCGTTCTCGGTTAAAATTGAATTGAGGATGTTCTAGCTTTTGCTGGTGAGTAGTAGGGGGCAGGGGAGGGAAGAACAGAAGTTTTTTCCCATTACCCGTCAAAATAAATTTGACGAACTACTAGGGTGTAAAGACATTGTTCGATAGGCATCTTCAACACATTGATTAATTGGAAAATCGTCAGTACCACAGCCAAAAAGAACAGGTAGTCTTAAAGGTCTGACTGATTTTTATGGCGCTTCTTGGCGATATCGCACAACTAGTAATAAACTCCTTATTCTCAAATTCTAAATCTGCATTGAGAATAAGTTTATCAAAATCAAAACATAGTTGTGTGTTGTTTTCATGAAGATATGCCAAAGCAGCGACAGCACCCAAATGGTGTCCGCTATCCAACAAACAATATCTAAAACTCCTGTCTTGATATTTCCAGCTAGACCTATGATAAACACAACTAACTAAAAAAATGAATCCGTTGATACTTTTATTTAGTCAATACCTTGTCCATTTTCTGCTTTGTTGGGTTAAGCGACAGCGCAACCTAACGCATTTGTTGGGTTTCATGCTGATTGCTCCGCAACGCTAACGCGAACAACCCAACCTACAAATCAAGGCTTTTAGATCCTACACAATCTGGACAGACTTCATTTTCTCTCATTTTACCAAAACGATAAAATAATTAAATTTATCCACCTGACTACAATATGAACTGTTAAATAGTAGATATGGGAAATCCCGAATATTCCAGAACAAATGGGATTAATTACCTATTATGCAAAATCATACGAATAGATTTTCATGGTTTGATGTAACAGATGATGTTAAAGAATTATTGATCTTAGCAGCACAGAATTGGGAAAACACCGAAGAATCTACAAAATATATGCAGCAAGCGTTAGCTAAAACAGAAGATAACACAGATGTTTTAGTTGCAGCTTATAGATATTTTTACTACAAAAATAATTATGTCTTAGCACTGACAACAGCAGAGAAAATAACCGCTAGAATAAAAAAAGCGGAAAGTCTACCTGATAATTGGCAAGAACTTAAACCTATCCTAGTTAACCGTCACCAAGAACCCGAAATCAGATTGTACTTAACTGCTTATGCTGCTTCAGGTTTGGTATTAGCTAAACTAGGAAAGATAGAACAAGCGAAAGAAATCAGTACCAAAATAAAAAGTATTGATCAAAAAAATGATTTTGGTGCTGGTATTCTTCTCGATATTTTAACTCGTCCACCAGAAGAAGACGATTAAATATGACAACTACAAGCAATCAACAAATTACGAATCATGAATAATTGGTTATCTTTCAACTCAAATTCCCAGCTAATATCGTCATTTTCTACCCAGAATACTGTGATTCTACCAGGAATGCCTACATCTCCCTTGACTCCTGTAACTAAAATGCCTCAAACATCTCCTCCTATAATTTTTTTACCTAATTCTGCACAGTCAATATTTTAAAATTTATGCAAGGTCAGGATTTATTTGTTGCTGAAAATGGAGAATATCAAGTTTGTAAATCAGCAAGATCATGGGATTTATTGCGTGATAATTATCGTCTCTATCGCTTTTTAACTGAAGTCGAAGATGTTCTCAAAAATGTCGAAGATGAATCAACACGACTACCAGAAATTAGAATGTTGGTAAGACGATTAATGATAAATTCCTATTGGGTACAAAGTCAATCTTTACAACCTGATCCAAAAACGGGAATCTCTGTTTTACTATTATATGATGAATTAGGATTTCCTTTAACTGTACAAACAGTAACATTTGCACCGGGAACAACTTCTACTATTCATAATCATGGAACATGGGGAATAGTGGCAATCTTAAAAGGTCAGGAAAAAAATACATTTTGGAAACGTAGTTATGATCCAGAATTTCCTGATAAAATTGAAAAAACAGGAGAAATAAATTTATCCCCCGGTGATATTGTGAGTTTTACACCGCAAACAATACATCAGGTTCAAGCCATTGGTGAAGAACCAACAATAACATTTAATATTTATGGAGAAACTAACCCAAAACAGAGATTTGAATTTGATGTAACTAACCACATTGCTAAAAGATTTTAAAAGTAGTAGCAAAAAAATAAATAACAGATTATGCTGATAAATATTATAGAAAATAAGATCCCCGACTTCTTTTTAGATATTGTCAATAAATGAATAATTAATCTTAGAAGTCGGGGATCTAAGTGTTAGCTATCAATCAAAATAATCATCTTCCATCTGCGTTTATCTGCGTTCATCTGCGGTTAATTATTTCCTATCCAAACATCCAACTATAACCTTATAGGAGAAACGGCAATGGCCAGAGTAATTTTCTATGAAAAACCAGGCTGTAAAGGTGGTACAAAGCAAAAAGTTTTGCTAACAGCAGCAGGTCATGAAGTAGTAGCATATAACCTATTAACAGAACCTTGGACAGTGGAAAAATTGCGGTCATTTTTTGGCGATCGCCCTGTCAGTGAATGGTTCAATAAAGCCGCACCTATTGTAAAATCAGGAGAGGTGAATCCTGAAAACATCACCGCTGAAAATGCTTTAGTCATGATGCTGAGAGATCCCTTATTAATCCGTCGTCCCTTGATCCAAGTAGGGGATAAAAGAGAAGTAGGCTTTGATGTTGAGAAAATTGACGCATGGATAGGCTTAAAAGCCGTAGATGAGTCTTTAAAACAAATGAGTGAACACCTCATGCAGCAGAACCTCCAAGGCTGCACTCATGGACATAATCACGACCACCATCATGGTAAAGGTGGTTGTAAAAATCACTGACAAGGACATGAGGTATTAAAAAATCTCTACCCGCTTCTTTCTTAGTTATCAAAGTTATTCAGAGAACAAAGGCGGGTAAAAACAATAATTTATCGGTGTTGCTGATTAAGGGTATGAATTTTAGTCTCACGCAAAGGCGCAAAGGCGCAAAGGTAAGAGTTTTAAGGGTTAAATTTGGGAATTTTATACCTCAATTCAATATGGCTACGCCACGCAGGCTATCAGCAACACCATTTATCTATAATCCTGTGTTTGAATGTCCCGTAATCTCGCTGCATCACGCATACCATAATCAGTGCGAGTAAAGCGATTTAGCTGCATTTCAAAAAATTCCCGATTTGCTTGTAAATGCTTGGGGTTTTCATCATCTAAGGGATACAAAAGGGCAGTTCTTAAAGCTTGAATTACCGCCGATGTGACATTATACATTGAACGTTGAAAAGTAATCCCCAATTGAATCAAAATATCCTCTTCTCCTCGACAATATTCTTGATAATAATCAACAAGATATTGAGGCAAAAAGTGCAACATATCTTGCATTAATAATGTGGGGGGAATACCTGCTGTACCAACGGGAAAGACATCAGCGTAAAGAATGCCATAATGGAAGTCTTTTTGATCTTCTGGAACTTGTCCTGCTTGAGCATTATAAGACTTTGTACCTCTAAATGGTGCTGTGCGATAAAAAACAGCTTCTACATAGGGTAATGCGGCTTCATATAACCAGGTAAAACCTTTAGATTTGGGGATGATTTCATAACATTCACCATCAATATAAACATGATGATAAATGGGACGACCTGCAATAGCAAATATGCCATTTACGAGAAAGTTCATGGCATCAGGTACACCTTGGAAACCACCTTCATCATAAATATCTGACATTTCAAAAAATACTGGTGCCATGACTTCCCAGAAAAGTCCGAGATTAGAATAATAGGACATCATCCGGCACTGTTCCAAAAACATATCGGGAAACAGTTTATAAAGTCCTAACATGAGGGGATTTTTCCGAAAATAAGCTTTAATGGCTTTATCAGCATTAGTTTTATATTCTTCGGAATCTAAATAGGCATCAAATTGATTAACAGGTGCATACATTTTGCGATGCCATAACATAGCCTGCATACAAGCTTCCGCAAATTCCATGTTAATTCTGTCATGGAATAAATGATGGAAAATTTTCGGCATTTTGGTAGTTTCACCTTTTTCCATAAATGCCAAAAGTTCTGGGTGTGCAGTGGCTATACCTCGCCAAATTCTTAAATCAGCATCATCCCCGGCATAGTGATTATGTAAGTCTAAATATTCTTGGGGTAAGAAATATTTAAAAGCTGGTAAAGGATCTAAAAATACTCTTTCGGCAATATAAAGTAAGTCTCGCCAATAGAAATCCATTGGTACAGCATAAGCTTTATAAATACCGATAATTTGCATGAGGTTTTCTGGAGTATCTGGCAACATTGAACCGCCAGCTTCTAAGCGATGAATAATTTCTGCAAATTCGTGTTTTGAAGGTGGGATTTTTGTATTTGGTTTAGCTGGAGTTTGTACCATAATATTTTTGTTTTGGTTAATAAAATTTTTTTGATTGCGGAACAGTTTTCTTCTCGTTCCCATACTCTGTGTGGGAATTTCTCGTTCCCATACTCTGTGTGGGAATGAATTCTAGAAGGCTCTGCCTTCAATAATATTAGAATTAGAGGCAGAGCCTCTGTGATAGCATTCCCAGTCGGAGACTGGGAACGAGATAACTACTTCAAGGCAATTACGGTTTTTGCGGTGGTGGGAACTGCCGCTACCATAGCGGTAGTTGTGGTTTCACTCCAACGCACTAACCAAACTGGTTGTACTCCTAAAAAGATAATTAAGAATGCCAAAATTAGCGCGGGGACTTTTTCATTCCATAATACTCTGGGATAGTAAGCTAGGTTATTTTGCAGTTTGCCAAAACAGGTACGGTTGAGAAGAATAACAAAATAAACTGCGGTTAAACCAGATGCTACTACACATAAAATTGTGGGAATAGGAAAGGTTGAAAAACTGCCTTGAAAGGAAATAAATTCCGCAATAAAACCTGTTAAACCGGGAATACCAGCACTAGCCATGCCACTTAAAACCAGTAAGGCACTAATTAATGGTAAACCGCGAATAGGACTCATTAAACCATTCAGTTTGTCTAATTCTCTTGTCCCAACTTTGGTTTCAATAACTCCGACTAAATGGAAGAGAATAGCAAGAATAATTCCATGACTAAACATTTGGGCGACTGCGCCAACTAATGCTAAGGGTGTGGCGGCTGCTGCTGCTAGTAAAATATAGCCCATGTGGCCGATAGAACTATATGCTACCATGCGTTTGATGTCTGTTTGGGCGATCGCTACAACTGCCCCATAAATCGCGCTAATTGCCCCCCAAATTGCTAAAGTTGGGGCGATAATCTGCCAAGTTTGAGGAAACATTCCCAAGCCAAATCGTAATAATCCATAAGTTCCCAGTTTCGCTAAGACTCCACCTAGCAAAATAGCGATAGGTGTGGAAGCTTCAACATAAGCATCTGGTAGCCAAGTATGGAAAGGAATTAATGGAATCTTGATACCAAAACCTAAAACTATTCCTGCTAATAATACTAATTGCATTCCCGCAGAAATGTTTTGAGTTGCCACAGCATCAAAGGCAAAACTATGAGAACCAGTTAACCACACCATTCCTAAAAATGTGGCTAAAATTAAAGCCCCAGAAATGGCGGTATAAATCAGGAATTTCATGCCTGCATAAGCTCGTTTTTCTCCTCCCCAAATAGAAATTAGTAAATAAAAGGGAATTAATTCCAATTCATAGAATAGGAAGAACAAAAGCAAATTTTCTGATAAGAAAGCACCAGCAACGCCACCACTAACAAACAAAATCAGGGAATAAAATAACCGAGGACGTTCTATATCTTTACTGCTGCTATAAATAGCAATCCAAGTGAGTAAGCTATTTAACACCAACATTAATACTGATAGTCCATCAACTCCTAATTGATAATTCAAACCTAATGTTTCATTCCAAGGTAGATATTCTGTAAACTGCATCCCTGGATTGCTGATATCAAATTTTAACAAAATGAAAATATTCCACAGCAAAACTAAACCTGTGACGATTAAAGATACTAACCGAATCTGACTCGCAGGAATATTTTTTGCTGGATAAAAACCGATGATTATAGCGGCTATAATTGGTAGCCAAATTAAAACACTCAACATATTTATTAATTGGTAATTGGTAATTGGTAATTGGTAATTGGTAATTGGTAATTGGTAATATAGCGGTTCTCAATTGAGTGAGATACAAGAACCCCATCCCCAACCCCCTCCAATATCAAAAGTTTATCCTTTTCTTCCCCCCGCTGTGGGGGGTCCGAGGATGGGGCTATGATGTATCTCATTCAAGTGCTTCTGCGAGAAAGGTGCTTGTTAATCACTGGATTATTCCTAATCTTATTTAGATGGTATACTATCATTTTAGATTATTATCAGCAATCTAAATTATAGATAGTTAGAAAATTAAATCCATGAGTTGAATTCCCCAGAAAGGCCATGTTACCCAAGCACCTAAAACACCAACTCCTAAAAGCACTGTTAAGGCATAAGATTGAGTTTGTCCATTGTTGCTATATTTCAAGCCTTCACCACCTAAAAGAGAAAATAAACCCACAAAATTGACGATACCATCTATTACAAATCTGTCCAGCATATCGGCAAATTTAGAAAGTTGGGCAACGCCGAAAATAATGGTAACTTTGTAAATTTGAGGGGTGTAAAAATCGTAAGCAAATAGGTTTTGTAAACCTTGCCAGGGTAAACGAATTGGTTTGGGAATGTTGCCTAAATAGATGATGCTACTAATACTACAACCGAAGATACTAGACCAAATTAATAGCAGGGCTACGTCTTTATTTAATGTTGCCCAGACGGGAAGTAATGATAAACTTTGTAAAACTAAAGGTAGATGCAAAACAAAGCCAGATAAAACCATCATTGGTAAAACCATCAACCATAAAGCTTCGGGAGAACGTTCACTCATTTGTTTGGGTTTACCACCAAAGATTAAAGCAAATTCTCTAGTTAAACTAAATGTAGTTAAAGCATTAACAAAAATTACTATTCCTACTAAAATCGGATGTGTTTCCCATAAACCATCAGCTAGTTTAAACAATGCCCAAAAACTACCTAAAGGGGGAAAACCAATTAAACCCAATGTACCGATAATAAATGCTATCCCAGACATGGGGCGGCGTGACCATAATCCACCGAGTTGGGTAACATCTTGGGTGACACTGTTCCAAACAATTCCCCCGGTACTCATAACTAATAATGCAGCGGACAAGGCATGGGTGAGGACTAATAATAATGCGGCTTCATCCTGCTGTGTGCCTACAGCAATAAATATCAAGCCCATGTAAACACTGACAGAATAGGATAAACAGCGTTTAATGTCAATTTGAGCGATCGCAATTAACGCCCCACCAATCGCTGTCACCGCCCCAATCGCCACTATCGCCGAAGATGCCACAGGTGATAAACTAAACACAGGTTGCAATTTAATTAATACCCATGCCCCACTGGCAACCACCACCGAACTCCGCAAAATTGTACTGGGAACAGGTCCCTCCATCGCCTCATCTAACCACAAATGCAAAGGAAACTGGGCGCATTTACCCATAGGTCCAGCTATTAACCCCAAGCACACTAAAGTAATAATTGTCGGGTCAACATTCGCTGTAGTCGCCCATGCAGCTAACTCTGTATAATTCCAAGTCCCTGAAAGTGTCCACAGTCCCAAGACACCCATTAATAAAAATAAGTCTCCCACCCGTTTGGTCAAAAAAGCATCTCGCGCCCCGGTGACTACTAAGGGCTGACTAAACCACAAACCTACTAATAGGTAAGTTCCCAAAGTCAGGATTTCCAGAATTACATAACTGAAAAATAAATCGTTACACAAAACTAAGGCACAAAGACCAGCTTCAAATAATCCCAATAAGGAAAAGAAGCGTCCCCAACCCCAGTCCATTTCCATATAACCAATGGCATATATCTGCGCCAGCAAGTTCAAGCCGGTAATAATAATTACTGCCCCGATGCTGACAGCAGAAATTTCTAAATTAATTGTCAGATTTAAACCTGCTGTTGATAGCCAAGGAATAAATACTTCTTTAGCTGGATGATTCCAAATAGCAAAGAAAGCAAAGACGGCATGGAAAAAGGAGATAAAGGTCATCACCACGTTGACATATCCCGCCGGTCGAGGACCAGTTTTGCGAATGATTCCCGGCGACCAAGGTATGGCTAAAAGCCCACCTATCAAAGCATAAACCGGAATTAGCCAAATAGTGTCTAGCAAATATTGATCCATTCAATTACTCCTATAGTTTGCAGCAAAAATTAAAGAAAACAGACTTACTAGCGTTGATCCCTCTCAACCTAGTGATGACAGATAATGAAAATTTATCTTGATTTAATATTGTTAGAAATAGCTTACCGTTATCTGTGCCAAAAAAGAATTACCTAATTAAACAAATTCACGATATTTCTTGTAAAGAATTCTTATATTTCAATCAATTGAATTATCAAATGGTAACTATTATTTTGAGTCTATGGATTGTATTTGTCTATAGTATCTATAGTATAGGGGCGGCATTTTCCACCCCGATCAAATTCACACTTTAGCAATTATGTCAAGCTGCAAATTGGGTAAATTACTTTCCGCAATGATCACTGCTGGGCTGAGTTGGCTAATGGGCGCTGGTTTCATATCCCGGTAATCAATAATCTGGACAACAATTAGGTATGCGATCGCCAGAAGTATAGAAATTGCCCCTGTAATAATCGCAACTATTTGAGAACGGTTCATGGGTGTTTCCTGTAAATTAAGTTATTGAGAGACTTCTATATCTAGATTGGCATAAACTCTGAGATCAGTTTCATTTGCCAAAATATATCCAAAACTGATAAGATAACGAGAATGACCGTATATAAGTAATCGGACAAAATTAATTACACAAAAATCCGGGCTGAAATCCTTGACTGGCAAAGAATTGGTAAATAACCAATATGTAATTAATTCTGTCCAGGTACTTATCACTAAATTAATAAATTAATATGTTTAATTTAAAAGGGATCAAAGCGATAGCGTTCAGCAGTCCACAGAAATCGCATAACTAATGTAATGTTTTCTTACATGACAAAATTAGCTAAAACTATATATTTATCTAATCCAGTTTATGCGCGAATAATTACACAAACATATCATACTAATTGAATTATGGATAAGCATATTAAACAGATAATTAAAGAAAATCTCAAAAAATCAATTAGGAATTTTTTCAAAGGTAAGAAAATAGAAAATTACCAAGTATTAGATGATATTTTTCCCAAAGAAAGGCGAATACGTTCTCTGATTGGTGGACTAGAAACAAGTTTAGGAACAACTTGCTGGGAACCTATAGCTAAAACTTTAGCAGAATTAAATGGATTTGAAATCGTTACTGAAAAAATATTACGTCCTCAACCATTTCCTAAAGAATTAGATATTGAACTAAATAAGCTAATTTCCGAACGTGAAAATAAATATAATGGAAATATTGTTGATACGCAAGAATGTATACAGCGACTTAAACAAGCTGCTTTGAAAATTAATCCCGAAGAAATCATCAAATACAAATCTCCTCCTTCTGGAACAGGTGTAGATATTCATTTTTCCAAAAATTGTATTGAATATGTTTTTGATATTAAAACTACACAACCAAATCAAAGTGGTTTCAAAGGATTTAACAAACAAATTCTAGAATGGTATGCTTACAGATTTGCTAAAAATCCTCATGCTAACTTAGAAGCACGTATCACTATTCCTTTTAATTTACCTTTGGGGGTTAAAGTCCCCTGCTTCTAAAAGCAGCGGGTTTTGCGTCGGGGTAAAATCCCCGTTGCAAAACGTAATTCTAAATTCTAAATTCTGCATTCTTTTAATCCTTTTAAAAAATCTTGGTATGAAAAGCAAAAGAGTATGCTATCTAGTTCACCTCTAGATACTACCCAAGATATATGGGTTGAAAATGAATTTTGGGATTTTTGTTCTGGAAAGGAAAATACATTTGAGGAGTTACAATCACTTTTTGTTGAATTAGGACAAGAAAACTTTGCAGAAGAATTTCGTGATATTTTTTATCCAAATTAGTTAGATATCAAGAATCTTTAGTAATTCTTTAGCTACATATTCAACAACAGGTACAGGAACAGCATTACCAAACTGTTTTTTAGCAACCTCATCTTTTTTATGGTATTCAAAATTCAGAGGAAATCCTTGTAACTTACAAGCGTGTTTTGCAGTAATGGGTATATATTTCTGCGGTTGATAAATTTTTTCTAAGAAAAGATTTTTATATTCCTGTGGATGATTAGCATGAATAGACACAGTTGCAATATAGTCTTTAGAACCAGTAGCAGTTAAAGTTGGGAAAATTTCAGCAGTAGGTAAAATAATTCTATAAATATTATTAATACCTGTCATATTTTTAGAATTTACAAATTCATATTTATGATCAGATGTTAACCGGAATATTCCTTTTTTAACTAAAATATTTAATTCACTGATCTCTATATCAGTGATGATTTCTCGGAAATCATCAAAACATAAAGGATTACCATCTTTATTGCCATATTTCTTGCTTCTTCTATATTTAAGAAGTGTTAAGCAAATTATTTTTTCTCTGTCACTAGTATTGATAATATCCCAAGAATGAATTGTTGTATGTCCATTTCTTAAATCAGAAAAAATGAAAAAATCATTTAACTCATCATCTTTTTGAAATCTTGTTCTTGATGGTGGAATTACACCTTTAAATAAAGTATTTGCATCTAGTTTAACTTTTTCAACAAAATTAATATTTTTTAATTCATCCAAAATATCTAAAACTTTTGGGTGAATATTCAAAGGTTTAGGAAATTTATACTCCTGACATCTTTCTATATCCCTTCTAATCCCAACAATAAAAACTCTATCTCTATTTTGAGGTAAACCAAAATCGTAAGCATGAAGAACTTTCCATTTCATGCAATATCCTGTATTTGCCAATTCGTTAAGAATCAGTTCCAAATTATCCCGATTTTTAGGACTTGCTAATCCACTAACATTTTCAAAAATGAATCCTTTCGGTTGATTTTTATTCACTAGTCGAATTACATCAAACCATAATTTTCCTCGCTTGTCTTCAAATCCTCTTAAACAACCGGCAACAGACCAAGGTTGACAGGGAACACCACCAACAATGATGTCAACACTATGTGGAAGTTGACTAATTTTTGTGATATCTCCTAATTCAATTTCATGTTTATTAAAGTAACTAATAAAATTTTGCTGATAAACTTTAATTGCTTGTTTGTCTATTTCAGAATAGCCTAAACATTGACCACCTAATTTATCTAAAGCAATTCTAAATCCACCAATACCAGCAAAAAGATCAATAAAAGTGAATTGTTTTTGATGAGTTACTAATTTTAGAGGTAATTCTACTTGTTTTGATATTGGTGAAAATATAGATTTCATATTTGTTAGCTATTGTATCAACTAACTATTACATAGTTATAAATTTAGTATATCATCAAATACACAGATGGAATTAAATTTTATGTCCCTAACCGAAGAAATTCTTTCCCAACTCCCAGGCGATGTTTTAGGCGGCTTGCATCGTACTGACAGCATATTAACATCGTTGCGAACAGGTAACGCACCCATACCCAACGTAGTTACAGAAAATCCCAAAAATTTAGAATCTGTAGAATTTGATGTGATTATTTGCGGTGGAACTTTAGGAATTTTGATTGGTTGCGCTTTAGCTGTACGTGGTGTGGGCGTAGCCTTACTAGAAAGGGGAATTTTGCGCGGAAGAGAACAGGAATGGAATATTTCTCGCAAAGAGTTAGAAGTATTTCGGGAATTGGAATTGTTGACAGCAGACGAATTAGCACAAGCTATCGTCACTGAATATAACCCCGCAAGAGTTAGCTTTCAAGGAGGTACAGAAGTTTGGGTAGAAGATGTTCTTAACATTGGTGTCAATCCTATTTATCTCCTCGAAACCTTAAAAACCCGCTTTCTTAAGCTTGGAGGAAAGTTATTTGAAAATACACCATTTAGCGATATTGTAGTTCACCCAAATGGAGTCATAGTCAATAATCAATTTACTGCAAAATTGTTACTAGATGCTATGGGAAATCTTTCCCCCATTAGCCAACAAGCGCGTCAAGGAAAAAAACCAGATGCACTTTGTTTAGTTGTGGGAACTTGTGCTAAAGGATATCCAGAAAATAACTCAGGAGACTTGTTGTTATCTTTCACAGCTTTGGAAAATCAATGTCAATATTTTTGGGAAGCATTTCCCGCAAAAGACGGAAGAACTACATATTTATTTACCTATATGGATGCAGATCCACAACGGTTGAGTTTAGAAACTTTATTTGACGAATATTTACGCTTGTTACCAGAATATCAAGGTGTGGAAATTAATCGCCTAAATTTTCAAAGGGCGTTGTTTGGTTTCTTTCCTAGTTATCGTCAAAGTCCTCTGCAAACCCCTTGGAATCGGATTTTACCAGTGGGAGATAGTAGCGGAAATCAATCACCTTTAAGTTTTGGTGGTTTTGGGGCTATGGTACGTCATTTACAAAGGTTGACTTTAGGAATTGCAGAAGCATTAAAAACTGATCAATTATCTGCCCAATCTTTGGCAATATTGCAACCCTATCAACCGAGTTTAAGTGTAACTTGGTTATTCCAAAAAGCGATGAGTGTAGGTGTAAATCAAAAAATTGACCCCAATCAAATTAACCAATTACTCTCCGCTGTATTTGCCCAAATGCAGCAGTTAGGAACACCTATTTTAAAACCTTTTTTACAAGATATTGTTCAGTTTGGGGCGTTAACAAAAACTTTGTTAAAAACTGGTTTATCTCATCCTTTATTAGTTGCGAAAATCATTCCCCAAGTTGGTTTATTGAGTTTGTTGGATTGGATGTTACATTATGTGAATTTAATTGTGTATACTAGTTTGTTCTCTCTAAGTCCAAGATTAGAAATATTAGTTAATAATCTATCACCAGAAAACCGATATTATTGGCATCGGTTAATAGATAAATGGAAGTTTGGTTCTGGTAGTGATTATTCTGAATAATACAGCACTTTCGGGTGTTATGAGGTAGATATCCAGCGGGCAAGATGCCCGCACTACAAGAGTTTCATAATTCAAGTTTGTACCTCATTAGAGCGGAATCTGCTGTATCTGGTAAATGGTTATGAATAGAGGTTTTGTGATTTTATACGTCAAATTAGTTTAACGCTCCCATTGACATAGTATTAATATTGATACTATTATTTATTTAATGCTAATCATAAGCATCTTACCTATCCTATAAAAAAATTGAGGAAATGGAAGATGGTTAACTATACCCACTACACATATAAAGTTACTTGGTCGGAAGAAGATCAAGAATTCGTGGGATTGTGTGCTGAATTTCCCAGTCTGTCTTATCTTCATAAAGATCAGAATGCTACACTCAAAGGTATTACAGATTTAGTAAAAGATGCAGTAACTGATATGGAATCTAATGAAGAGCTAGTTCCAGAACCCAGGGCAAACGCATCTTATTTTTAGAATGCTTACTAAACAATAGTCGGCGTTGCTGAATTAGGGTATGAAATTGAAAAATCAATGATTTCAAACTCTTACTCTCTGCGCCTCTGCGTGAAACAAAATCATACTCTTAATCAGCAACGCCCAATAGTCCTATATATTTTTTCAGCTATGAAGACAATGGCGGATTTTTTCCATCTCCGTTGTCGCTAAACCTAAATACATTTGCTGTAATTCTGTGGATAAATCAGGGTTTTTGATCAAATGTTCTATCCGGCTTTGCACAGTAGCAATCAAGTTATCTAAGTTTTCGTCAGCAACTATATGTTGTTTCTGTATCTGCTTTAAGTCTGGCTGTAGTGGTAGTTCGGTGGAGTTACTTTGGTTATGGAAAGATTTAGCTTTCTCTGTTTCTAATTGAGCTACAGTTATTTGTAATGTTTCTATGACTCCATACATCTCCAGTGGATCAAATATTCGCAACAAGCTGGTTTGAGTGACGATCGCTAACTTTGCTCCCCAATCCCAGGATACAACTAATCGCTGCACTCGTCGCTGCTGCATTTCTTGATGGGCAGACCAGAGAGAATCTTCTGGACTAAGCAAAAATAATGGTGTACTCATCACTGTTTTTGCTTGAATTTGAGCCAAATTTAATCCCAATGCTTGAAATTGTACGATGTCTCTTTCTGTCACAATTCCTACTGGTTTAAAGGCTGATAAGACATCGTTCCAGGAATCTGTTTTGACTATCACCACGCAACTAACTTGATTCTCCGCCATCATCTGCGCCAAGCTGAGTACAGAAGCTGTAGGTGGTGCATGAATTACCTGAGTGGTCATTACTTCTGACACCCGCCGCATTTTCAGCAAGTTGGTGGGGCGCAAAACTTGCCTAATACTTTCTGGGGAGACAATCCCCACGAGTTGTTCCTCTGCATTGACTATCACCAAGTGGCGAATGCGATATCGTCGAAACAAAAACAGTGCGGCAAAGATATCTCGAAATGCAGTTTCCGCCAAGGTTATGACTGGATGCACCATGACATCAGCTATTTTCACATCAGCAAAATTTCTACCCGCCGCTGTAAGTTTGACAATATCTCGCTCCGTGAAAATACCCAGTATTTCTGTTTCTTCCATGACTAAAATACAACTTGAACGCGTACCTCCCATGGAACTAAAGCCAATTGCTGAATCAAAATCAGGTAATAAACAACTATTACCTCGCGTCTGATTCATTAAATTCACAACATTAATTAGGGAAGTATGGGGCGCAACAACCAGTGGATGCCTATCTATCGCCTCTTCTAAGCAGGGAACGCCAATGAGTGGGTCATCAATTTGCATGGTTGACAATAGCTGATGAAGTTAATTTATGAAGTTTTGTAAAGTTTTTTGTCATATACATATTATTTCTACAAATTTCAGTTATGATACGAGGGATGTAAAGGATAAATCGAGGAAACAGTTTACATATAAAGGGTTTAACGATTAAAAGGTAAACAGAGGATAAAATTTAAAGTTGTCTATTCAAATAGGGCAAAAGAAAACATTTTTACGTTGTGGTTCTAAATCAGAGCCAATGTGGGCATCAGTCTTCGTCCATGCCGGAAATTCTTTGTATTTTACCATACAGCCTGTCTAAAACCCTTTTAACTGATACAGGTTGCCACTGACTGCCTCGCTTGGTTGTATATCCTTGCTGGTTAAGCCACGCGGCAATTTGTGGAAGTGATTTTCCTGACTTGTGGTGACGGCGAATTAATTCAATGATCTGTTGTTCAGATGGATTTTCTACTAGTTCACCATTAACTGACTGTTGACCAAAAGCAGGTGAACCATAGCCGGCATAGCCGCCACTGGCAGCTTTCGCTTTTCTGGCTTGGTCTAGCTTTTCCCACAGGTAAGAGTCTTTTGATTTTTCAGTTGCCATAGTTTTGAGAATTCAATCACCTCTGTAGATATGATATCTCAAATATTGGCTATTCCTAGAGGAATCTTATATTTGGGGATTGTATTGGTTGTTGATTTCATCTCATCTTAGGTTGGAAATAGGGGGTGTTTGAATGCGATTGATTTTCTTAGGAGTACCGGGTGCTGGCAAGAGTACCCAGGGGGCAGCACTGTCAAGCCAATGGCAAATTCCGCATATTTCCATTGATGATATATGCCGTCAGGCGATCGCCAAGGAGACTTCTTTCGGCTTAAAAGTCAAGCCCTATATAGAAAGAGGTGATGTAGTTCCAGATGATTTCCTGCTGAATATCATCCGCCAACGCTTAAATCATGCCTCTGCTCAACAGGGTTGGATTCTGGATGGATTTCCTGGTAACTTATCCCAGGCGAAACTTCTTGATCAACTACTATTAGAAATCCAGGCTAAAAACCACAATACTTCATCAAAACAGCTTTACGACCAAGTTTTTAGCTTTTATGTCCCCATTGATGTTTTGTTGCCAAGGTTACTGCAACAAAGTCGCCTAGATGATACTCATGATAACATTTACAAGCGAATAGAAATCTATCATGAGCATTCTGCGTCCTTAATTCAGTATTATCGCCAACAAAATTGTTTAACCATGATTAATGGCGATCGCTCAGTTGAAATAGTAACTCAGTTTTTACAAGATTCCGTTGCCAAATCTTATTTAACAGCAAATAAAAAAATTTAACTGCTGGAAAAATATTTCCTATTTTATGCGAAAGAAAAGAAAAATCAAAAGATTACAATTTCTATGGCATCAGAGTTATAGAACTTCTGAGCCTTGTGTTACCTCAACAAATAACCTCAATTATTTGACAATTTTCCATCTTACAACTACATAATCACCAATTTAAATTTTTGCTGGAGAAACCTATGGCTACTTCTGAAAGTCTGAATGAAAGTCTTGTTAAATATATCCAAAAATCAGAATTTGAATCGCTCTTAGAGGCAAAGGAGTTGTTTGTCATGGACTGTACCGCAACTTGGTGCGGACCTTGTAGGATGGTTGCTCCTTTAATGGATAAACTAGCCGAAGAATACAAAGATCAGGTAAAAGTGGTCAAATTAGACGTTGGTGACGGCGAAAACCAAAGCATTGCGAAAAAGTACGGTATTCGCAGTATTCCCGCAGTTATGTTTTTCAATAACGGTGAATTATCAGAAATAGTTGTTGGGGTAGTTCCCTATGAAAAATTCACCACAGCTTTAAACAAAATACTTTAACATTCTTGAGGGGGTTTCTCCATGCAGAGAGCGTATATATTTCCATGTCCTAATTGCGGTAGTGAAGCAAAACGTCAGTTTTTAACTGATGAAAAACTAGCTCACAAGTATTCTTTGATTAATCAAATTATCCGCACAGAGTGTCCAGTTTGTGACTACCTGATGGTAATACGCTCTCTGGATGGAAGTGTCATTGAAGCTTACGCACCTGGAATACCAAGTAATTTTCAACCATTAACGACATCTAATCTTTCTCCAGAAGTGTCTAAGCAGCAAATATTAGAAATGAGTGAATCTATTTCCATCTGCTCCATATTTAGACATTTACCCAATCAAAGTCCCACAAATTCATACTCATTACTTTCAGGATTTTAACCATGATCAAAGCTGAAGACATAATGACCACAGAAGTTGTCACAATCCGTGGTTCAGCAACCGTAGCCGAAGCCGTAGCACTGATGAAAGAACGCCATTTGCGATCTTTAATTGTCGAACCTCGCACAGAAAATGACCCCTACGGCATGATCACTGAAACTGATATTGTTTATAAAGTTGGTGCTTATGGTCAAGACTCCAAACAAGTGCGAGTTTATGAAATTATGACCAAGCCTTGTATTGTCGTCAATCCTGAGCTTGGTGTGGAGTATATAGCCCGCTTATTTGCCAATACAGGCATCCGTCGCGCTCCTGTAATTAAAGGTAAGCTATTAGGAATCATCTCAATTACTGATATTCTCAGAAAAAGTGACTTTGTGGAAAATCCAAAAAGCTATTTTGAGATGTATTGTCAGGAATTTCCCGATGCTTTAGAAGCCAGAGTTTACGAAGATTAAATCCAATAACTCATGGTTTTTTGCCCAGGTAAGCATACTCATTTACATAAGAATAATGAGCAATCTGGAGAAAGCTGAAACGGGATTTTTGCAAATTCATGACAATTCACAAGTTACCCACAAATTTCAATCCAACTATTGATAGGAACTTATAAACCGATGATGAAAGCTGAAGACATAATGACCACAGAAGTTGTAACAATTCGTGGTTCAGCAACCGTAGCAGAAGCTGTAGATTTAATGAAATATAAAGGTTTGCGATCTTTAATTGTTGAACCTCGCACAGAAAATGACCCCTATGGTATGGTCAGTGAAACTGATATTGTTTATAAAGTTGCTGCTTACGGTAAAGACTCCAAACAAGTGCGAGTTTATGAAATTATGACCAAGCCTTGTATTGTTGTCAATCCTGAACTTGGTGTGGAGTATGTAGCCCGCTTATTTGCCAATACAGGCATCCGTCGCGCTCCTGTAATTAAAGGTAAGCTATTAGGAATCGTCTCAATTACCGATATCCTCAGAAAAAGTGATTTGTTTGAAAATCCAAAACGCATCTTTATTGAAGACGAAATAGAAGTTGCACGGGAAGAAGCGAGAACAATTTGTACAACTAAGGGCGATTCTTCTCGTGAATGTGCAGCAGCTTGGGATATTGTAGAAGAACTTCTGGCAGTAGCATCTGACCAAAGATTAGTGAAGGAGAATGTTGTCGAATAAATATTATTTGCCTTGCCTGATTTGCCCAAAATTCTCATAGGGGTAAAGGTTTTTTCTTGCCTTTGTCCCTTTAAATAACACCTATAGACAATACCTTGTCCATTTTCTGCTTTGTTGGGTTTCATGCTAATTGCTCCGCGAACGTTCACGTTCCACAACCCAACCTTGTATCTTAGAGGTATGTTAGAAGAAGTGGTAGACCGTCCCAACCTGGGTCAGAAAAGACCGCTTTGTAGCAAGGATCACCACAACAATCTCCATGACAGAACTCGAACAGTCGCCTGGGGTAAAAACTATGAACAAAGACATAGATAATATAGCCCGTATCGTGCAAGGATGAGTGAAATCAAGGGGATGAATAAAAACAAAACAAATTAAAAAGAAGTAATTGAAATTGGAGAGTTAAAAATGGATTATATCTCCCAATGGGTAGGCATTGACGTAAGTAAAGCAACACTTGATGTTTATATCCGTCCAATGGGTAAAGCATTTCAATTTGCTAATACTGAAACAGAAATAGCTAATCTAGTTAAGCAACTTCAATCTAACGATTTAAACCTAATCGTACTGGAAGCAACAGGAGGACTAGAAACAGAATTAATCATTCAATTGCAAGCGGCTCTTTTACCAGTAGCATTAATCAATCCTCGTCAGGGAAGAGACTTTGCTAAAGCTACAGGTAAGTTAGCCAAAACCGATGCCATTGATGCACAGATTTTGGCGCATTTCGGTGAAGCAATGAAACCGGAGGTGTTAGCATTTTGATTGTGAAATGTCACGTCAATTAGGCGAATTAATTAGTCGCCGAAGACAATTAGTAGAAATGTCTACAGCGGAAAAGAATCGCCGTGACCGCGCTCGTGGTAAAGCTTTGACAGATATTGAATCCCATATTGATTATCTTGAGCAACATCTTCAACAACTCAATCAAGAAATTGAGACGTTGACCCAAAATAATCAACAATGGATTGATAAAGTCAATCTACTCAAAACTACTCCTGGCATTGGTCAAGTAATTTCTACCACTTTAGTTTCTGACTTACCAGAATTAGGTCAATTAACTGCCAAACAAATCTCTCGCTTAGTTGGTGTTGCACCAATTAATCATGATAGTGGTCAGCACAAAGGTAAGCGCATGATTAATGGTGGTCGCGCCCATGTTCGTGCCATTCTTTATATGGGTGCTGTTGTTGCCATGCGTCATAATCCTGTTATCAAAACTTTTTATGAGCGCTTGGTTGAACGTGGTAAACCCAAAAAATTGGCCATTACTGCTTGCGTTCATAAAATGTTAGTTATTTTAAATGCGATGATTCGAGATCATCTTCCTTGGTCTATTTCTCAAGACTCACAACCAATTTCTGCATAAAGTTCTACTGTCGTTTTTATACCTCCAATCTAGTTTGGTAATTTATGGCAATCTATAATTTACCTGTTTTGTTCTGTTCTGTTTTTCTCCTCTATTTTCTGACTTTTTTCCTAGACTTTAAATTTTTCCTTAACGATCGCTTGACAATCAAGACAGTCGCTACAAATCAAGGCTTTTTCTAATTTGGACAAGGTATTGATAGAGATAAGTAGGTGAACACAATAAAACCAAACTGTGTAAAGAAATGTAAAATCGCCTAAACCCTCTTCACTCTTGCCTCTTGCCTTTTGCCTTGCCATAACGACAATTTTCAACGCCAACCTACTTAGTTGATTTGTCCATTTTTTTATAGGATGAGTCAGGATTTAGATTTAACTTCTATTTTTCATATCCAAAAACTTTAATTGTTGATATAAACAACGAATTTGCTGCAAATTTACACCTGCTAATTCTGCTTTTCTTAATGGATTACCAAAAATTGCGTCTACTTCTAAAGGACGCTTTTCATCAAAATCAATTTTCATACTGGTGCGGTAGGGTTTCATTCTTGTGGTGTAATCTAACATGGTTTGAATAAAACTTTCAGGAATAATTCTCCCTGTACTTTTTGCCCCTGCGACTACTTCCCACATCAAACTTTCCACTAACTGACGAGTGTGAATATCCGTCATCAATTCATCTGTTCTCCCATCAAGAATTACAGATAAGCCATTATAGGGAATATTCCAGACTAACTTTTTCCAACGTCCTAATAGTAGATCTTCTAACATTTCTATAGATATACCAGCATTTTCAAAATCTGTGGTAACTTCCCGTATTTTTTTAGTAATGCCGGTTAATTGATAATTAGATTTATACTCACCTAAAGTAATTTGTCCATAATCTAAATGATGAATATGTCCTGGTGCAACTTTATTAGCACAGAGAAAACATAAACCCCCAATAATGCTGACATTATTGACAATTTCTGCAACTTCTGCTTCTATATCCAGTCCATTTTGTAATACCAATACTACCCCGTCATCTTTAACTATTGGTGGTAATAAATGGGGTAAAAGTTGATTTTGGGTTGTTTTTAGTGATATTATTACCACATCACACGGTGGCATTTTGTCTACATTGTTATAAGCATTAACTTGGGGGAGGGTGAAATCACCGTCTTTAGACTCAATAATGAGACCATTTTCCCTTACCTGTTGGTAATCGCTTTTGAGTAAATAGTGAACTTCTAAACCGGATTTTTGGAGCTTTGCACCATAAAATCCGCCTAATGCGCCAGTTCCTAATATTGCATAAGTGCGTTTATCCATTTGATGTATAAAAAAAACTGAAGAAAATCATCAGACTATATTTTACCAGAATTGTCATTAATAAAACTTAAACATGATTTACTATCTTGTAGAAGCTTTGCTAGAGAGGTAAAATTCATGGCTGATATTGTTGATATTGCAGTTAGTAATGATGCGTTTAAAACTTTGGTAGCTGCTGTTTCTGCTGCTGGGTTAGTGGAAACATTAAAAAGTCCGGGTCCATTCACCGTGTTTGCACCCACTGATGACGCTTTTGCTAAGTTACCACCAGGCACAATTACAACTTTATTACAAAATATTCCCCAGTTAGCACGGATTTTAACCTATCACGTTGTTCCTGGAAAGTTAACAAAGGATGATTTAGCGAAACTAGGTACAGTCAATTCTGTGGAAGGTTCTCCCATCAAAATTAATTGTGAAGATGGTTTTGAGGTGAAAAACGCCACAGTTTTAGCAGCAGATATTATTGCTGATAATGGTGTAATTCACGTTATTGATACTGTGATTTTGATGGGTTAGTCCCACAAGCTGAATTTTTTGATTTTGACATTCTGATAGAGACGCTGGAAGCAACGTCTCTATATACTAAACACGGGTGAGATATAAACTTTTGCCAAATGACAAAGAACCCAGATGTGTAGGGGTTTAGCTCATGCTTTACCCCCTACCTTTAGAATCAAACAATCAAGCCGTTTTGAGTATAATTAAAATTAAGAAATTGAGTTGTTAGGGCTAATTCTTTAAAAAATGTAACATAAATGGTGTAGCCACTCACTTTTGAGATAAGATTACCTAAGTAGCCTGGAATTTATAATAAAACCTAATCATAAGAACCTACAATTATCTATCCCCCAAAATTAATGTTAGATTTTCACACCTTAACTGAATTTTCCCGCAATCACTGTATAGGTATCTGTGGCTTTCTAGTCCCGGCCAATGTCTTGACTACCTTATTAACGATTATCCTCGCGTTTCTCAATCGTCCCATGAGTCAAGTCTGGGCATCTGTGACACTAGCCTGTACATTTGCTGCAATCATGATGCTGCACGTTTATACTTGGTTTATGATTGGTGTAGTGATGTTACCCACGTATGTCTTGTTATCCCTAGCTGTCACCTGTTTATTAACTAATCTTTTAGTAATTATCTGGCGGAGAAATCCTCTACAATTATTTTCTCTAGGTAAATAATGACAGCATCAATCAAAAGTTAGAAGTAAAAACGTAATTTTATTTCAACTTTCTATATCCCCGACTTCTTAAAGAAATCGGGGATATAATTTTACCAATGTTTAGATTTTAGCAGCAAGAACCACAGTGGTGATGATTATAACCGCCCCAACTGTTGCCGCCCCAACTGTTACCTCCCCAGCTATGATATCCAGAATAACCACCACCGATAACGTTTTGTACTTCATCGGTAGCTAATTCATTCATAAAACTAGCAGCATCATTAAATAAATCATAACCAACAGGAAGTAATGCGGATATTTGGATATTAGCCATGATAATTCCTCCTTGTATGTATTATCTTGATAAAAGATAAGTAAGATCAGATGTGATATGCACTAACCTTAGTTTTTATTCTTTCAAAAAGAATTTATAAATTCAAGGCTTTGATGCCAATGGATAAGACGTTATTGAAATAGTTTTGTCTAGTTATTGATGGCAATTAGTAATTATTTTTTCTTGACTAAAAGACTTTTTATTTTGATTTTTTGCTATATGGTAGAGATGTTTCATGCAACATCTCTAGAAAAAAGTTATTTTTTCGGTGTATTATATTTATCCGAAAAACCAGACTTAATTAAGTTTGTTTTGTCTGAAATACCAGGAATTTTTAATTGGTAAATTCTGCCCGCAATTGGTTAACAACTCGATCTAATCCCACAGAATGGGCGGCTTTGAATAATAGGCGATCGCCTGTTTGCATAAATGTTTTTAATCTTGTTACCAAATCAGCATGATTTGTGAAACATTCGCAAGATATATTATCGGCACTATTAGCAATAATTTCCGCATCTTGACCATCAACTAATACCAATAAACCATCCAGATGCAAATTCTTGACCATTTCTCCAACTTTTCGATGAAGTTCTGGGGATCTTTCTCCTAGTTCTTTCATTGCCCCTAAAACCGCAATTTTTCGCTTTCCGGGTGTGTCTGCTAACAACTGTAAAGCTGCTAACATGGCTTCTGGGGCGGCATTATAGGTTTCATCTAAAATCACCACATCATTAGGTAAAGTAAAGCGTTGACTTCTACCTGTGGGCATATTTACCATAATACCAGATTGTAATAATTGCCAATCAATTTCTAATACCTTGGCTACTGCTAAAGCTGCTAAAAAATTGGTAGCATTATGACGACCGGGTAAAGGTAAAGGTAGACGCATTCCCGCAACTTCTACAGTTTCATTATCAGTTAATTCTCCTTGAATATCGCCACCGGAAAAACCATAACTGATAACTTTACCCTGCCAGAACTTCGCTGCCGTTTCCATTAATAATGGATTATCATAATTAAGAATAGCAATACTATCATTTGGCATGGTTGCTAATAATTCACATTTAGCTTCTGCAATGGCTTCTTCTGAACCAAGTAACTCAATATGCGCCGTGCCTACATTAGTAATTACCCCAATTGTCGGTTTAACAATTTCTGTCAATTCGGCAATTTGTCCCCTTCCCCGCATAGCCATTTCGATGACAGCAAAGTTATTTTCTCTACCCATTTCTAACAGGGTTTTGGGAACACCTATTTCATTATTAAAATTCCCGTAGGTTTTATGAACTTTGCCTTTTGTGGCTAAAACTGCGGAAATTAATTCTTTGGTTGTGGTTTTCCCGACTGAACCTGTGATGCCAATGACAGGAATAGCAAAGCTTTCGCGCCACCATTTAGCAATTTGTTGATATGCCTTTAAAGTATCTTTAACCCGCAAAACCGGAAAACCGGGATTTTCGTAATGACGATCAACTATTGCAACTATAGCCCCTTGAGCGATCGCTGTGGGTACAAAATCATGTCCGTCAAACTTTTCTCCTCGCAAAGCCAAAAACACTTCCCCTGGTTGCAAAATGCGGGTATCTGTTTGTATCCCAATAGCCAACTGAGCTAAACTAGATACAGATACATTCACAGGTTCAGCTATAAGAACTTCAACCAGTTGAGAGATAGTGATAGAGACTGACATACTGATAAACGATAAGGTATTTTAAAGGTATTAACCTTATCATTTTTTGTGTCGCGTTGTCATTGAAGATTTATTTTTGTAAAGTTCTATACGCTAAACTGGTTTGAATGATTTGTACTACGTATTACTGTTGAAGTTGAGAATTTATCTCTTGTTTAGTTCTGGTGATTAATTCTTTGGCTTGGGTAATGGAATTATCTTGGTTAGCGATGATTAGTTTTATTGTAGCAATACCAATGGGTAAAGATGTTGTTTCTGCTAATTCATCGAGATAAATCACTCTCACTCGTTGACTGGTGAAGAATTCTTGATAATGCTGAATATCTTGTGTATCTATGCTGCGGGTTGGATAGATAACTACAGCACTCCAGTGATTTTTGGGGTTGTTTTGGCGAATGTAAAGAAATATTTCGCTAAAAAGTCTATGGTAGAGGTCCTTATCTGATTGAAATTGTACTTCTAAAAAGTAGATGGGGTTATCTGTATTTTGGTTAGGTAAGAAAACTCCATCTATTCTCAAGGCTGTTTGTTTAACTTCAACTGATGAAAATTGATAAAGTTCTGCTAGTTGGGGAGAGTTACCAATCAGTTCAAAAAATATGCTGGGTATTTCTTGAAACAATCTTTCAGAGGGAACAGGGAACGGGCAACAGGGAACAGGAAAAACTCATGTTTAGAAACATGAGATTGAAATAATGACACTGTTTTTTTCGTGCTACGCATCTTTTAAAAACATCCTTTTTTTGACTGAGCTTTAAACTCAGAACTAAAGTTTCTTATTTGCTCCCTGTTCCCTTCTTTTGTAAAATATGCTGTCTGTTTTCATTTTGAAAAGTTGTTTGGAGGAGTAAAATTTTAGTTATCTGAAACTTACGAAGTGGGTTTATTGTTGTAATAATAACGAATTTATAAATCAGGTTTTTTTACTGTTGAATTAGATAAACTTTGAGATTTTTTAATAAATTTTTCATCAAAAGTATAAAACTCTAAACAATGATTGCTAGAAGTTAAATGAAAAGCATCTGCAAAATCAATACCATTTTCATGCCATTCAATAACTTGTAAAATCAGCCTTTCATTAGTTAAATAAACATTAGATAAACCAAAAACCTTTCTAAAAGCCTGACAAATTTCTAAAGGTTTAAACTTATAAGCAAACCTTAAAACCCATTCGGTTTCCAAGATGACAGTATCAGCAATAAAAATATTTTTATTTTTGAATAATGCTAAACTTTGTTGATACTGTAGCTCATCATCTTTGGTAATAAATCTAACGATAATGTTAGTATCAATGGCAATCATTGACTCCATAATTCTTCTATTCCTTGTGCTACCGCTTCTTCCATTTCTTCAATTGTTTTGGCTTTTCCTTGATAATTCAAACAACCAGCAGCATCATCTAATTTTGTTTCTGGAAAAGTTTTTTTAGGCTTTAATAAAATTCCATCACCCAAATTAATTATTATTAATTCCTGTCCATCTTGCCAATGATACTGATCTCTTAAAACTTGGGGAATAGTAATTTGACCTTGAGTTGATAGTTTAGTAATTTCCATTGCAATAATTTTCCAATATTTATGGTGATTTAATTTTAACATATATTCATAGCTATTTGAAATTGTACTTTTAAAAGTGGATCAGATTATCTGTAACTATTGCAATATTAATTTTCTGACCTAGCAGCACGCATAAATTGGATTTCTCCATAAATATACTGCCCTAAAGCATTAGCTTGTCGGGAAGGTGCAGCTAAATAGGCATTGATTTTAGCTTCTTTGAGGAGACGTTGGACATCTTCCCAAAAGAACTCTCCACCACCACCTGTAATAATCACATCATTTACCCGCTCTGGCAACCATGCTAACACACGAGAGCAAATTTCCCGTGAAAACTGCTCTGTCAGATTGGGGAGAAAATCATCTAGATTAGTAGGTTTCTTAGCACCTTTTGGACGGTAAAAGCGTTCACGTTTGGGCTTATTCACCGCAGAAATCAATGCTAAAGATTGACTATCAGCATTTTCTATTTCAGATGCTATCAATTCATAAAACTTGCTCATTCCAAAGTCTCCACTATTAGAAAGATATTTAACAAAACGGAAATTATCTACCATGATCATATCAATAGTTTGATGTCCAATATCAACAACTGCTAGTGGTATTTTTGTAAAATCTGGAACTGTTGTGGCTTTATTCGTAATCTTCCTAATTCTTGCCGAGTTAAAGATTCATAATAGGTTTTTACAGCCTGTTTGTGATCATCTAAGATTCTGAAAAACTCAACAGCCATACCTCCAGCACCAACAACAGCTAATAAAGGTGCTACTGTAGTTAATGCGATCGCTATTGGTGGACAAGCTGCTGCTAATGTTGCTGTTGTAAATGCTGTTACACCCCCAACTGCACCACCCATAACAGTATCTTTTAATGTTGCTGTAGCAGCTTCCTGTGCAGAAATTTCACCTCGAACTACACGCAGCCCATGAGTTAAGGGACTTCCAAATAAAAAAATACTCAACCACCTAACGCAAAAATCTCTCAAACCCTTATTCCTCTGTGTCCTCTGCGCCTCTGTGGTTCGTTAATCAGGATAATTTATTTCTTGGAAGTCCCTAAAAGAGAAAAAGGTACAGTTGTAACTGCACCCACAGCCGCCCCTATTGGTGCAGCTTGCAAACCTGCCTTTACAGCACCAGTTAAGTTATCAAAGTGGTATTTAGCATTTAATCTCATTTGTTCCTGACTAGTCATGGTTTTATCACCACGAGCCATATTGTCTTTGCCATTCTCCCATCTGATATTACTCGGATCATTAGAACCTCCCTTACTGTGGGGTTTAACGTGACTAGCGTGCTTATCAGATAGGTAATCGTTGGCATTATTAGTGGCAGTTTGACTATCTATACCCGCACGTTGAGAAGGGGGAATTTTATCCAACATTTCTTGGGCTTGAATCCTGGTTCTAATAGGTTCACCAGGACGAACACCCCCTTTATATAATCTACGTGCCGTACTTAAAGGTAAATCCTGTAAATTGACGTGGTGAATGTTGGTTGTCGCAGCCGCATTGACAGCAGAATTACGCTGGGAATCGTCAGACATGGATAACTACCTTTTTATATTTGACAGAAGCGGTTGATAAAATAAATTATACTCAATACGGTAATAATTGACTACTGGTAAAAATAAATATATAGTTGGTGTAAATAAAAAGATTGCACTAGCGAAATACACGATGCAATTTAGTCAAAACGAGATAATGTAGAAACACAGTCATAGTTAAGTTAATATGACATTTTCATAGAAAGAATGATAAAATAGTTTGTGAATAAAGTCTTTGTTTGTGCCTATTCTCAATTCAATTTACACAAGAATAAATAATTATGCTATCAGTTGAAGAATTAATTCAAGAAGCCTTGTCTTTACCAAATTCTAGCAGAGTATTTTTAGTAGAAAAACTAATTGAAAGTCTAGAAGAATCTGATATTGATGAAAATATTCAAAAGAGTTGGAATACAGAAGCTAAAAAACGCCGAGATGAAATTCGTAATCATACAGTTGAGCCAATTTCTGGAGAAATAGCTTTAGCTCAAATCAGACAAATTTTAGAAAAATGAAAAATGAAATATAACTTTCATCCTGCTGCATTAACAGAATACTCAGAAGCAGTCCAATTTTATGCAGAAAATGAAATTGAAATAGCACAAAATTTTATCAATGCTGTTGAAGATGCCATTTTCCGAATTATTGAATCACCTAAACGCTATCCAGTTACCGATGAAGATATTCGTCGGTGTTTAGTGCGTAAGTTTCCCTATGGAATACTCTATACCATAGAAGATGAATACATTTTAATTGTAGCGGTTATGCACTGTAGTCGCAAACCAAAATATTGGCAAGATCGCATTTAATAGCAACTATCACATCAAAGTTAGCAAAAGTATAATCTTGAGTAGAAGTTCCTACAAGTTCCTACCATTTTTGTACTATCCCATAATTTTTATCCCTGCTCGAAATTCCCGCAGCGATTGAGCATGATTTTCTATATTAATACAACGCATCAATAAAGCCACATCTAAACTCGGTAAAAGTTGCGATTTACTAACAGCTTCATATCCCTCATTTCCTAAACTATAAAATAATAATTCATCATTAATCCAAAACCAAACTTCAGGAATTTGTAACCGTTTGTATGCTTCCAGTTTATCAATTCCTCCACTACTAACAACCACCTCAATCACTAAATCAGGACGTTTTCTATTTGCTCCCAATTCATAAGATTTATCGCCTTCTTTTTTAACCTTTTCAAATTCATTTTCTAAGGTGACAGAACCAGTAGGAGTAAAATCTAATTCCAAAAATTCTAAATAAATTTCTAGTAAAGCCCCAATACGTTCTTTGATAGTTTCGTGTTTTTTCCCTGGCATTTTCCGAATCTCCAAGACTCCATCTAAAAAGGATAACCTTAACCCTGGGCGCTCAATTAGCTGTTCAACAGCTTTAAATTCTCTCCAGGTTAAGTCGCTAATTAAAATCGGTTCTGCTTCTCGTTCAATGAGTGTAGTTATCATAATTTAAACCCAAGTTTAGAGATTGAATCTATTGTATCTTAAATTCCTATGTAGAACCGTGAGTTCTAATCGCTTTTCAAATCACCTAATTTCTCTATAAAATCTGCGTGTTCTAGAGACTGTAAACCAGCTTGTAAAACATTCAAAACAACTTGCATATTACCTATTAATAATTCATTTACCGCTAACCATAAACCTGGAAATACCTGACTTTGTAAAACTCCCTCTTCATTAGGTGCTAATTCTAAATATTCACCTTCTTCTAAGGAAAACCAACTCAATTTTTGGTCTAAAACTTGCCAAACAATATATTCTTTGACTCCATTGCGACGATAAGCTTGTTTTTTGCCATGTAGGTCAATAGCTGCACTACTAGCAGCAATTTCTACCACCAACTCCGGCGCACCTTCAATATAATCGTCCTCACTAATTCGAGTTTGTCCACCTGCTTCTGGTATAATAATCAGAATTGCATCAGGTTGAGGTTCATTATCTAAATCTAGCCGGACTGTAGGTTCAACTCCTAATGCCACACCAGGAGTTAAAACTTCATAATTACCAATCCATGTTAAGATGCGACCATGAGGTTGTCCATGACTTCTAAAACGCAGAGCAGCCGGCATAATATAAACAATTCCTTCAATTAATTCAGCTTTTTTAGGTTTAGATGTTGTATTATATCGCCGTTCAAATTCATAACGGGTGAGTTTATCCCCGTTTGTTAAAGGAGGAATTGTTGAAGTAATAAAGGGTATTTTTACCATAGTTTTTGTAATAAGTAATAAAGCCCTGAGTGTATCATAGCAAATTATTCACAATTTTCATTATCTAATTTTATTGTCTATAACATGACAACTTTCTTGACAGACTCCACAGATATAAATAGATTTAATTTATCGGCAAAATTAAACCCAAAACAAAGAAGTGAATTGGGTCAATTTATGACTCCTGCGACAGTTGCGAGATTGATGGCAGGACAATTTAACAATTTATCAGGTCATATTAATTTACTAGATCCTGGTGCTGGTTTTGGGTCTTTAACTGCTGCTTTTGTAGAGCGATTATTGACAAATTCTAATCAAGTTGAAAGTTGTTTTATCACAGCTTATGAAGTAGAAGCAAGCTTTATACCCTCGCTGCAAGAATGTCTTAATCACTGTTGTCAAGCCTTAAAAAATAGAGGGATTAAAGCAGATTATTGTTTACAGAATGAAAGCTTTATTGGAAGTATTACAGAAAATAATTTACCACTTTTTAATACTTATACCCAGAATTTTACTCATGCTATTATGAATCCACCTTATAAAAAGATTAACAGTAAATCAATTGAGAAAAAAATACTGTCAAAGCTGGGAATTGAAACGGTAAATTTATATAGTGCATTTGTTTGGCTATCCATATTACAACTTTCTATAAATGGAGAGATAGTGGCAATTACTCCGAGAAGCTTTTGTAATGGTAGTTATTTTCGTCCTTTTCGCCAAGCTTTTTTGGAAAAAATGGTACTCCAAAATATTCATATATTTGAAAGTCGCTCATTAGCTTTTGCAGAAGATAATGTTTTACAAGAAAATATTATTTTTCATGCTACAAAAACAGAAATTAAACCTAAATTTATAGAAATAAGTATTAACTCAGAACAAGAATTAGATAGTTTTTCGGAAATGAGACTTGTTCCCTATAACCAAGTTATTGAAAAAAATGATCCTGAAATGTTTATCCATGTTCTTACCAACTCTTTGGAAGATGCTTTAAAAGTGCAAATGGATAAATTTCCATCTACATTAGAAGAACTTAGTTTGGAAATTTCAACCGGTCCAGTTGTAGATTTTCGTCTCAAATCATCTTTAAGAAATTCCTTAGATGATCAAACAGTTCCCTTAATTTACCCAGAATCTATCAAACCAGGAAAAGTGTTATTTCCTCCCACAAAACCGAAAAAATCAATTGCTATTGAAAAGAATCAAGAAACACAAAAATGGTTAATTCCATCAGGTTGTTATATTGTAGTCAAACGGTTTTCTGCAAAGGAAGAAAAACGCCGTATTGTTGCTGCTGTATCTTACCCTATAGATTCATCGGCACTGGGTATAGAAAACCATCTTAACTATTATCATGCTAAAGGAAAGGGAATGAATCTCGACCTAGCAAAAGGTTTAACAGCATTTCTCAATTCAACTTTATTTGATCAATACTTTCGCCTATTTAGTGGTAACACACAAGTTAATGCTACAGACCTACGAAAAATTAAATACCCCTGTAAAAATGATTTAATAAAACTAGGAACACAAATTCATGAATCTGCGTTTGATCAAGATCAAATTGATCAACTTGTACATCAAAATCTATCAATTATGAGTGAAGCAATCAACACAATTCACGCTAGTAAACGTATTCAAGAAGCACTAACTATTCTTAAAGAAATTTCTGCACCCAAAGAACAGCAAAACGAAAGATCCGCACTGTGCTTACTCGCATTGGCAGACATTCGACCGGAAACTTCTTGGGATCAAGCAACAACACCCAAACGCAGAATTACTGAAATGATGGATTGGTTTCGTGATTTTTATGGAAAACAATACGCACCCAATACAAGGGAAACAGTGAGAAGACAAACAATGCACCAGTTTGTACAAATGGGTTTAGTTGTGGAAAATCCAGATCAACCCGACCGACCAATTAATAGTCCTAAATGGTGTTATCAACTTCAGCAACAAGCACTTTCGCTGATACAATCTTATGGTTCTGATCAGTGGGAAGAATCTCGTCGTAATTATACTATTTCTGTCAAGAATTTATTGCAGGATAGAACTCGGAATATCTCCACAATTCCCGTTAGTTTACCCAATGGACAAGCAATTTATCTATCATCAGGTGGACAAAATAATTTAATCAAAGACATTTTAGAAAATTTTTGTCCCAGATTTACACCAGGAGGTTTGGTTCTTTATGTCGGTGATGCTGGGGATAAGTTCATTATTAATGAAACTCAAAAGTTTCGAGAAATAGGAATTGATTTAGATCCTCATGGTAAAATGCCAGATGTTGTAATTTATTATCAACAACAAGACTGGCTAATATTAATAGAAGCTGTCACCAGTCATGGACCTGTGAATTTAAAACGACACAATGAACTAAGAAAACTGTTTCAGTCTAGTAATAAGGGATTAGTTTTTATGACTGCTTTTCCCAGTCGCAAGGACATGACTCGGTATCTAGCTGAGATTTCTTGGGAAACAGAAGTTTGGGTAGCAGACCAAGCAGATCATTTAATTCATTTTAACGGAGAGAGATTTCTTGGACCTTATGAAAATCGGTAAAATCGGTTTGGAGATTTTGATCCAAATATTTTGCAAATCATTAAGATTTATTTACTTAAACAACATAAATATTGTTTAAATAATCAGCCATAACCCAGTCAGCAACTAGGTTTTACCGTCTCCCATGTCAAATAACCTCGCAACAAACCTTATTTGTTCATAGCGGTTAGGTTTGAGAAAATCAGAAACGATTTAATAATCAAGCACTTATAGTTATTTAACTTGTCAAGGGAGAACACAGGATGAAATTGGCTTACTGGATGTATTCAGGCCCCGCCCACATTGGAACTTTGCGAATTGCGAGTTCTTTTAAAAACGTTCATGCTATCATGCACGCACCCCTGGGTGATGATTACTTCAACGTTATGCGTTCCATGCTATCGCGGGAAAGAAACTTTACCCCAGTTACAACCAGCGTCGTTGATAGAAACGTTTTAGCGCGAGGTTCTCAAGAAAAGGTGGTAGACAACATCACCCGCAAAGACGCGGAAGAACACCCCGATTTAATCGTTTTAACTCCTACCTGCACTTCCAGCATTTTGCAAGAGGACTTACATAACTTTGTCGAACGGGCGCAATTGGAAGCAAAAGGGGACGTAATGCTGGCGGACGTGAACCATTACCGCTACAATGAATTACAAGCCGCAGATCGCACCTTACAACAAATCGTCCAATATTACATTGAGAAAGCCCGGAAGCGGGGGGAATTACCAACAGAGAAAACAGTCAAACCCTCAGTTAACATTATCGGGGTTTCTACTCTGGGTTTCCACAATAACCATGATGTCACTGAACTGAAGCGGTTAATGACTGATTTGGGAATTCAGGTAAATACTGTGATTCCTGAAGGTGCGTCTGTTCACGAGTTAAAAACTATGCCTCAAGCTTGGTTTAACTTAATTCCTTATCGGGAACTGGGGTTAACTACAGCTAAATATTTAGAAGAACAATTCGGGACTCCTTACGTAGATATTACGCCGATGGGTGTAGTGGAAACTGCTAGATGTATCCGTAAAATTCAGCAGGTAATTAACGCTCAAGGTGCGGAAGTTAATTATGAAGACTTCATTAATGAACAAACTCTGCACGTATCCCAAGCGGCTTGGTTTTCCCGTTCTATTGACTGTCAGAACTTGACAGGGAAGAAAGCGGTGGTTTTTGGTGATAATACTCATGCGGCGGCTTTAACGAAGATTCTCTCGCGGGAAATGGGGATTCACGTGGTGTGGGCTGGTACTTATTGCAAGTATGATGCTGACTGGTTTAGAGAACAGGTGAGCGAATATTGCGATGAAGTATTGATTACAGATGATCATGGTGAAATTGGGGATGCGATCGCTCGCGTTGAACCTTCTGCTATATTTGGTACACAGATGGAACGTCACGTTGGTAAACGTTTGGATATTCCTTGTGGTGTCATTGCAGCACCAATTCACGTGCAGAATTTCCCCATTGGTTACAAACCATTTATGGGTTATGAAGGCACAAATCAAATCACTGATTTAATCTACAATTCCTTCACTTTGGGAATGGAAGATCACTTATTAGAAATCTTTGGTGGACACGATACAAAGGAAGTAATTACCAAAGGAATTTCCGCAGAATCTGGTTTGAATTGGACAAAAGATGGTCAAGCGGAATTGAATAAGATTCCTGGTTTTGTGCGCGGAAAAGTGAAGCGAAATACCGAAAAGTTTGCCCGTGAACGTGGGTTTAAAGATATCTCGGCTGAGGTGTTGTATGCCGCTAAGGAATCTGTAGGTGCGTAGGTAAGAAGAGTGAGTAGTGAGGGCGAATATTTTAACCTTCGCTACTTGCTTTTTTTATATTAGTGTTTATAGTTAGAGACTTCCAAGAAATAAATTATCCTAAGAAACGAACCACAGAGGCACAGAGTACACAGAGAGAGAATTTCTGCATCAGTTTTGGGACATTTTTTTATTTGGAAGTCTCTTAGGAATGTGGATTAAATAACTTACAATTCTAAATGTTGTTGTGGTTTAGCAGTATAGTTCCACTGTGGCAAAAAATCATCAAAGAAAATCTCCATTCAATTTCACTTACTCCCTATTAGGGATTGAAACAGAGCGATCGCATCCCACTAGCGATCGCCCAAATTGCAATTTCATTTACTCCCTATTAGGGATTGAAACTTTTAAATAATAGTGATTTAGATGATTATAATCTTAATTGCAATTTCATTTACTCCCTATTAGGGATTGAAACGGTGGCCTTCTACTGCTTCTGTTGGTTCTGGATCATTGCAATTTCATTTACTCCCTATTAGGGATTGAAACATGAATGCGTTATTCTTATTGGAATAATTCTTATTCAGGACTTACGCACTTTATAAGTTCACATTAATTCTTTTTCAATGAGTTCAATTAATTCCAGAATACTACGAGATTGGCTAGGTTCTACATTAGATTCTTCAATTATATGGACATGATGGGGAAAATTAGGTAATTTTGGAAAATGCTGCACATTATTGAACAGAATTCAGGAGTCAGGAGTCAGAATTCAGAATGAATTCTGTGCGAGTGGCGGATGAATAACTGGGTTTAAGACCCCCACCAAATCTACGATTTGGTGGTCTTTAATCAGTCGCAGGTTTGAATCCTCGACTGATTGATTCTGACTCCTGGCTACTGACTCCTGACTCCTTCTTCATCCCAACGTTTTCTTAAATTTTCCTTTTGTTCATCCATCCACTGATAACGATAACCAAGGGTTACAAAATGTCCCTCAATAATAGTAAAGGACTCTGCTATTTCTAAGAAATCATTATTTACTAAAGTTAATCTAGTACGGAAATAACCACGATCCAATAAAATTTTTTCTTCCACAATAGCGATTTTAATAATAATGCGGCTAGTAGCTAATTTAATTTTTACTGTATTAATATAATCTTGTATTTCCATTGTTTAACTAGCTATTAAATTCGTATTTATCTGAATAGTATTTTGAGCATTAGTCCACATTTCATAAAATACGCTCCATTCAAAAAAATCTATTTCATCTCCTAATTTACCTGCTTGAAATTCTTGATAGAAGTCACCAGAAGACATTTGATATTTTGTCTCAAAATTCTTTAATTTTTGTTCTAAATCTGAAATATCTTGTTGTGTTGAATTTGCTAATGGTGAAGATAATTTGACATTATTAATTTTGCTTTCTAAAAGCTGCCTTTCTTCTGGGGATAAAGAGAGGATGATTTGAGTGATAGATTCAACTAATTGGGTATTCATAATGTAATTTTCCTTGGTCGGCAATTTGTATCTTCACTATATCTCATTTATCGAAGTTTGAATGGCACTTAATGAGTCAAAACAAAGCTACTACGACTTATTTGAAGAAGCAGGAATCAGTTGGAAGAAAACCACTACTCCCTATTAGGGATTGAAACTACGCATGAGGGAGGGTTTACGCCGTAAACCCCTACGAAATTTTAATTTCACTTAATCCCCATTAGTGTTTGTTTAAGTTCTAAGTAGGTGAACACAATCAAACCAATCTGTGTAAAGAAAAGTAAAATCGCTTAAACCCTATTCAATCTTGCCTCTTGCCTTGCCATAACGACGATTGACAATGCTAACCTACTTAGATGATTCTTGCTTCTAGAGTATTTCCACCGTCCCTTTATAACCATCAATTTGGACTTGTTGACCGTCTTGAAGTAGGTATGTCGCACCACGCACATCCATAACAGCGGGAATACCGTATTCACGGGCGATAATTGCTCCGTGAGAAAGTTTACCACCTGCTTCGGCAATTAAGCCTCCAGCTTGGACTAGGATAGGGGCCCAACCGGAATCTGTGTAAGGGACAACAAGGATAGTGTTTTTATCAATATTATGGGCTTCTTGTAAGGTTCGTAATACTTTTACCCGTCCTTGAATTTGTCCTTGACTGGCGGGAATACCTAATAAAATGTTGTCAGAGGAATCAATTACGGGTTTAATGGGATGAGGGGGGTTATAACCGTAAACTACGGGGGGAATTTGGGGAATTTGGCTATCTTGGATAAATTGCGATCGCCTGTTTGCGATTAATTCCCAGATATGATTCTTAAAAGCTACATCTGGATTAATCCCTAAACGACGAATTTCCTCTAACTTGAGAAAGAAAATATCTCCCTGTTGTGTTAATACCCCAGACTGAAGCCACATCTGTTCTAGCGCCAAAAATGTCCAACGTAATTCCGCCAACAATCGGGAATAAACTTCTGTCACCCTACCTTTAAGATCAACTCGTCTTTGTACTAAATTTGTCTGTTCTGAACGGGAATCATCTAAATTTGGTGCTTCCGGTGCTTGTAGCAACTGGATAAATAATTGTCTGACTATTTGGGGATTTTCTCGCCAAGTGGGGACGGAAATATCTGTACCAACTTCGCTCAAATAGCCATAATCCTCAATCAATTCGTTAAATTCCGCTAAAATTCTCGACCCTGCGGCTGTTTCTGCTAATTGTGCAAATACTTGTTCTGGTTTAAGTTCATAGTTACCGGCGATTAAGATTTGTCGAGCATCCGCCGCCAATAAGCGCATAGCTCTTAATGATGCTACCTCTGGGGTGACGCTATTATCAATTTCTTCTACTTTTGCCCCCAAAACCGCTTGACGGATGGCTGCACTTAAGGGGGCTAAAATGCTGTAATAAGTACCCCGGTGGAGTAAGTCGAGAATTAAATCTATTCTCCCTAATAATTGATCTAGTGATAATTCCTCAATGACAACGTTTGATAATTGGGTTAATCCCGGAATAAAAACTTGGCGATAGTCCAATTTAAAATCTTTGTCTAAATCAATTTCTCGCTTGAGTAACTTTGTCAGTCCTGGTAAATTAGCCAAAGTAGAATCTAGAGCAGGTTTACTCATGCTTGCACCTCTAGTCAGAAATTCCAAACTTTCTGGAGGTAATCCCATTTTCAGAAAGATTTCTCCTAATAAGGAAGCATTAAAATAGGCTCTAGAGTAGTGCAGTGTGGCTGTTGTGGCAAAATCCAACCGGTTAGCGCGATCGCCTAACACTATACTAAAAATTTCCCCCCACACACCACAGGTTAAAGGTGAATTAATAGACCAAGTTAAGGGATGAATAACTCCCGGAATTACCTCAGCCGCGATTTTTCTTGTCCATAACGGTAAAAGGGTAGTGATAGGTCTTGTCTGCAATACCCACAGATTTTGACCATCATAACTCCATTCAATATCTTGGGGAATGCCCAAATAACGTTTTTCTAACCGCCGAGCTAAGTAGGCAACTTGTTTAATTAATGCTTCAGGAACTTTGCCATGACCTTCAAATTGCAGACAAGATAATTTTTCATTATCCGCAACCACCACCCGATATTGTTCCGGTGTTACCTTCCCAGATACAATTTGCGTAGGACTACCAGACACCGCTTCAATAACCACCGCCTCACCCTGTTGAGAAATGGGATCTCGGCTAAAAGCTACCCCAGAAAATACGCTTTGGACTTGTTGTTGAATGAGTACCCCCATTGCCCGATCTTCTGAACTACTGCGATGGCGATATTCGACGGCACTGGGATGATCATAGGAGGCTTTAACTTGAGCGATCGCTTGTCGCAATTCTACCTTACTGATCACATTTAAAATCGTTTCATACTGTCCTGCCGCCGAAGCTTGTTGGGAATCTTCGCCAATCGCCGAGGAACGCACTACCAAGGGCGAAAGTGGCGACGGTTGCAGAAAATCAATTAAAACAGTAGGATCTTCACCAGCAGGCAGTACCCAACCTTTAGGAACTGCATAGCCCCAACGTTTAATTTGCGATAATGTCGCAGCTTTAGCTCCTACCACTTCCCCATCTAAATCATCATCTAAAGTAATAATCCTCTCTTGATTATTTAAATATTCCATCATTGGTTGAGATTCTAGCGCCGCCTCCTCAACAGGGAGATTCATATCATCAGGAATTTGGCTATAAATCCAGTAAATTAACCCCGACAAAGTTGCAGCAGCGATAATCCTTAGTATATCTTGGGAATGGATAATACCCACAAACAGGGGAAATATCACTAATACCCCCAACTTAATAGTTTCCTTAGAACGAGTAATTAAAAACCCCATCGCCGCCAGCAAACTCACAAAAGCAGCTACCATCGGATCATGTGCCAACAACCCCCAGGAAACGTTAGTTATTCCTGCGCCTTTAGTAGCCACATATCTACCGATAACCAAAGCAATTAAAGCAATAAGTTCCCAAACTGGTTGGGAAGGAAAACAATATTGGGCAATTGTCACAACCCCAACACCCTTGAGGGCTTCAGAAACTACGCAGATACTTCCTGCTAACTTACCACCATGATAAAAAGCGGCTGCCACACTAATATTTCCTGTACCCACCTTGGCTAACTGCTTACCACTCAAGGCATAAGTAATCCAGGAAATTAGTGGTATTGCTCCTAACAGTGGACAAACAATTAAAATAATGACGATACCGAAAAGATTAATCATGATTCTCTAATCTAAAAATTAAAATTTGATGACATCTTCCAAGTTTGTTGTTAACAAACATGAATCACATAATAAAGATAAAACCCTTGTACGGCAGGAGTCAGGGTTCAGATTCAAAATAATTCTTTCTTCTTTGTTTTTCTTTCTTGCTCCTGACTGCTGATTGGGCGCAGGCCCTGCGCCCCTACCTCCTGACTGCTGATTGGGCGTAGGCCTTGCGCCCCTACCTCCTGACTGCTGATTGGGCGCAGTCCCTGCGCCCCTACCTCCTGACTCCTCTTAAATATAAGGACACTAGAAAACAATGATAGTCTTACTAGTGTCCCAAATGTTATTCAAGGAATTTAGCCTAGTGCATAAGCGGCAGTAAGCGCCCAAATAATCAGCCCAGCAATTGATCCTAAAAGTACCACAGTGGAAATTGTAATCAGTTTAGGTGAATCTGCACCTTCAAATTTCATGATTCCGCGATTTAAATCGGACATTGTTTTATAATGCTCCTTTATTACAGGGCTAATCTGTCCGTCTTGATTTTAGTCTTTCTATTGCCAGATGGTGTTAAATTCTTATTACGATTTTTTTTAAGATTGGTAACAAGAGGGAAAATGGGACTTCTCTACTACTTAATATTGTGCAAAAATAATTTAATTTTCTCTAATCCAAAGAGCTAAACCACCTCCGCGTCCACGAGCAGCAATCATATCTTCAGTAACTAGAAAAAAAGCAAAAAAAGCCAGTTTGGCGATGGCTTGCTCGTTAAAATCTTTAATTTCACCTTTACTTGCAGAAATATTTTGATTGACAAACATCCAATCAAATAAACTAATCTGCATTTTGATGAAATCAAAAGCCAATAAATTCTTTTTTCCTAAATATTTGATTGGTCCAGTTAATTTAAATAATATTCCTCCCAATTGGACTTGATTCGCAATTTCTCCTGTTCCTAAAGTCTTTGTTTCCAACGGATTCAAGCAAATATGAATTTTCGTAAATCTTGGCACATACCAACCCTTACCTAAAATAATTCCCCCACGATTTCTGACTTTTTTAGTACCAGTAGCAAAACAAAGTCGCCATTTACCATTGAGAGATTCAAAAGGATAATTTAACTTTTGTAGCTTGGCGGTTTTTTCCGCCTCCAGCAACGCATTCACCATTATTTCCGCCGAGGGTAATTGATTTCCGGCTCGGTATGCAGTCGCAGCACAGGACAAGGAGTTGATAAAATCAGACGCAGAATTAGATATTAAATTAGCTTTCATAAAAGTATTATTGATCTCAACTATTGCTATTTTTTTCATAAACTACATAGATTGTAACGTTTATTTAATTATTTTCTTAATTAAGGGTAAGTAGGTGAACACAATAAAACCAAACTGTGTAAAGAAATGTAAAATCGCCCAAACCCTCTTCACTCTTGCCTCT